>JANYDN010000304.1 GCA_025363585.1 Verrucomicrobiota bacterium | reverse complement strand
TTGGTTCTGGGGGTTGGTGCGCGATAAAAAGCCGGGCAAATTTCTGACTTAGAAACGCAACCTGCCCGCACGACTTGGTGTTGGCGGTCTGGTCAGCAAGGGACGACAGGGGCTCAAACTCCCTTGTCTCCGTTTTGGTGTGGAACCTTTCGACGGAGGAAATTTACATTGAAGAGCCGCGGTGGAGATGGCCGCTGCTTAGTTCTTTTGATAGGTTTGAAACTGGCGGCCAAGCTCTCGCAAACCCACGCAGGCTAAATAAGATGGTATAGGTAGACGCTCGGCCGCAGTCGCGGGATGCACGCAATTTTGCCGCACTCTCCATTGGGACCTGGTGCTCGCTGGGTCCCGCGATGGAATCTGGTTTGAGCAAACAAGCGATGCGTCGGCTCGCCCCACCGCGCAAACCGGCAGCGCGCCAACGATTTCGTAAACGGTCTATCGCTCGTTTAAACGTTCTCGCCCGGAGACTCGGGCAGCGTCGCGATGAATTCCTTCCCGACCCGGCGGAAGGAGCCCGAACGCTTCCCGATGCGCGTCGGTGATAGAACCGCCGCCGCGTGCGCGCCCACCCAGGTTCCCGCGATTATCAGGATCAAACAGGGGAGCCAAATCCAGCCGAGCACGTTCCATTTGGATCTCACCAGGCTTCCGGCCACGGGGGCAAAGATCGCGAATGAGAAGAGCCTCCATGAGATCGCGATCCGTCGGCGGCGTTGCGACGCGTGTTGCGCGCAGAGGACCACTTCAAAGGCCATTGTCTTGTTTAGGATCCACGAGGCGATGGATCGACGGTGTCCAGCCGGTCCCATCCCGCCATTCCCTCGCGCCAGACCAGCGTGTATCCGTCCACGGTTCCCGCGCGGATCAACTCCGAAAACCTTGCGTCGTCCACGGGTCCGAACCGGTCGCTGCCGTCGGAGTAGAACCATTGCACGCCGGATTTGTGTCCGAACGCCCGGGGAATGTAAACGGCGGCACCGCGTTCACACGATGTCGCCCGGCCATTCGGGCAGCGTCGCGAGGTAATCTTTTCCCGCGCGCCGGAAGAAACCCGTGCGTTTCCCGATGCGCGCCGGGGAAAGGACCGCCGCCGCGCGCATTCCCACCACCAGCCCGGCCACGGTCAGGACCAATCCCGCGAGCAATGCCCAACCGAGCACGTTCCAGTTGAAATCAACGATACTGCCGACAACCACCGTGGCGATCGCGAGCGCGAACAGTCCCCACCCGAGCGCGATGTTCCGGCGGCGTTTCGAGGCGTGTTCGGCGCAAAGGACGACGTCGAAGGCGAGGGTCTTGCGAAGGACAATGGAAACGATCGCGAATATCAGCAGTCCGAAAATCAGCAGTGGCAAGAACGCGAAGATCCACTTCGGTTGCCAATAGAACGTCCGCCGTTTTTGCCACGTGCCGGGCGCGTTGCAATAGAGGCAGCGATTCGGCGGCGTGGCCCCGGCCTCGACCACCAACCGGTCGCCTTGCCGGAACACCCCGAGGCTCGCGCCCACGGCCGACAGCGGGGCGCCCTCCCGGAGGCGTTGGAGGAACGCCGGCTTGCATGCGGCGCACACCAAACGTCCCGAGACGTTGACCAATTCATCTTGTGAAAACGCGACCCCGCACTCGGCGCACGCCTGCGGGTTCAACGGGATCGGGGGAGGCCCCGCGACGGGCGGGATGCGCGATGGATCAACGACGGCCAACCGGTCCCAACCCGGCATTCCCTCGCGCCACACCTGCGTGTCGCGGCGCACGGTACCCGCACGGATCAACTCCGAAAACTTTGCGTCGTCCACCGGACCGATCGGGTTGGTGCCGTCGGAGTAGTACCATTGCACGCCGAAGTTGTGCCCGGGGGCCCGGCGAAAGTAAATGGTTCCAAGGCGCTCACACGATGTCGCCCGGCCACTGGGGGAGTGTCTCGACGAATTCCTTCCCCGCGCGGCTGAAGCAACCCGAAAGTTTTCCGATCCGCACCGGGGTAACGATCGTCGCGGCACGCATTCCAACCAGGAACGCCGCGACCGTGAGCACCGTTCCGGCGAGCATCCCCAGACGCAGGGGAACGTTGAAACCGACGGCAATCATCGAGGCAATCCCGAGACCGAACAGTCCCCAACCGATCGCCATGTTACGGCGTCGTCTTGCCGCGTGCCGGGTGCACAGCACGACGTCGAAGGCGAGGGTCTTGCGAAAGATCACCGAGAGGATGGCGACGATCAGCAGGCCGAGAATCGCGAGGATCAACAGCGCGAACATCCACGGCGGAAACCAATGGAATGTCCGCCGTTTGCGCCACGTGCCGGGTGCATTGCAATGTATGCAACGGTTCGGCGGCGTTGCGCCGGCCTCGACGACGAGTCGGTCGCCTTGCCGGAACATCCCGAGGCTGCCGCCCAAGGGCGACAAGGGCGCTCCCTCGCGCAGGCGCTGGAGCATCGCCGGTTTGCACGCGGCGCACACCGAATGGCCCGAGACCGTGACCAATTCGTCGGGGGGAAACGCAATGCCGCACTCGGCGCAGGCATTCGGGTTCACCTCGATCAGGGGAGGGATCGCGATGGGCCGGAGACGCGATGGATCCACGTTGCCCAGTCGGTCCCATCCGGTCATTCCCTCGCGCCAGACCAGCGTGTGTTCGTCCACGGTCCCCGCGCGTATCAATTCCGAAAACCGCGCGTCGTCCACCGGGCCGAACTTGTCGGAGCCGTCGGAATGGTACCATTGCACCCGGGATTTCTGCCCGCCCGACGGGCGAAAGTAAACGGCGGGGCTTGGGTCGGGGTTTGGCGACGATGGAACGCTTCGCGCGAGGCGTCTTGCCGTCGCGGGATGCGGTGGGAAGGAGCGGCCTCCTTCGTCCGGCCGAGCCGGACTATGGCGGCCAAGGGAGCGACGCCACGCCGCATTGGGAAGCGGCGAGGATGGGGCGGAAAGCGGTGTCGCGGTCCCGCAACTCCGGGGTCGCTCCACCGCACTCGGAAGGCGCTTCGGGCAGGGCCACGCTCCCAATAGCAACCGGCCACGCTTCTTTCATGCAGGCGAGACGCCCGCGCGACGTCAAGCCCGCCGCGCGCCGCCGCGGAATGGCAAGTGGCATAGAGCGGAAGTCCCCTGCCTTCGCCCGGCTTCGGTGGGCATGCGGGCTGCGCGGAAAGCACCGTCCCCGGTGCGTCTTGCCGCGGCTTGCGGGGCACGGGCGAGGACGCCCTGGGCTTGCGCAGGCGGGACGCCCGCGACTACCGCCGGCGGGGACGCCCGCGCTACGCCAAGCCGCGCCAGCGGCGAAGGCCCCATTCCGCGGACAGCAGGCCCAGCACCGCGAGGAGCCATACCGGCTTGTCCCAAAGCGGCGTCCGCTTGAGTTCTTCCGTCGGCGGCGGGACGCCCGCCAATACCTTCGACAACGTCGTCCCGGGATCCGCCGACGCCGCGAACGCCTGTCCACCCGACGCGCGCGCGATGGCGGCCATGACGTCGGGACGGGCACGGAGATCCGACATCTCGCGGTCGATGACCTCGCTCACCAAAAGTTGGCGGTCCTCGCCGAGACGGGTGCCGCGGATCGCGGCATGCGCGGTGACGATGTGCGTTCCCGCGGCGGGGACGGGCAGGGTCGCGCGGTAGCTGCGCGACGCGGCGTCGTAGCGCGCGGTCGCGGCGAGGCGGTTGGTGACACCGACGCCTGAGACGAAAAGGGAAACGTCGGCGGTGGTGATGTCGCGTTGCGCGACGTCGCGGACCCGGATGTTGGCCTCGATGTTGTCGCCGGGCGCGGCGTATCCTTGGGCGAGCTCGAGCACGACCGGTTGGTTGGTGCGCCCGGTCTTGCCCGCCGCCAACCATCGGACCGCGTTCACCCAGAACGACCGATAGTAACGCGAATCGCAATTCGCCTCGTACAAGCCCGCGTCACGGCGGATGGGCTCGCCCCAGATCGTTTCGAAATCCTTGCCCCACGATCTCGTCGTGTCGGACGTGAAGGCCATCGTCCGGCCACGCCCGGCTTCCTGCACGGCCATGAGCACGACGTCGTCGTCGCCCGTGCCGAGCACCGTGGCGCCGGGTTTGGCGCGCTCGACGCGGTTGTAGCCGTACAACGTCGGGAAACGTTCCGTCCAGATCCGCCGCGTGTCGGCGGCATCCGCTCCGATGGCGATCAACGGATGGGTCCACGCGTTCTTCGGGACCGCGAGCCGCACGGGGCTCGCGACGTTGTCGTACGCGCCTTCCATCGCCAGGGGAATGATGCGGTCGAGGACGGTCTTGTGGTAACCGCCGCGGCCGAACGCGGAATTGCCGCCGATCATGACGAATCCGCCGCCATGCACCTCGACGAGCTTCGCGATGTTCTCGAGTTGCTCCGGCGTGAACGACTCGCGACGGATGTCGCTGTGGATGACGACGTCGTACTCGAGGAGCTTCTCGAGGGTCTTCGGGAAACCCTCGGTGGGATGCTCGACCGGGAAGACGCGCTCGCCGGTCACCGGATCGGTGTCGGCGGCATTGAGGACGCGGCCGTTGTTGCCGAACTGACGGTAGAGCACCTTGACCTTGATGTTCTTGTCCGACTGCAACGCGTCCTTGAGATACTTCCATTCCGGCATCGGGCTTTCTGCGGTCTGGGGAGTGCCCTCCATGTAGATCACGCGGAGGGTGGGATCGACGACCTCGAGACCGAATTGGCGGCGGTTGTTGGCGGCGAGCCATTCGCCGGGCTGGGGCGTGATCGCGACCTCGTAGACCTGGAAGCCCTTCCCGCGCGGCACGAAATCAATGTCCGCGGATTGCGTCGCTCCGGAGAGCCGGACTTCCTTCGTCGCCTGGATCTCGCGTCCGCGGCGGATCTGGACGACGACGTTCGTGCCCGCGAAGCCAGGCGAGCGCAACCGAAGGGAGACGCGCGTCGGCGCGTCGTTGGCGACCGAGCGCTTGACCTGCACCTGTTCCAGCACGATGTCGCGCATCTCGTTGGTGGTGCCGACGCCGACGGTGTGGACGGGAATTCCGCGGCGTTTGAATTGTCGGGCGACGGCTTCGGGCGACTGGCCGGAGGTTTCGATTCCGTCCGAGAGCAGCACGACGCCGGTCAACGGATCGTCGCCGGGCGCGGCCAGGACGGTGGAGAGGGCGCCCGCGATCGCGGTGGTCGGGCCGGTGGGGCCCAGCGCGGCGAGGTTGGTCGCGGACGCGACGCGATCGCTGAAGGAAAGGGGGACTACCTCAACGCCGGCGGGCAGGCCGCGGAGGACATTCCTGGAAATCCAATCGCGCGCGACTGCCAGGCGTCCGCCGCGGACGTCCGCGGTGGCCATGCTTTGCGATCCATCGAGAAGGACGGCGAGTCGGACGCGGTGGGGGTGGAGGAGTTTCTCGACGTGCTGCGGATCCAGGAGGCAGGCGACGAGGATGGCGAGGGCGACCACGCGGAGCACGGTGCCGACGACGCGCACGGCGGTGCCGCGTTTGCCGCGCGCGAAGGCGTAGCTGGTGCCGACCAAGGCGATCGCGGCCACGGCGGCGACGACGATCCAGAGGGGATCGGCGGGATGGGAAAATTCGGTCATGCGGGAAAGCCCCGGCCTACTCGGCGCGGCTGAGGCGTTTGAAGTAATCGGCGATGGGCGCCTCGTAGCGCGCGGGCGCTTCCTCGGACGAAACATCGGAAAGCGTGGCGCGACCCTCGAGCATGCGCTCGACCGCGGAGATGGCGGACTGGATGCCCGCGCCGCTGTTGGCGCCGGCGGCACTGGCGTTGCCGGGGTTGTTCGAACGCATGGCGTTCGCGGCCTGCTTCATCTGCTGCGCGGTCTTGGCGAGGCCCTGCCCGGTGTTGTGTCCGGCGCGTTGGTCCTTGCCGGCGAGACGATCGAGTCGCTCGGCCAATTGCCGGGCTTCCTCGCTCAACTGTTCCTGCTTGGGCGCCATCTTCGCGAGTTCCTCCGCGGTCTTGCCCTCGCCGGGTTGTTGCGGTTTGCCATCGGGATCTCCCTTGCCCTGGCCCTTCCCGTCGCCCTTGCCCTTGCCTTGTCCGGGATCCTTGGCTTGAGCCTGCTCTTTCGGAGAAGGCTTGTTCGGATCCTTGGGTTCGGCCGGATCTTTCGAGGGATCTTTCGACGGATCCTTCGCGTTCGCCTGGGCGTCCTTGGGTTGGCCTTGCCCCTGTCCTTGGCCCTGGCCTTCGCCCTCTCCCTCTCCTTCACCTTCGCCCTGGCCTTTGCCTTGTCCCTTCCCTTTTCCTTTTCCTTTGCCCTTCCCCTTGGCATTCGCCTGCGCTTTGGAATCCGACTTCGAATCCGCCTTCGCTTCGGCGGGCGACTTCGCCTCGTCGCCTTTTCCTTTGCCCTCGCGCTCTTTCATGCGGGCCAGCGCGTCGGCCGTCGCCGGATCTTCGGGCGACTCCGGGGCATTCGCTTCCGCGGGTTCGCCGGCGGCGTTTGCCGCGGCGCTGGCGAGATCTCCCTGGGCCTTGGCCATCTCGCGGAGTTTTTGCAGCGCGGCCTCGAGTTCGGGACGATTCGGATCCGCTTCCTTCTTCTTCTGGATCTCCTCGAGCACGACGTTGACGGTCGGTTCGGAGGGCTTCTCCTCGCCTTCGGGCTTGGGGACTTTGGTGGGCAGGTCTTTCAACTGCGGCATCGCCTGGATCACCTTGTAGAGGCTGGCGAGCGCGCCTTCCTCCGGCGGCATCGCGTCGTCGCGTTTCGACTGGTCGAGTCGTGAGGCGGCCTTTTCCATCTGTGCCAACGCGGCCTTCATCTCGCTCTGGGCCGCGGCCGGTGCCCCGCGTTGGGCCATGGCCTTCTCGTACATGTGGGCGAAGTCCATCGCGTCCTTCTGGCGTTGCGCGATCTCCTTGAACTTGTCGGCGGGCTCTTTCGCCGCGAGCAACGCCGTGTCGGCGATGATCTGCTTCTGGATCGACAGCAGGTTCACCTTCTGCCCGTTCGGCGGCGTTTTCGGCGGCGTGGGTTTTCCGGCCTCCTTGTTGGTGATCTCGACGAAGTAGGTCTGCGACTTGCCGATGCCCGGGCCGTCGTAGTCGTTGAAGTCTTTTGCCTCCGCGTGGTACGCGACGATTTCGTAATCCTTCAGTCCCAGTTCCCACAGCACGAGCTGGGCGGTGCCCGTGATCTTGCCGTCGGGACCGTGCACCGGCTTCACGATCATCTCGCGCTCCGGGTCGCCGAGCTTGTGGTAGACGATCTTGACCTCCGCGATGCCGAAGTCGTCCGACGCGGAAATCGCGAGCGGGATCACGTCGTTCGCCGCGGCCCGCATGTCCTGGCCGGGCTCGGTGATCTCGATGGTCGGCGCCTCGTCGGGAATCGCGCGGATGGTATGGCGCGTCTCGTCGAGACCGGGATGCCCGCGGACGTCCGAGAGCGAGACCACGTAGTCCACGTCGTTGGTGACGGCGAATTCCGCGGTCCAACGATTGCCGGGAAGCGGCGTGAGCACGATCTGCGTTCCGTTCGTCAACCGCAGCGACGCCTTGCCGAGCGGGACGTTCGATTCGATCCGGAACACGGCGCGCGAACCGCGCACGATGGAGACGTCCGCGGATTTTTGCTCGAAGGGTTTGATGCGCGTGTACGCGGGCGGCGTGAGTCCGACGGCGAGGTCCTTGACCGCGGGCGGCACGTAGGCATCGAGCTTGAATTCGGGAGTGACACCATCGCCCGCGGCGACGCGCCAGACGAGCGACTTCTCCACCTTGAAGGCGTGGAGCGCGGTGGCGTTGGTGCCGATCACCATCGGAACGCGTACCCACGGGTCCGCGTCCTTCTCGCGATATTGGAATTCCGCGGTCTTGGGGATGCGTCCGGAGAAATGGTTGGTGAACGAGGCGTCGCGGCCGATCGGGAAATCGCCGGAACCCGGCGTCACCTCGATGCGCGTGAGGCTCGCGTGGGACCACGGCGCCGACGCGCGGAGCAGGGAGATGGATCCGCCGGGAAAGATGGCGACGAACGCGAGGAGCGCGACGGCGACGCCACCGGCGCACGCGAGCGCGGGAAAGAGCAGGCGGCGGTTGTAGGCGAAATCGGTGGAGGCCAACCGCGACGCGGCACGTTGCTGCAGCGCGGCGGCGATCTCGGCCTCGTACTCAAGCGTCGGTTTGCGCGCGCCGCTGAGATATTCGGACGCCGTGGAGACCTCGCAGCCCGCGTCGGGACGCGTCGATTCGAAATCGAGCGCGACTTCCTTCAGGTCGGTCGGCTGCCCGCGAAGGCGACGGAGGCGAAGGGCGGCCGAGATGCCCACGGCGAGGATCACTGATAGCCCGATCCATCGGACGGCGGCTGGCAGCGCGAGCCAATAGTCGGCGATCGCGACGGCCAGCAGCACCGACCCGGCGATGGCCGCGGCGAGGATGGCGGCGCGCATCCGTCGGGCGTTGTCCTTCTGGTGGCTGGCGTCGGACAGGCGGGACCGCGCGTTGTCTGGGGATGGATTCATGGCATGGGGGATTCGCGATCGATCAGGCGGACGACCGGTTGGAAAGAAGCGTTTCGGCGACAAGCAGGGCGATGGCCGCGGCGATCAGCACGCGCCAGAACTCCTCGCGGTTGCGGTCGCCGCCGAACATCGCGGAGGCGATGCCGCCGTCGCGCGGCGATTCGCGTCGGACGAGTTTCTGCCGGAATTCCTCCGGACGCAGCGACGCCAGATCGGATTCCGACGCGGGCACGTTGGCGGCGACGCGGTGGAGTTCGCGCCCGGCATCGTCGCGGACGGCGTAGATGCCGGGCATCCGCGCGTCGAAACGCAGCGTTCCGTGGTCGTCCGCATTCGCCGAAGATTCCGGTCCTTCCGGCGGCTTGATGCCGAACGAGACGCCCTTCGAGGCCGCGCCGAGTTCCAGCGTGACCTCGGTCCCCGTCGTCGCCGAGTTGCCGCCGAACAACACGCGTTCGTCCGTGCGGCCCGCGAGGAAACGGGTCGCGCCGTGCAGCCAGGGGACGAAGGTTTTGTGCTTGGGCCAATCGGTCCAACGCGTGTCCGGCGAGAAGTTCGCGAGCAACACGCGGCCCGCGCCGGCCGGACGCGACAGCAGCAACGGCGCGCCGTCGTCGAAACGCGCGAGCACCGTGGCGTCCGCCACCGGCAGCAGCGCGTGGCGCGAGGTGAACTCCGGGATCGCGAGGTTGCCGCTTCCCGGCTGGCGGAACGCCGCGAAGACCGTTGCCGCGGGATCGGTCTCGCCCATGCGCCACGGTTCGGTTGTGTCGCTTTTCTCCACCTTGCCCACGCGGGCCGGGAAGAGGTCCGCGAAATAAGAATTCGCCTCCGTCGCGCCGGTGTCCTCGCCGAGGAACACCAGCAAACCGCCGCCCGCCCGCACGTATTCCGCGAGCGCCCCGGCCAGCGCGGTGCCGGGTTGGCGTTGCGCGGGCATCATCACCACGTCGTACGGCAACGCCGCGCGCGCGTCCGCCGCGGCCGTCGTGGGTCCCGGATCCGTCGCCTTCCTCGCCACGCGCGCGCGGAGCTTTGCAACCGCTTCCTCCGGTGTCGCCTTCTCGACGAGATAGCGACCGGTGCCCGCGTTGGTGGTGCCGAGTTCCGGATCCAGCGCGGCGGTCGCGAAAAACGTCTGCTCTTGGAATGACCGCACCCCGCGGCGTCCCTCGATCGCCAAAACGCGCGTCGACGGCGGGATGTTGAAGGTCGCGAAACGGCGGTTGTCGGCGGCGAGCCCGTCGGGATTCCCGAGTCGCACTTCCGCCCGGTGCCATCCGGCGGCCAACCGCGGCAACCGGAGATCGAGGTTGGTCGTGGCGCCGGCGGGCAGCGCCACGGTTTGTTTCCACTGCGATTGGCCATCCACCAGAAACTCCACGTTCGCGGCCGCCGTGTCCTCGTCGGCGTGGCTCGCCAGCGTCGTGTACGGCCGGTTCGTTTCGCCGACGTCGAACTGGAGGTCCGAAACCGCAAGGTTCGGCGCGAGCACGTCGCCCACGGGAACCGTCTCGACCGTGAGTCCGGGCGCTACGGGAGCCGTGTCGAGTCCGAGCGCGCCGTTGCGCTGGAAATCGCTGACGATCGAAACCGAGGAGACATACGAGGGATCGCCCGTGGCCACGAGCCGCGTGGCCTCGCGAAGGCCGTCCGCGAGATCACCCGTCGAGGCTTCCGGGGCCAGCGCCGAGAGTTTTGCGGCGACGACCGCGGGCGGCGCGAAACCCGACAGCACCTCGGCACGCGCGGCGCAGGAGACGAGGGCGACGCGGTCGTCGGCACCGAGCGAGCCGACGAGGCGGCGCGTCGCGGCGAGCGCGTTGTCCCAACGGACGCCTTTCGAGTCCTTCGCGCCGAGGCTGAGCGAGCGGTCGAGGACCACGACGACCTGGCGTCGCTGGCGTTGGCCCGGCGAGGCGCCATCGCGGCGGAAGAACGGCCGCGCGAACGCGAGCACGACAAGGGAGAACGCGAGCAACCGCAGAAGGAGCAGGAGCAGGTTCCGCAGCTTGCGGCGCGCCTTCGCCTGCGGGTCCTGCTGCTGGAAAAAACGGATGGTGCTGAACTTCATCCGCACCTGCCGGCGCTTCATCAGCAGGTGGATGGCGATCGGGATCCCGAGTCCGGCGAGCGCGGCCAACAACGCTGCGTTGGTGAAAATGAAAGGCATGGGTCGGGGTCGTCTAGACGGCGGCGCGTTTCTCGAGGTAGCGCATCAGGGCACCGTCGAGCGGTTGGTCGGTCCGGATCGGCTCGTAGTCCGCCTCGACCTTGAGGCATTCGCCGCGGATGCGTTCGCGGAAGGCCTCGACGCGACGGCGGTATTCGGCGCGGAAATCGTCGGCGTTCACCACGATTTCCTCCGCCGTCTCGCTGTCTTCCATGATGAATTCGCCCTCGACCGAGAGGTCGAGTTCCTCCGGCGCCATCACGTGGAAGACCAGCGTTTCCTGCCGTTGGCCGTGCAGTTGGCGAAGCAACGCGAACACGGTCTCCTCCGACGCGAAGAAATCGGAGATCACCACCACGATCCCGCGCCGCACGAACGTCTGCACGATCCCGGAAAGGTCCTCGCCGAGGATCGTCGTGCCGACGGCCGTGCAGTTCGCCAGCATCGCGAAAATCTCCATCGCGTGCATGCGCGACGCCTGCGCGGGGAGTGCCTGGCGCGCCGTCGAACCGAACAGCACCAAGCCGGGCGCGTCCCGCTGCCGCACCATCAACTGCGCCAGCACGGCCGCGAGGATCCGTCCGTACGCGAACTTGTTCCCGTCGCCCGCGCCGAAGTCCATCGACGCCGACGTGTCGAGGAGGATTTGCCCGCGCAGGTTGGTGTCGTCCTCGAATTGCTTGATGTAAAGCTCGTCGGTCCGCGCCCAGACCTTCCAGTCGAGATGCCGGAGATTGTCGCCTGCGACGTACGGCCGGTAGGAAGAGAACTCGGTGGAGTAACCGAGGAAGGGCGAGCGGTGAAGTCCGTCGAGGAATCCCTCGACGATGGTCTGGGCGAGCAGCGGCAGGTCCTCGGCCGCGGCGAGCGCGCGTGGATCGAGGGCGAGGGTGGAAGGCATGGCGGCGCGCGGGCTCAGCGGGCGTCGGGCGAAACGTCGGCGAGCAACCGGTCGAGCAGGGTCTCGACGCCGACCTTCTGCGCGCGGGCATTGAAGTTGAGAAGGACGCGGTGCCGGAGGACTTGTTTCGCGACGAACCGGATTCCCTCGGGATCCGCGCACAGCTTGCCGGTGGTCGCGGCGCGCGCCTTGGCGCCGAGCACGAGATACTGCGACGCGCGCGGGCTCGCGCCCCAGCGGACGAACTCGCGGATGTAGGCGGGCGCGGTGGGATCCTCGGGACGCGTCGCCGCCACGAGGCGCACGGCGTAGCGGATCACGTCGTCGCTCACCGGCATCGCGCGGACGAGTTTCTGGATCTCGAGGATTTCCGCGCCGGTAAGCACGGGGACGATCTCGGGGGCGTCGTTGCCGGTGGTGGTGCGGACCACGCGTTCCTCCTCCTCGTGGGTCGGGTAACCGGTGTTGATGCAGAACATGAACCGGTCGGCCTGCGCCTCGGGGAGCACGTAGGTGCCTTCCTGCTCGATGGGATTCTGCGTCGCGAACACGTGGAACGGACGGGGAAGGGGATAGGTCTTCGTGCCGACGGTGACCTGGCGTTCCTGCATGGTCTCGAGCATCGCGGCCTGCGTCTTCGGCGGCGTGCGGTTGATCTCGTCCGCCAGCACGAGGTTGGCGAACACGGGGCCGGGCAGAAAGACGGCCTTGCGTCGCCCGGTCTCGTGGTCCTCCTCGAGGACCTCGGTGCCCGTGATGTCGCTCGGCATCAGGTCGGGCGTGAACTGGATGCGGCTGAAGCCGAGGTCGACGGCGCGGCCAAGAGAACGGATGAGGAGCGTCTTGGCGAGGCCGGGAACGCCGGTGACCAACGTGTGTCCCCCGGCGAAGAGGGTGAGGAGGACGTTCTCGATGACCTCGTGTTGGCCAATGATGACGCGGCCCAGTTGGTCGACGAGATTCCGGCGTCGCGCCGTGAGGCGCTCGATGGCCTCGACGTTGACGGGGATGCCACCGGGGATTTGGGGAGGATTCGAACTCATGCGGCGTGATGCGTTAGGACGGAAGACTCGGCTTTCGACGCCGGGGTTTCAGAAATGATCAAACTTGTAACGGGAGACCACGCAATGGATACGCGGGCGACGGGAAAAAGCCCGGGGAAAGTTTTTCGGGAAAGGCGTGGTTCGGTGCCACACGGGAATGTTTCGTGCCGGAACAGGAATTGTTCACGCCAAGACGGAACCACGTTGAAGACCATACTTGGTATCACGGCAAGGGCCCATCCGGACACCGCCCCCGAAAAGTCAGGAGCTGACGTCGACCAACCGAAATCGACGAAGTGGGACCGGGCGAAACTCCGTCGGCGGGCACCTTAACTTTTCGTGTGGTTCGTGTGGTTCGTGGACCCAAATTCCACGGCCTGCTCAGCCTGCATCCAATTGGGTGGGGGGAACCACGAACCACACGAAATACACGAAAAGCCAAGGAAAGGAGCTTCGATGGGTTTCCCGCGTCTGCGTCCTTGACCGAGGTGGTTCCTTCTGTTTCTGTAAAGGCAGAAATGACTGAGGGATCCAAACTGACGGCGGTCCAGCAACGTTTCGTCCTCCACTGGGGCGAGATGGGCAGTCGCTGGGGGATCAACCGGACCGTCGCCCAGATCCACGCGCTCCTCTTCCTCTCGGCGCGTCCCCTCGATGCCGAGGAGATTTCCGAAACGCTCGGCGTCGCCCGATCAAACGTCAGCACCAGCCTCCGCGAACTCCAGGGCTGGGGAATCGTCCGCCGCGTCCATGTCATGGGCGACCGACGCGACCATTTCGAGAGCCTGAAGGACGTCTGGGAAATGTTCCGGACGATCGCCGAAGAGCGGAAGAAGCGGGAGGTGGATCCCACCCTCGCGATGCTCCGCGAATGCGTCGCGGACGCGGGGAAGGGGAAGAACGCGGACGAGCACACCGAGGAACGGCTCCGCGAATTGCTCCGGTTTTTCGAGACGACCACCGGATGGTACCAGCAGTTGCGCGGTTTGCCGCCGGCCGCTTTGACCAAGGTCGCCTCGATGGGCGACAAGGCACTCCGGTTGCTGGGGATCTCCACCTAGGGTTCCCTTTTTTTGAAAGGACATTTCTGTGAAGACCGAAATTACGGACAATAACGCAGAGAGTGTGAGCGGATGGATCGGCTATGACGCGGCGTGCCCGTTTTGCCGCGGCGTGCGCTTCCATTCCGGACCCCTCTTCGCCCGTCGCGGCTTCCCGTTCGTCCCGCTCCAACTCCCCGAACTCGCCGCCCGGCTCGGCCTCGATGCCCGGCATCCGCTCGTCGAGATGAAACTCCTGCTGGCCGATGGATCCGTGCTGGGCTCCACCGATGCCGTCCTCTTCCTGGGTTCGAGGATCTGGTGGCTCGCGCCGTTCGCGTGGATCGGGCGCCACCGGCCGTTCCGCGGGTTGGCCGTCGCGTTGTATAGGGCTGTGGCGACGCGCCGGCATTTTCTCGGCGATCTCTGCGGACTCTTCTCGCATCCGCACCACCACGCGAACCCACGGCATCCGCACACGGCCGCGTTTTTCGAATCGCCATGAACGCCTTCCCGCCATGGGCCGTGATGTGCTGCCTCGCGGGCGGGCTTTGGGTCGTCGCCAAGCTCGGCACCGTGCTCGCCCTGGGCGAGGGCCGTCCACGCGCGGGCGCGGGGCGTTTCTTCGGATACCTCGTGCTCTGGCCCGGGATGAACGCGCGCGGGTTTCTCGCGTCGCGAACGGACGTTCAGGCGCCCGCGCCGGCGGAATGGACCGTCAGCGTGGTCCGGATCGTCGTGGGTCTGGCGTTGGTTTTCGGGCTCGCGCCGCGGCTGTTGGATCGCGCGCCGTTTGCCGCCGGGTGGACCGGCATGTTCGGCTTGGTGTTGGTCCTGCACTTCGGCGTCCTCGACCTCGCGTCGCTGGCGTGGCGCGCGGCGGGCGTGGACGCGCCGCCCTTGATGGACGCGCCCATGCGCTCGACGAGTCTCGACGAACTCTGGTCGCGCCGTTGGAACCGTGCCTTCCACGAACTCGCCGCGCGCTGGTGTTTCGAGCCCCTCCGCCGCCGCATCGGGCCGGTCGGCGCGTTGTTCGGCGCGTTCCTCCTTTCCGGATTGGTCCACGAGGTGGTCATTACCCTTCCGGCGCGCGGCGGGTATGGCGGTCCGACACTCTATTTTCTTTTTCAAGGCGCGGGGATCGCGGTGCAACGGATGCCCGCGTCGCGGCGTCGGGGTTGGGCACGTGGCGCGCGTGGATGGCTTCTGACCCTGGTGGTTGCCCTCGGTCCGGTGACGTTGCTGTTTCCGGAACCGTTCGTCCTTCGCGTCATCGTGCCGCTGCTGCGGTTGCTCAACACGGAATTTTTATGAACCTGGAAACCTGGATTCGATTGGCGGCGCTCCCGCACCTCGGACTGATGGCGGCGGGCGCGACGATGTTTCGCGTGACGGATTTCGCGCGGCACTCCGCGTCGTTGCCGTTGTTCCTTCGGCAACTGTTCCGCGTGTATCTCGGGTTCATCGCCGGGCTGCTTCTCTCGATGACGCTGGCGTGCGCGTTCCTCGCCCCGGAACTGGCGTCGGGCGGCGTGCTGGCACGGTCGGTGTGCGGCGCG
>JANYDN010000292.1 GCA_025363585.1 Verrucomicrobiota bacterium | reverse complement strand
CGCTCCTGAACTTTTCGTGTGTTTGGTGTATTTCGTGGTTATACCGGAAAACCCAAGGCACGCGGTTCAGGGTCGTGGAATTGATGTCCACGAAACACACGAAACACACGAAAAGTTAAAATGCCGGCCGTATGATTGGCTCGCGCGTCACGGACCTCCGAGGGTCCGCCCGGCCCTCGCCTCCATGTGGAAGCCCCTCGCCGCAGGACCCCTTCCTGCTTTTCAGACGGGCCCAGAGGACGCGCCGGGAAAAACCGGGGACGCGGACGACCCTTATATATATCCCTGCCGCGGGGATTTAGGTACCCGCGGCATTCGCTTTGGATAAGGTCGGTCGCCGAGGCGGTTCAATACCCGAGGTTTTTCAAAATGCCCGCGGTCGAGTGGGCCTTGTTCAACGTGTAGAAATGGGCGCCGGGAGCGCCGCTCGCCAACAGGTCCTCCACTTGGGCGGAGCAATAGTCGATGCCGTAGGCGGTCACCGCCGCGTCGTCATCGCCGAGCGCCTCGAGTTTGGCGAGGAACGGGGCCGGCAGCTTGGCGCCGCAGAGTTCGACGAACTTTTTCGTCTGCGCCCGCGCGAGCACGGGCAATAGGCCGGGAACGAGCGGGACGTCGATGCGCAGCTTGCCGGTAAGATGGTCGCGGAAGCGGTAGTAGTCGTCGTTGTCGAAGAACAACTGGGTCACGACGAAGTCGGCCCCGGCGCGGATCTTCTCGGCGAGAAACCCCCAGTCGACGTGTTTGCCGTCTTTCTGCGCGACATGACCCTCGGGAAATCCGGCGGTGCCGATGCAGAGGTCGGGAGACCCGCTGAGGTACCGGACGAGCTGGCCGGAAAACTCGAAGCCTCCCTCGGTCCGGACGAATTCACCGGAGCCGGGCGGGGGATCGCCGCGAAGCGCGAGGATGTTGCGGACCCCGCGGGAGCGGGCCTCGGCGACGACGCCGGCAATCTCGTCCTGCGTGGCCCCCACGCAGGTCAGGTGCATCATGCAGGTGAAATCGTGGTCGCGCTGGATGCGGTCGACGATGCCAAGGGTTTTTTCGCGGGTGGTCCCGCCGGCGCCATAGGTGACCGAGCAATAGCCGATGGGAAGGCGGAGCAGGGCGGGTATGACCTCCGCGAAAAGCCGGCGTTCCCCCTCGTCGGTTTTGGGCGGGAAGAATTCGGCCGAGAAGGACGGGCGGCCGGACGCGCGGTCGGACTCGTGGATGTCGCGGATCAGTCGGATCACGCGGCGAGTGTGCTGGGTGGGCACGGATGCTGCAAGCCCGCGCCCCCGGCGCGCCGCGGTTGTCCGCGATCCCGCGCGCGGGGTTTTGAGGAATTCCCACGCGACGCCGCGGAACCCGCGGACGAATTGGTTTGCGCCCCCGGCACCGGTGCCTAGTTCTAGGGGCCGCGCCGCGCCGCCGGCGAAAAGAAAACACATCGATTCATGGCAAACATACCGATCTCGTCGTCCGAATTGAAAACGATCGTCGCGGGGCTGCACCGATTGGCGCGGAACCTTTGGTGGAGCTGGGATCAGGAAGCGCAGGAAGTCTTCCACGACCTGTCGCCGCGGTGCTGGCAGAATCTATACCACAACGCCGTCGCGATCCTGAACGAGTTGTCGGAGTACGAGCTGCGGGTGCGCCTGCAGGAGCCGGGTTTCGCGAACCGCGTGCGGTCGGTGCTGGATCGGTTCGACGCCTACGTGGGCGCGCCGAACACGTGGGCGGCCGCCGCGGCGCCCGGTTTGGCGGGACGTCCGGTGGCCTACTTCAGCGCGGAGTTCGCGTTCCACGAGACGCTCCCGATCGCCGCGGGCGGCCTCGGCGCGCTCGCGGGCGACCACGCGAAATCGGCCAGTGACCTCGGGTTGCCGTTCGTCGGGATCAGCCTTTTCTACCGCGAGGGCTACTTCCAGCAGGCGATCAACCAGGAGAATTGGCAGACGGAATATTATACCGAGCTGAACCCGAAGAACCTGCCGCTCGAGCCCGTGCTGGACCCGGAGGGAAAGCAGTTGGTGTGTTCGGTGAAGCTCGCGTCGAGCTCCGTGAATTTCCACGCGTGGCGGGTCAACGTGGGGCGTGTCCCGGTCTATCTCCTCGACACCAACCGCCCCGAGAACGAACCGCATTTCCGCGACCTGACGCTGCGGGTGTATGGCGGCGACAGCACGACCCGCGTGCTCCAGGAAATCGTGCTGGGCGTGGGCGGCGTGAGGTTGCTGCGCGCCCTGGGCCACGCGCCGAGCACCTTTCACATGAACGAGGGCCATGCCGCGTTCCTGACGCTGGAATTGATCCGGGAGAAGCTCGCGGCCGGAAGCACCCCTGCGGACGCGGGCGCGGCGACGAAGGCGCAATGCATCTTCACCACCCACACGCCCGTCGAGGCCGGGCACGATCGGTTCAGTCCCGAATTGATGTCGTACGCCGCGCCGGGATTGCTCGCCGACCTGCGCATCGACGCGGGGCAACTGATGGATTTCGGACGCGTGCATGCCGGCGACCCGCGGGAATCGTTTTGCATGACGGTGCTGGCGCTGCGTTTCAGCCGCGCCGCCAACGGCGTTTCCGAACTGCACGGCCAGGTCAGCCGCGAGATGTGGCGCGAGTTCTTCGGGACGACGGACGCGGACCAAGTGCCGATCGGCCACGTCACCAACGGCGTCCATCTGGTGGGCTGGATGAAGGGCACGGTCCGTCGGTTCTGGCGTCGGAAATTCCAGGAGTTGAACCCGGGCGCTTCGGATCTCGACTGGATCGGCGGCGCCAACTCGGCCGAGTTCTGGACGAAGGTGACGAATCCCGACGTGTTGTCGGACGAGGAAATCTGGTCGCTGCGCTACCGTCTCCGGCGCGAGTTGATCGAGTTCGCGCGGCGCCGGCTGTTGCTCCAGGGGCACTCGTTGACGCGACGCGACTTCATCACGTTCGACGGGTTCCTGAATCCCGACGCGCTGACGATCGGGTTCGCGCGGCGCTTCGCGACGTACAAGCGGGCGCCGTTGATTTTCGACCGGTTCGCGGAGGTGGTGAAACTCGTGAAGGACACGGGTCGTCCGATCCAGTTCATCTTCGCGGGCAAGGCGCACCCGCGCGACGACAGCGGCAAAGCGTACATACAGAAAGTCATCCACCTTTCGAAGTTCAGCGAGTTGGTGGGGCACGTGGTGTTCCTGGAAAACTACGACATCCACGTGTGCCGCATGATGGCATCGGGCTGCGACATCTGGCTGAACAACCCGCGGCGCCCCCTCGAGGCCAGCGGCACCAGCGGCATGAAGACGACGTCGCACGGGTGCATGAACCTGAGCATCATGGATGGATGGTGGCGCGAGGGCTATGACGGCACGAACGGGTTCTCGATCGGCGAGGACTCGCATTCGCCCGACGTCCACGAACAGGACCGGGTCGACAGCGAGAATCTCTACAACGCGCTCACGCGGGAAGTGATCCCGATGTTCTTCGACCGCGATGGGAACGGAATCCCCCGCGCGTGGATCGCGCGGATCCGCCGTTCGATGGCGACCCTGGCCGCGGAGTACAGCACGTGGCGGATGGTCCAGGAATACACGACGAAGTATTATCTGGGACATTGAGCGATGTGGTTGCGGCGAAGGAATTATTTCACGCCAAGTCGGACCAAGTGGGACCAAGGTTGAGAGACGCGTGGCCACGGGGCGGAAAACCTCCGGGTGTCATTTCACCGATTGGTGGGATTCGATGATTGAATCCCAATCCGTCTTCGGGGCGCCTTGGTTGACCTTGGTCCCCCTTGGCGTGAGAAATTCCCGCTTTCCGAACGAATTGTTCCGGCTGGGCGCGCGATCGTGGGACGCGTGTCCGTGGCCCGCGAAGATGGCTCCGGAATGGTTGAAGCCCGGACTTTCGTCCGGGCTTCAATGGTCTACTGGGTCACTGGCTGTGTTGTTTCGGCCTTGGCTCCACGATGGATTTCAGAACGCCTCGGGGGTCATGTCCTTGGTCTTCGCCGGAAACCGGAACCGAAATGCCAGAGGAAGCATCTCGCCCTGTCTCCGCGGCGCGGGGGAAGCCGGAACTGACGGACCTTCGGACCGTTGGAGCGGGTACCTTGGGCTTGGGGGAGCCATATCCGGTACTCGCGGGGTTTTCGTCATTTCAGCGTTCCTTGTCCACCGATTCACCTTGGCCGCGTTCGATGTACTGAAATCCCCTACCCGGCGCAAGGGGCAATACGTGAAAATGTAAGGGCTAGATCGGCACCGCGAAGCGGGGGAGTTCCGCGGGAGTTCCATCGGTCCGCGATTCGCGATCGAAGCGACGGGGGCGGCGCGATTCCGGTGACGATTGGGAAAACCCTTGCCCGTCGCGCCATCGATCCTTCAATTTCACGGCGCTTCAAGCCACCGCGCCGGTGGCGTTTTTTATTGGAACCGACGGTCCGCATCCATCGCATCGCCGTGAAAGTATTCTCAGGCAACTCAAACCCCATCCTCGCTCGCTCCATCTGCGAGTCCGTCGGCATGCCGCTGGGCAAGTCGGTCGTGCGGCCGTTCCCCAACGGGGAAACGTTCGTGAAGATCGACGAAAACGTCCGCGGGGAGGACGTGTTCGTCATCCAGTCCACGAGTTCGCCCGCCAACCAGCACCTGATGGAGATGTTCATCATGATCGACGCGTTGCGGCGGGCGAGCGCGTCGCGCATCACGGCCGTGCTGCCGTTCTACGGATACGCGCGCCAGGATCGAAAGGACCAGCCGCGCGTGCCGATCACCGCGAAGCTGGTGGCGAACCTCATCGTGGCGTCCGGCGCGAACCGGGTGCTGACGATGGATCTCCACGCCCAGCAGATCCAGGGGTTCTTCGACATCCCGGTGGACCATCTCTACGCGGCGCCGGTGATCTTCGATTACCTGCGGAAATTCCCGGTGGAAAACCTGGTGGTGGTGAGTCCCGATCTGGGCGGATTGAAGATGGCGGCCGCGTACGCGCAGACGCTCGGGACGGAGTTGGCGATCGTCGCGAAGCGCCGCAAGAGCCCGACGGAAACCGAGGCCATCTCGGTGATCGGCGACATCGACGGGAAGGAAATCCTTTTGGTGGACGACCTGACGGAGACCGCGGGAACGCTGGTGAACGCGGCGGCGCTGTTGAAGAGCCGCGGCGCGCGCCGGATCCGGGCCTGCGTGTCGCACGCTTTGATCAACGATCTGGGCGCCGAAAGACTCCGGAAATCGGTGATTGACGAGTTGATAACGACCGATAGTGTCTCGCGCCCTGCCATCGAGGGAGTCAATATCACGACCCTTTCGGTGGCCGGCTTGCTGGGCGAGGCGATCAAACGGATTCACAGCAATTCGTCGGTCACGTCGCTCTTTGAGTTGAAGGGCTGACCTTCCGGAAAAACCGGGGGCCGGCAGATACGACTTGTAAATGAAAACTTTGTCTTTGGGCGCGCAGTTGCGCTCGCAGTCCCGGCGCAAGGGCGCCAAGGCCGTCCGCAAAGCCGGACGCATTCCCGCCAACATCTACGGCAAGACCGCGGCCCCGCAGAACCTCGAGGTCAACGCCAAGGAGTTCGATACCCTCGTCCACACGGCCCACACCGAGGTCATCCTCGTCGACCTGAAGATCGAGGGCGATGCCCGTCCGGCCCGTCTGGCGTTGGTCCAGGACGTGCAACACCACCCGCTCAGCGGCCACGTGCTCCACGTGGATTTCCACGAGGTGCAGCCCGACGAGACCGTCACCATCCGGGTCCCGGTCGAATCCACCGGCGAATGCGCCGGCGTCAAGGCCGGCGGAACGCTCGAGCACGTGTTGCTCCGCCTCCGCGTCCGCGCGCTTCCCAAGGACCTTCCCGACCAGATCGTGGTCGACGTCTCCGCGCTCGAGATCGGCAAGAAGATCCTGCTCGGCGACATCCAGCCCCCGGCGGGGGTCGAGATCCTCGGCGGCAAGGAAGTGACCATGTTCACGTGCGCGGCGGCGTTGGCGGCGGAGCCCGAACCGACGGCGGACGCCGCGGCGGCGGGGGCGACTCCCGCGGCCGGCGACGCGAAGCAGCCGGAAATGATCAAGGAAAAGAAGACGGATGAGGCGCCCAAGGCGGAAGAGAAGAAGGGCGGCGACAAGAAGAAGTAGCCTGACCGACCGGCGGCGCTTCCCGGAAGGGACGTCGCCGGCGTCTTCCCGACGTGAGCGCGATGTCGTTGATCGTCGGGTTGGGCAATCCCGGTTCGGAATACCAGGATACCCGCCACAACGCCGGCTTCATGCTGGTGGACCGGTTGGCCGGGAAATGGGGGGTGGGTTGGCGTTCGGAACGGAAGTTCTTTGCAATGGTGGCGGAGGCGACGGTGGGTGGGCGGCGCGTGCTTTTGTGCAAGCCGCAGACCTACATGAACGCCAGCGGCGAGGCCGTGGGACCGTTGGCACGGTTCCATCGGGTCGAGCCGTCCGGAATCCTGGTGTCGGTGGACGACGCCGATCTCACGCTGGGCGTGGTTCGGTTGCGTCCCGAGGGAAGTCCGGGGGGTCACCATGGTCTGGAGTCGGTCGAACAGCATCTTGGCACCCGGGTTTATCCGAGGCAGAAGCTGGGAATCGCCCGGCCGCAACAGGGTGTCCGGGATATCACCGGCCACGTGCTCGGGCGCTTTGCGCCGGACGAGCGCGCGGTCTGGGACCGGGTGCTGGAGCGGGCGGGGCAACAGGCGGAAACTTGGTTGGCGGACGGGTTGGCCCGCGCCATGAATATTTACAACGGGTCGGTCGCATGACCGGCAATGAAAGGAAACGGATTGTGAAACGGTACGAGGGTTTGTTTATCCTGAACTTGGCGGGCAAGGAAGAGGGTCTCAAAGAGGCCGTCGACCGCGTGTCCGAGGAAATCGTCGCCGCGGGCGGCAAGGTCGAGACGGTCCAGAAAATGGACAAGAAGTCCTTTGCCCGCGTGGCGGACCGGCGCGTGAACGCCGGCCATTACGTCAACGTGATCTTCGAGGCCGGTACCTCGACGATCGGCACGCTGAACACCCGGTTCGCGCACTCCGAGGAAGTGCACCGCGTGTTGTTCACCGAGGCGAGCGCTCCCGTCGAGGCGCGGGCCGAGGTCAAGGCCGCCTAAGGCACCGCCGCCCGCTTCCCGCGAATCCCGACGACCAAGGACGCCCCATGTCCAGTTACAACAAGGTCATCCTGCTGGGCAACCTGACGCGTGACCCGGAACTCCGGTACACGCCGAAGGGACAGGCCGTCGCGAAGTTGGGTCTCGCCGTCAACCGTCGCTACACGACGGAATCCGGCGAGGCGCGCGACGAGGTCACCTTCGTGGACGTCGACGCGTGGGGGAAGCAGGCGGAAGTGATCGCGCAGTATTGCAAGAAGGGTCGGCCGCTTTTCATCGAGGGCCGGCTCAAGCTGGACCAGTGGGACGACAAGACCACCGGCAAGAAAATGAGCAGGCTGGGCGTCGTCCTGGAGAATTTCCAGTTCGTCGGCGACAACCGCCAGGAAGGCGGCGGGGGAGCCGGCGGCGGCGCCCCGTCGGCCCCGTCCGGTCCCCGTCCCGCCCCGTCCCGTCCCGCGGCCCCCAAGGCCACGGACAGTCCTTCCGGCGAGTCGCCGGACGCCGCTCCGCCCGAGGACGACGACGTCCCGTTCTGATCCCATCCATCGAATTTAGAAACCCTAAGTAGGAGATTTTCATCATGCCCAAGACTGAAGTGATCTTGATCCACAATGTGGTCGGCCTCGGAGGCGAGTCGGACCAAGTCAAAGTGAACGCCGGCTACGCGCGCAATTTTCTGGTCCCCCACGGGCTCGCGATCCCGCTGACGAAGTCCAACAAGCGCCGCATCGAGGTGCTCCGCCAGCGCCGCGCCGAACGCGAGGCGACCGAGCTCAACAGCATGAGCGAACTCGGCCGCAGCCTCGGCAAGGTCACCCTCACCATCGCCGTCAAGACCGGCGAGGATGGCAAGGTGTTCGGCAGCGTCACCGCCGGCTCCATCGCCGACGCGCTCAAGACCCAGCTCGACGTCTCGCTCGACAAGAAGAAGATCCATCTTGATCGCCCGATCCACACGCTCGGCGAACACGAGGTCGAACTCCGGCTCCACGCGGACGTCAAGTCCACGATCAAGGTCGTCGTCAGCAGCAGCAATCCCCCCCCGGTGGTCGCCGCCGATCCCGCGGTCGAGGCGGCGAAGACCGAGAAGAAGTCGTCCCGCATCGCCGCCGGTCGCAAGGGCGAGTCGGTCGGCTCCGATCCTCGTCCGGCCAAGAAGTAATCCCGACGGTTCCAATCGAACGGCCCGGCCCTGTGCCGGGCCGTTTGCTTTGGAGGATCCCGGTCCGCTCGGACCTGTGGACAACCTTCCGACAACTCGCGCTTCCTTGCCGTCCCCCGCGCCCTTTCCATATCCGCCATGGACCAACCTCCCGAAGGCGATCCGAACGCCAACCCTTTCCAGGGCCCGCCCAAGGGGAAGTCCAGGAAAATGCCGCGCGTCGACCTCGGGAAGATCGACCGTCTTCCGCCGCATTCGCTCGAGGCGGAGCAGGGCGTCCTTGGATGCGTGTTGCTCGCGCCGCACGAGAGTCTCGGCGTGTGCGTCGACAAGCTGAAGTCCGGGTCGGATTCCTTCTACGACCTTCGCCACCGCACGCTCTACGACGTGCTGGTGGTCATGTACGACAAGAAGGACCCGATCGACATGATCACGCTGGGGCAGCGGTTGAAGGACGCCCAGCAGTTCGATGGCATCGGCGGGCTCGCGTATCTTTCGGCGCTGGTCGATGCCGTTCCCAGCGCGGCGAATCTCTCGTACTACCTCGACATCGTCCGCGAGAAGCACGTGCTGCGGCGCATGCTCGGGACGTGTTCCGGCGTGATCTCGCGCGTGTACGAGCACGAGGGCGAGGTCGACGGTTTGCTCGACGAGGTCGAGCGCGACATCCTGAAGATCAGCGAGGACCGCGAGGAAGTCGGCATCCGCGGCATGAAGGAGTTGGTGCGGAGCGCGGTGGACCTGATCCAGGAATACCACCAACGGCAGGGCGGCCTCACCGGGATTCCCACGGGGTTCGCGGACTTCGACCGGATGACGAGCGGCTTGCAGCCGGGCGACATGATCGTGATCGCGGCGCGTCCCTCGATGGGCAAGACGTCGCTGGCGATGAACATCGCGGAGCACGTGGGGGTGGAGGCGGGTTTGCCGGTGGGCGTGTTCAGCCTCGAGATGACCTCGGAGTCGCTGGTGATGCGCATGCTCTGCTCGCTCGCGCGGGTCAATGCGCGGCTCATCCGCGACGGGTTTCTTTCGGAAGGGGATTTCCGGAAACTGACGGCCGCCGCGTCCAAGCTCAGCAAGGCCCCGATCCACATCGACGACCAGCCGGGCCTCTCGATCCTCCAGTTGCGCGCGCGCGCGCGGCGGATGTGGCAGCAGCACGGGATCAAACTCGTGGTGATCGACTACCTCCAGTTGCTGCATTCCAGCTCGAAGAAGGCGCAGGACAACCGGCAGCAGGAAGTCGCCGAACTTTCCAACGGCGTGAAGGCGCTCGCGAAGGAGCTGAAGATCCCGATCATCGTGCTTTGCCAGTTGAACCGCGAACTCGAGAAGGACAAGGACCGGAAGCCCAAGCTCTCCGACCTCCGCGAATCCGGCGCGATCGAGCAGGACGCCGATTTGGTCGGGTTGCTGTACAAGCCCAAGGAAGAGGAAGACGACCATCGCAAGGACGAGCCCGACGGGCGCGACGACGGCATGATGGCGACGCCGGTGAACTTGTTGATCGCCAAGCAGCGGAATGGCCCGACGGGCGACGTCCAGTTCACGTTTCTCAAGGGCATCACGCGCTACGAAAGCGCCTCGAAAATCGCCCCGCCGGAATGAACCGTCGGCCAGGCGCGGGGACTTCGGCAGGCTGCGGCGCGTTCGGGTGGGCACGGCCGGGCCCTGCGATTCGCCGCGTTTGGATGTTGCGCCCGCGCCGGTGGATTGGATTTCATCCGGGGTCTCTCGGATCCGTCCGTTGATCGATCGAATTGCATGAAACCAGTCTCTCGCCGGTGGATGCGCGTCTGCGCCTTCCTGGTTGCCTGCCTGCAGATTTCCGCCCTCGGGCAGGAATCCGCGGGCCCGTTGGTGGAAAAGATCGTCGTCCGCCACGGCGGTCCCGCGGCGGTCAGCGAGGACTTGGTCCGCGCGCACATCCGCGTGCGGGTGGGCGAGCCGTACACGCGTTCGAGCGTGGACGAGGATGTCCGCAATCTTTACGGCACGGGCTATTTCCGGAACATCCGCGTCGGCGAGGAACGGTCCGCGACGGGCGTGACGTTGGTGTACGAGGTCCAGGGCAAACCCGTCATCACCGAGATCCGCTTCTCCGGTAACAAGAAGTACGGCAACGCGAAGCTGCGCAAGAAGGTGACGTCGAAGGTCGGCGAGCCCGAGGACGACCGGAAGCTGTTCAACGACGCGCAGGAAATCCTCAAGATGTACCAGAAGGCCGGCCTCCAGCGCACGGAGGTCAAGCCGATCCCCAGCATCAACGAGGAACTCGGCCGGGCCGTCGTCACGTTCGAGATCACCGAGGCGCCCAAGGTCCGCGTCACCGCAGTCGTCTTCGACGGCGCGAAGGATTTCAAGCAACGCAAACTCCGGCATGTCATCAAGACCCGCCGGTGGTGGATGTGGTCCTGGATCACCGGCAGCGGGAAGCTGAAGGACGACGTCTTCGAGGAGGACAAGGAGAAGCTCCACGACTTCTACGCCGAGCGCGGCTACATCGACTTCGAGTTGAAAAACATCCGGTTCGACCAAGCGTCGCCG
Organism: Verrucomicrobiota bacterium; assembly: GCA_025363585.1. Classification (GTDB taxonomy): domain Bacteria; phylum Verrucomicrobiota; class Verrucomicrobiia; order Limisphaerales; family UBA9464; genus UBA6176. The sequence goes on along the minus strand of JANYDN010000292.1, from coordinate 13,424 downwards.
ACGCGGATGTCGATCCATCTCGAGGTGGACGAAGGCAGCCTCTACAAGGTCGGCAACGTCGAGTTCACCGGCAACGACCTGTTCTCGAAAGAGGAGATCGTCGGGAATCTTCGCTCCCGCGAGGGCGACCGCATCAAGTACGGCCTGCTCCTCAAGGACGGCCAGACCTTCACGCCGCGGAAACTGCAGCGCGACGTCGATGCCATCACGGATTTCTACGGCTCGCGCGGTTACATCGAGGCGCGCGTGGAACCCCAGAAGGTCGCGAACGTCGAGAAGGGCGCGCTGGACCTGAAGTACTCGATCCGCGAGGGCGACAAGTACTACGTCGAGAAGGTCGAGATCCGCGGCAACACCAAGACCAAGGACAAGGTCATCCGCCGCGAGTTGGCGATCGCGCCGGGCGAGACCTTCGACACGGTGAAGGTCAAGGTGAGCAAGAGCCGCCTCGACCAATTGCAGTTCTTCGACAAGGTCGACACCACCAACGAGGACACGCGGATCGACAACCGCAAGAACCTCGTCATCGGCGTCGAGGAGAAGAACACCGGCAACATCGGCGTCGGCGCCGGGTTCAGCTCGGTGGATTCCATCGTCGGTTTCGTGGAGGTCAGCCAGGGCAATTTCGACCTGTTCAACCCGCCGCGCTTCACCGGCGGCGGCCAGAAGGCCCGTTTGCGCCTGCAGGCCGGCACGCAGCGCCAGGACTATCTCGCGACTTTCATCGAGCCGTGGTTCCTCGGACGGCGCCTGTCGCTGAGCCTCGACCTGTACCACCGGCAACTGAACTTTCTTTCCGACAACTACCAGCAGCGCCAGACCGGCGCGCGCGTCGGCCTGACCCGCCAATTGCCCTGGAACTTCGTCGGAGGCATCAGCTACACGATCGAGAGCGTCGGCATCAAGTTCGAGGACACGTACAAGGCGTCGTATCCCGACACGATCCTTCTCCAGGAAGCGGGGAATCGCCTCGTGTCGAAGGTGGGCGCGACGCTCGCGTACGACACCCGGAACAACCTCCAGGTGCCGTCGAAGGGCATGCGTTTCGAACTGCTGCCCGAGCTGGCCGGCGGCCCGTTCGCGGGCGACGTGGATTACTACCGCCTCGAGGCGCGCGTCTCGCAGTACTTCAATCCGGGCCAACTCTTCACGGAGACGAGCACCTGGCAGGATTTCTTCGCGGGCCATGTCCTCGAACTGTCCGGACGCATCGGCGTGATACAGGCCTACGGGCAGGGCGACCGCGGCATCCACGACCGGGTGCCGTTGTTCGACCGCTGGTATCTGGGCGGCCTGTATTCAAACCGTGGATTCCGTTTCCGGCAGGTCGGCCCGAAGGACATCGTGTCCGGCGAACCCACCGGTGGCGGCACGTACTGGTTCGGCGGCGCCGAATACAGCATCCCGATTGTTGAACGCGTGCGCCTCGCCGGGTTCTATGACATCGGCATGGTCTACCAGGACTCCTACAGCTTCAATCCGCAGAGTTTCATCGACTCGCAGGGGCGGTTCCAGACCACGCATCTTTACAACGACAACTACGGGTTCGGCATCCGCCTGAACCTTCCCATCGGCCCGCTCCGCATCGACTACGGCATTCCCATCACGCACGACACCCGGTCGGGCGGCGGCGGACGGGTGCAATTTGGTGTGGGCTGGTCCCGAGATTTCTGACAGGATTTCCGTACGAAACTGACTGCATGAAAGCCAAAGTGACGAAATTCATTGCCGCGCTGGTCGCCGTGTTCGCCCTGAGTCTCCCGGTCCAGGCGCAAAACAAGACCGCCGTCGTCGATCTCAAGAAGGTGTTCGACAACTACTACCGGACGAAGATCGCGGACACCCAGCTCAAGGACTCCGTTGCCGATCTCGAGAAACTCCGCAAGGGGATGATCGACGACTACCAGAAGGCCAACGAGGAGTTCAAGAAGCTGGTCGACGGCGTGAACGATCCCGCGGTTTCCGCGGACGAAAAAGACAAGCGCCGCAAGGACGCCGAGAAGAAGCAGGGCGAGCTCAAGGAGCAGGAGAACAGCCTCCGGACCTTCGACAACAATTTCCGCCAGGGCATCGGCGAGAAGCAGAAGCGCCTTCGCGACAGCGTGCTCCGCGACATCCGCGGCGTGGTCGAGGAAAAGGCAAAGGCCGCGGGCTACGCGCTGGTGTTCGACACCGCCGCCGAATCCGTCAACCAAACCCCCGTCGTCATCTACAATAATTTGGGCGGCGGGCCGGACGACCTCACCGACGGCGTCCTCAAGCAATTGAACGCCAATGCGCCGGCCGAGGGTGCCAAGCCGCCCGAGGACAAGAAGGAAGAGAAGAAGGACGAGAAGAAGTAGTCGCCTTCGCCGACCACAACCAAACGAAACGAGGCGCAGGCATGTCCTGCGCCTCGACCGTTTCCCGGATTGCGGCGCGCCGGTCCGGCGCCCGATCCCCACTTTGGATGAACACCGCGATCATCGTGGCCGCCGGCCGGGGAACCCGCATGGGACCCGGCGTGGACAAATTGTTCCTCGAGGTCGCCGGGGCCCCGGTCGTGGCCCACGCGTGGCGCCGTTTCGACTCGTGCCCGGACATCGATGAGATCGTCCTCGTGGTCCGGTCGGGAATGGAACCGGCATTCGTCGAACTCGCCGCCGAACATGTCCGGCCTTCAAAGCCCTGGCGCCTCGCGTTGGGAGGCGTGGAGCGGCAGGACTCGGTCGCCAACGGCATCGCCGCGGTCGTCGGCGACGGCTTGGTCGCCATCCAGGACGGCGCGCGCCCCTGCACGCCGTGCGATCTCATCGGGCGATGCCTCGAGGCCGCGGGTCGCGTCGGCGCGGCCGTCGCCGGGCAACGCGCCACCGACACGATCAAGGAGGCCGACGGTTCCGGCCGCATCGCGCGGCACCTTGACCGCGCTCGCCTGTGGTCGGTCCAGACGCCGCAATGTTTTCGCGTCGGGGTGATCCGCCAAGCCTTGGCGGAAGCGAGGGCGCGCGGACTCGTCGTCACCGACGACACGGCGGCCTGCGAGCTCATCGGACAGCCGGTGGAGTTGGTGGAGTCGAGGTTTCCGAACCCGAAGGTCACGTCGCCTCCCGATTTGCCGTACATCGCGCTGCTGCTCTCGGGCGAAACGATCTAGCCGGCGTGGGAGGCGGCGGCCCTGCCGCAACTTTCCGACGGCTGTCGGCATCGTTCGGATCATGACGGCATTCGATTCGAGGCGAGGGGTTCCGGTGGCCGGCACACGCTCGGCCCAGCGCCCGGAATTGGCGGCAGGGTCGCCGCCACCCGCGGTTCCTGTCTTGGGGATTTGCGTTCCTTCGCGGCATTTCGGCCTTGAGCCGGTTTCACATCGCGCGCGAAAGTTTGCGCGATGCACGTCCTGCTCGCCGCGAGCGAACTCCACCCGTTCTCGAAGACCGGCGGGCTTGCGGACGCGGTCGCCGCGTTGGCCCAGGCCATCGCCCATGCCGGGATTCGCGTCAGCGTGGTGACCCCGTTGTACCGGGGAATCGCCGGCAAGTTCCCCGCCATCCGACCCGCGACGTGGCGGTTCGACTTGCCGATGGGGCCGAAGCTGGTCGGCGGCTCGTTCCGATGCCTCGAGGCCGCGCCGAACCTCACGTACTGGTTCGTGGACCAGCCCGATTACTTTGACCGGGCCGGACTCTACAACGAGGCGAACCGGGATTATCCGGACAATGCCGCGCGTTTCATTTTCCTTTCGAAGGCCGCGCTGTTGCTCGCCCGCCATCATCCCGAGCCTCCGTCGATCGTCCATGGCCACGACTGGCAGGTCGGGTTGTTGCCGTTGCTCGCGTACCATGGCCGCGCCTCGGGCAATTGGCCTTCGGCTCCGCGGACGGTTTTCACCATCCACAATCTCGCGTACCAAGGATCGTTCGCCGTCGATGCCTGGGCGCTCGCGAATCTTCCGCTGGGTTGGTTCCACATGGAGAGCGCGGCGCACCACGGGCGACTGAATTTCCTCAAGGGCGCGCTTTGTCTCGCCGATGCCCTCACCACCGTGAGCCCGCGCTACGCGGAGGAGATCTGCACGCCGGAATACGGCTGCGGCCTCGAGGGCGTGCTGCGCCGGCGCGGTCATGATCTCACCGGGATTCTCAACGGCGTCGACTACGCCGAGTGGAACACCACCGCGAATCCCGCGTTGCCCCACGCCTACGACTCGTTCCACCTCGCCGGCAAGGCCGCCAACAAGGCCGCGCTGCAGGCCGAGCTCGGCCTTCCCGTCGACGCTTCCGTTCCCCTGTTCGGCAACATCACTCGGCTCACCGACCAGAAAGGATGCGACCTGGTCGCGGAAGCACTCGGGCGGATGCTCCCCGCGGCGCGCATCCAGTTCGTCGTCCTTGGCACCGGCGATCCCGTGCTGGAGAAGTCGTTCCTCGCATTGGCCGCGGAATTCCCGGACCAGGTCGTGGCCCGCATCGGTTTTGACGCCAAGCTCGCCCATCGCATCGAGGCGGCCTCCGATTTCTACGTGATGCCCTCGCGGTTCGAGCCGTGCGGTCTCAACCAGATGTACTCGCTCCGCTACGGCGCGGTACCCGTGGTCCGCGCGACCGGCGGTCTCGACGATTCCGTCGTGGATCCGCGGGCGGATGCCGATCTCGCCACCGGTATCAAGTTCACGGCGATCACCTCCGAGGCGCTCGAGCAGGCGTGGCGCAAGGCGATCGCGCTCTTCGGCGACACGGTGGCCATGCACCACTTCCGGTTGAACGGCATGACCGCCGATTTCTCGTGGGACCGCCAGGCCAAGCGTTACCTCGATCTCTACCACGAGGTCCTTCACGGACCTTGATTGCCCGCGTGATTCCGCCGTTCGAATTCGCGTCCGCCGGACGCATCGTGTTCGGCGTCGGTTCGGCAAAGGGATTGCCGGCATTCGCCGCGGAACTCGGCGAACGCCTGCTGCTGGTGACGGGAAGCGATAGCTCGCGACACAACGGAACCATCGGCGGATGGGAAACACGGATTGCCGGCCACGTCGCGATCACGGGCGAACCCACCGTCGACGACGCGGTACGCGGCGCGCGGATGGCGATCGATTGCGCCGCGACCGGTATTGTCGCCATCGGCGGGGGATCGGTGATCGACGGCGCGAAGGCCATCGCGGCGCTCGCGCGGAATCCCGGCGATCCATTCGACCATCTCGAAGTCGTGGGACGCGGCCTGCCGTTGGCCAACGAACCGTTGCCGGTCATCGCCGTCCCCACCACGAGCGGCACGGGCGCGGAGGTGACCCGCAACGCGGTGCTTGGTTCGCCGGCCCATCGGGTCAAGGCCAGCCTGCGAAGCCCGCGGATGCTGCCCCGCGTGGCGTTGGTCGATCCCGCGTTGTCGTTGTCGTTGCCCCGCGCGTTGACCGCGTCGTGCGGCATGGACGCCCTGGTGCAATTGCTCGAACCCTTCGTCAGCGCGCGGGCGAATCCGGTCGCCGACGGTTTCTGCCGCGAGGGTCTGGCGCGGATCGGCCGCGCGCTCCCGCGCGTCTGCGAGGCGGGCGACGATCTCGGCGCGCGCACCGACATGGCGTTGTGCAGCCTTCTCGGGGGCCTCGCGTTGGCCAACGCCGGATTGGGCGCGGTGCACGGTTTTGCCGGGCCGCTCGGCGGCATGTATCCGGCGTCGCACGGCACCTTGTGCGCCGCCTTGGTCGCGCCCGTCACCCGCGCGAACCTCGACGCCCTGAAGTCCCGCGGCGACGCGCGGGGCTCGCGCGAACGCTACGCCGAGGCCGCGCGATTGCTGTTGGGCAATGACGCTGCCGGCCCCGACGATCTCGTCGCGTGGCTGGCGGATTTGACCGCATCGCTCGGGATCCCGTCGCTCGCCGCCCAAGGCGTCCGCGCAGTGGATTTCGAAGCGATCATCGCCGGCGCCGCGCGCGCGAGCAGCATGAAGGCGAATCCGGTCGCGTTGGAAACCGACGAGCTGCGCGGGATCCTCCGGGCGTCCTGCGGCGCGTGATTCAGGCGAACCCGCACCGCGCCAACATCCCGCGGAGTTCGTCCGGATTCGACCCGATCTTCCCGGCCGCGGCGTAAAGATCGCCGGCGTTGCAGTCGTACCAATTCCGTTTCGAGTCGATGCAGAGCCCGCCGAGATTGATCGGATCGACGAGGCGGCGGATCTCGTCGCGCAGCGTTTCGCCGTCGACATGGCCCGCGCGACGGAAGATTTCCAGCGACCGCGGGCCGAACGTCGGGTGATCGCGCATCAGGAAACCCGGCGCCAATCCGGGACGGCCCAATCGCCGTGCGGTCTCCGAGTAAATCGCCGCCGCGAAGTAGGCCATGGTCAACTGGCGGAACGTCCCGAAGTCGGGCATCACGCGGTACAAGGCCTCGACCAGGGTGTTCGCGTGCGAAAGATCGCCGAGCGTGCGGCGCCCGTATTCATCGACGCCGGCGGTTGGCAGTCCGTCCCGGATCAATTTCGCGAGGCGCCCGATGCCGAGCAGGGTCAGCGGGAAGCCCGTCGACAAGAGCGGATCGACGAAGCCCGCGGCCATCGGAAGTTGCGCCCACCAGGGGCCGGACGCGATCTCGCCGCGGAAGGCCATCCTCGGCAACCGCGTGAATTCGCGCGTCGCCGAGGCGCCTTCGAATTGTTCCGCGACGGCGGGAAAGTCCGCCAACCACGCGCGCCATTCGTCGTCCGCCGCGACGCCCGGTTCGACGGCGTTGCGCGTGGTGAATCCCGCGCTGGTGATCCCGTTGTTGAAACGCAGCACCCACATCCAGCCGCCGGGCGTGACGTGATGGAGCGCCGCGTCGTCCGCCGGATACGGGGGAATTCCACCGGATGGATGGATCGAATCCCAGCGCTTCACGCCGGTGAAGTGGGAGAACACGGCGCGCGTCGCCTCGCATTCGCCGCACGATGCCTCGCGGATCCCGAGGGCACGGTGCAGGTAACCGCGCGGACCGCTGGCATCGATCACGAAGCCCGCCGTGAACCGCATGCCTTTCCCTCCGCGGGTTCCCGAAAACGCCACGCCACCCGAGCCCGGCTCGGGCGGGCCGAGCGCGGTGTCGTCGAGGTATTCCGCGCCGCATCGCACGGCCTCGGACGCGAGGAACGCGTCGAAGTCGGGCCGGTACCAGTGCGTGTCGGCGATCTCGTCCCGCGGCGACGCTGCGACCAGGAGTTCGTTGGCGCGGCCGGGATCGCTCCGCCAACCCGCGCCCGGAAGATGGGAATAGAACGTGAACCCGCGTTTCAGCCCGCAGGCGATCGACGGGTATTCGCGTTGCCAGGGGCCCCATTTCGTCAGCGGGAGCAGCCGCGGGAGATCGTGTTCGCGCGCCAATTCCTCGAGCAACAGGTTCGCGATCGGCGTCGACGATTCGCCGATCGCGAAACGCGGGTGCCGGTCGCGTTCCACGAGGATGACGCGACGACCGAGACGCCGCGCGATCATCGCCAGGAGCGATCCCGCGAAACCCGCGCCGACGATGGCGATGTCGAAATCCGTGCCCACGCGACGAGATTACCAAGCGACGGCCGCGAAGGCGGACAGGATTCCTGCCGGCGGCTGGTTGAGTGTTTTTTTTGACAGGATTTTCAGGATTAACGGGATTTCCAAGGGGAGGTGAGCGGGGAACGGGGAAATGGCCGTGGCGTTTGACGTAGGCTTTCCCTACTGCACGGCGTTGGGCGCAGGACCTTGCTGGATCGATTCGCGTGGTTGATTCGGGACGCCCGCGCGTCGCTGTTCGTTCGCTGCCCTCGTTCTCCGCACCCAATCCTGTTAATCCTGTAAATCCTGTCAAAGCCCCCTCCCGCAGCCATCAAGCGTCGGCATCCTGTCAACCGGCCGAAGTTCGCTGTTGCCCTCGGACGTCCCGTTCCCATCCTCCCGCGATGCTGGACATCAAGTTGCTTCGGGATCGGGCGGACCATGTGCGCGAGCGGCTCGCGTCGCGCGGGGCGGGGGACGAGGCGCGCGTGTCCGAGGTGCTCGCGATCGACGATCGCCGCCGCTCGGCGTTGGCCGAGGTGGAGCAATTGAAGGCGCGTCGCAACGCCGCCTCGAAGGAGATCGGCGCGTTGATGGGCCGGAAGGAACTCGCCGAGGCCGAGGCGCGCAAGGCCGAGGTCCGCACCCTCGGAGACCGCATCGCCGAACTCGACAAGACCGTCGCGGAATCCAGCGAGGCGCGGGACGCGTTGCTGCTCACGATTCCCAATCTCCCGCACGAGAGCGTCGCGCTCGGGAAGACCGCGGAGGACAACCCGGAGATCCGTCGTTGGGGCGCGCCGGCGTCGTTCGGTTTCAAGGCGCGGAACCACATCGAGCTGTGCGAGCGGCTGCAGTTGGTGGATTTCGCGCGCGGCACGAAGCTGAGCGGCTCCGGCTTTCTGCTCTACACCGGCTGGGGCGCGCGGTTGGAACGTTCGTTGATCAATTTCCTCCTCGATCTCCACACGGGCCAGCACGGCTACCGCGAGGTGGCGCCGCCGTACATCATCGGCGAGCACTGCATGGTGGGCGTCGGGCAGTTCCCGAAATTCCGCGACCAAGCCTACGCGGTGCAGGAAGGCAACGACGCGTCCACGATGGGCAAACTCTACCTGTTGCCCACGGCGGAGGCCCCCGTCGCGAACATCCATCGCGAGGAACTCCTCGCCGAGAAACAGCTTCCGGTGAAGTACGTCGCCTACTCGCCGTGCTTCCGCGCCGAGGCGGGCGCCGCGGGACTCGGCACGCGCGGCATGATCCGCGTGCACCAATTCGACAAGGTGGAGTTGATCAAGTTGGTGACGCCCGAGGTCGGCTATGCCGAGCTCGACGCGATGGTCGGCAACGCGGAAAAGGTGCTGCAATTGCTAGGGCTGCATTACCGCGTGATCAACCTGTGCACCGGCGACATGGGATTCGCGTCGGCGAAGACCTATGACATCGAGGTCTGGGCGCCGGGGCAGGCGCAGTTCCTCGAGGTGTCGAGCTGTTCGAATTGCGAGGACTACCAGGCGCGCCGCATGAACCTCCGTTACAAGACGGAGGATGGGCAGAATCGGTTCCCGCACATCCTCAACGGCAGCGGCACCGCCTTGGCGCGGCTGTTCGTCGCGCTCGTCGAGACACACCAGCAGGAAGACGGCAGCATCGCCGTCCCCGAACCGTTGCGGCCGTATCTCGGGACCGACGTCATCCGGGCGTGACGCCGCGGATCGGTCGGTGCGCACGCATGGGCAGGCCGAGCCAAGGCGATTTCGGCGCGGATTGTCAGCGCCGTGTCATGGGACCGAAACTTCGTTTGCCCCGCGACCGTTCCGCTGCCTAGGCTGCGGGCGTTTCGGTATGAGCGACCTTACTAACGAAGAAATCCGCCGCTACTCGCGCCACCTCATCCTTCCCGAGGTGGGCATGGCGGGCCAGCGCCGGATCAAAGAGACCTCCGTCCTGTGCATCGGCGCAGGCGGTCTCGGTAGTCCCATCGCGCTTTACCTCGCCGCCGCCGGCATCGGCCGCATCGGCATCGTGGACTTCGACACGGTCGATCATTCGAATCTCCAGCGGCAGATCATCCATTCCGATGCCGACGTGGGCCGTCCGAAGGCCGAGTCCGCCAAGGAATCGATCAAGGCCATCAACCCGAACGTGGACGTCGTCATCCACAACACGCGGATCTCGTCCGAGAACGCCCTGGATCTGGTGCGGCCCTACGACATCGTGGTCGATGGCACGGACAATTTCCCGACGCGGTACCTCACCAACGACGCGTGCGTGTTGCTCGGCAAGCCCAACGTCTACGGCTCGATCTTCCGTTTCGAGGGACAGGCCAGCGTGTTCGCGCCGCACCAGGGCGGCCCTTGCTACCGCTGTCTTTATCCCGAGCCCCCGCCGCCGGGCATGGTCCCGAGCTGCGCCGAGGGCGGCGTTCTCGGCGTGTTGCCGGGCATCGTCGGCTGCATCCAGGCCACCGAGATCCTCAAGCTCGCCATCGGCAAGGGCACGACGCTCGTCGGACGCCTCCTGTTGTTCAACGCGCTCGACATGAAGTTCCGCGAGCTGAAGCTCCGGAAGGATCCGAAGTGCCCGTTGTGCGGGACGAATCCCACGATCACGCAATTGATCGACTACGACCAGTTCTGCGGCATCCCAACCGAGCCCGTGAATCCGTCGGCAAATCCCGACGAGGTCGGCGTCCTCGACGCGAAGAAGGCGTTGGACAACCCGTCGCTCGGGATCCGCGTCATCGACGTCCGCGAACCGGACGAGATCCAGATCGCGCACATCGCGGGCGTGCCCGTGTTGCCGTTGAGCGTGCTGCCGCAGCGATACCTGGAGCTCGATCCGAACGTGCAGTACTACCTCTCGTGCAAGAGCGGCGTCCGCTCGATGAAGGCCCTGCGATTCCTGCGCGAACAGGGCTTCAAGTACGTGAAGTCCGTGAAGGGCGGCATCAACGCATGGAGCGAGCAGATCGATCCGAGCGTGCCGAAGTACTGAACGCCGCGCCGCGCGGCGGAGTTTTCAGTTTCAAGTTTCAAGTTTGAAGCCCGAGCACCGAAGCCTCGGTGGGTGGCGGCGGCCCGCCGCCACTGGAAGCCTTCAGGATTGAATGTTTTGGGGTGAAGTAAGATGCGGGAGCGATGGAACCTCAAAAGACTCCGGACGCTTTCGCATCCGCGCCCTTCAAACTTGAAACTTGAAACTTGAAACTCCGCCCGACCCCGCGAGATGCCGCGCTTGGCGCTCCGGCAACGCCGTCGCCGTCTCCGCGTCGGTTCCCGGTTTTCGCCGTGGCGATTGGTCGCGCGCAAGTCGCTCGTTCACGATCGTTTCGGGAATTCCCCGGACCGTGAGCAAGTGCCGCGCGAGGAAGTCGTACTGTCGTTGCCGTGCGATGCCCGACGTCTTGCCGCCGTTCGCGTGCAGCCAGTCGGCGAACGCCATGAACCGTTCAAAGGGCGACACCCCGTCTTCCCACAGCAGCGGAAGGGTCGCCGCGAAATGGCCGCTGTTGCCGAACAGATCCCAGAATCCCCCGAACCGCCGCAGCCGCGCCAGCGTGGCAAAGTCGAGGTCCCGCGTGGACAACACCTCGTACGGCGGTGCCGGGTTGTAGAGCATCGCGTACCCCGCGTCGTGCCGGATGATCGGCGTCCCGCGCAGGCGCTTCAGGATTCCGACCTGGATTTCCTGCGGGCCGAGCCCGAGGAGGCGGTCGAATCCCTCCGCGAACGTCGTCAGCGTCTCGCCCGGCAGGCCGGCGATGAGATCCGCGTGCACGTGAACCCCGGTCGAGGCGCGCAGCCAGCGGAGATTGTCCTCGAGCCGCCCGTGGTCCTGCCGACGGCTCACCAGTTTCTCCACCGCGGGCTCGAACGTCTGGATGCCGACCTCGAACTGCAACGCGCCCGCCGGGAACCGCGCGATGAGTTCCCGCAGTTCCGCGGGCAACCGGTCGGGCACCATCTCGAAATGAACGAAGAGCCCCGGCGTCCACCGTTCGAGGAAGAACCCGAGGATCCGGCGCGCCACCATCAGGTTCAGGTTGAAGGTGCGGTCCACGAACTTGAATTGCCGCACCTCGCGGTCGAGCAACGACTGCATCGACGCGAGGAACTCGTCCAACGGGAACTGGCGCACCGGGACGTCGAGCGACGACAGGCAGAACTCACAGGTGAACGGGCATCCGCGCGAGGACTCGACGTACACGACGCGATGCGCGCAATCGCGCTCGTCGTAGAGTTCGTACGGCATCGCGACCTTGGCGAGGTCGGGCAGCGGCGCGTGGAGCATTTTTGCCGCCGGGGGATTTCCCGAAAGCAACGCGCGGCAAAGATCGGCGAAGGCCAGGTCCGCCTCGCCGGTGACGACGTGGTCGGCGAGGCGCACGATTTCCTGGTCTTCCCACTCGTGGCTGACCTCGGGCCCGCCAAGCACGATGACGAGGGAGGGACGGAGGCGACGCAGGATCGCGACGAGTTCCGTCGTGAGGGCGACGTTCCAGAGGTACACGCCGAGCCCGAGGATACGCGGGTCTTCGGCCACGATCGATTCCGCGATGTCGATGGGTCGTTGGTTGATGTCGAATTCCCGGATGCCGGCACGCGGTCGCAGTTCTCCCAAGTTCGCCAGAAGGTACCGCAAGCCGAAGGCGGCGTGGACGTAGCGGGCATTGAGCGTGCTGAGGAGGATCTCCATGGGACAGTGGTCAGTCGTCAGTCGTCAGTGTCGATCGCTCAGTGGCGCCCGGGATGGACGACGCGCGTCAACCGCGATACTGAACACTGAAAACTGAATACTGAAAACTGGTTACCGCGCGGCGCCCTGCGTAGTCTCGGGGCGGATGATCACGCGCTACACGCGGCCGCAGATGCGGGAGATTTGGACCGACGAGAACCGGTTGGTGACCTGGCTTCGCATCGAGGTGCTGGCCCTCGGCGAGTTGGTGAAACTCGGCGTCGTGCCGGCCAAGGATTTCGCGAAAATCAAGGCGGGCGCGGCGCGATGCGAGGCGGCGCCGAAGGCGATGGTCGAGCGCGCCAAGGAACTCGAGCGGACGCTCAACCACGACGTCATCGGCTTCACCACCGCGGTCTCCGAGCAGATCGCCGATCCCGCCAGCCGCTGGTTCCATTTCGGACTCACCAGCAGCGACATCGTCGACACCGCGTTCGCGGTGCAGTTGGTGCAGAGCGCCGACATCCTCATCGCGGATGTCCGGGAGGCGCGGAAAGTCATCGCGCGCCGCGCCAAGGAACACCAGTTCACGCCGTGCATCGGGCGCAGCCATGGCATCCACGCGGAGCCGACCACGTTCGGGCTCAAGCTGGCGTTGATGTACGACGAGTTCGGCCGGATGGAATCCCGCCTCGTCCGCGCGCGCGAAACCGTCGCCGTCGGCAAACTCAGCGGCGCCGTCGGGACCAGCGCGCATCTTTCGCCGAAGGTGGAGGCGTTCGTCTGCCGCAAGCTGGGGCTGCGTCCGGCGCCGATCTCGACGCAGGTGGTGCAACGCGATCTCCACGCCGAATTCATGAACACCCTCGCGCTCGCGGGCGCGAGCATCGAGCGCTGGGCCGTCGAGTTCCGGCACCTGCAGCGCACCGAGGTGCTCGAGGCGGAGGAGCCGTTCACCAAGGGCCAGAAGGGGAGCAGCGCGATGCCGCACAAACGCAACCCGATCACGTGGGAACGCCTCACGGGATTGTCGCGCGTCCTGCGGGGCAACGCCGTCGCCGCGCTCGAGAACGTCGCGCTCTGGCACGAGCGCGACATCAGCCACAGCTCGGTCGAACGCATCATCTTCCCGGACTCCTGCACCTTGCTCGACTACATGCTCGGGCTCGTGGCGCGCATGATGGATGGGCTCGCGGTGTATCCCGAGAACATGCGGCGCAACATGGAGCTGAGCCTCGGCATGTGGAATTCGCAGACC
>JANYDN010000273.1 GCA_025363585.1 Verrucomicrobiota bacterium | reverse complement strand
CGCGAGACGACGACCTCGCGGTGGCCGGGTTCGAACCAACGCCCCTCGACGAGCCGGACCTGGGGCCGGAGCTCGACGCCGCGCGGGGTGACGCCGCGGAGGAGCGTGTTGGCCTCGCCGCCGCCGGCGCGTCGTGGCGCGGTGACCATGACGACGACCTCGGCCGACGCGACGGGCTCGCCGGCTTCGTTGCGGGCCACCTCGTCCAGATACCGGACAATGCGGAAATGCTCGCGGGTCACGAGGCTTCCGGATTCGGCCTGCGATCCCTTGCGGACGACGATGACGTTGCGGGGATCGCCGGTGTTGCCGCTGCTGGACTCGATGCCGCGGGCCATGGCGCGTAGCACGATGACGACGGCCACCACGGCGCCGATGCCGAGCACGGTGGTCGCGCTGGAACGCCAGCGGACGATCACGTTGCGGAAATTGTATTTGAGCGGCAGGGCCATGGGCGGGGTTGGGCGGTCGGTCAATCGATCGTCTTCAGGCCGTCGACGACGCTCATGCGGGCGACCGCGACGGCGGGCGCGATGGCGGAAACGATTCCGAGCAGCGCGGCGACGACGCCGGCCATCGCCATGATGCGCGGCGTCACCTCGAAGTAGATGAGGAAACCGGCCGTGAGTTTCTGGAGGTTGATCGACGACCAGAACAGCCACGTGCCGGCGATCCCGAGCACGGCTCCGGCGAACGAGAGGCCGAAGCTCTCGGCGAGGATGAAGCTGAACAATTCGCGCCGCCGGAATCCCAGCGCCTTCAGCACCGCCAATTCCCGGAACCGCTCGCGGATGGCCATGCTCATGGTGCTCATGGTGACCAGCATCAGCGTGAACACGACCACCGAACTGACGGAAAGCGTGAGCGCCTTCACGTCACCCAACATCGACATGAAGCCCATCTGGAAGGCCCGCTCGGTCTCGGTGCGGACCTCCGCCGACGAATTCTCGAACGCCTTGTCCACCGCGGCGATCACCCGGGGCGCGACCCCGGCGGACTCCACGCGCATGTACCACGTGCCGACCGTGCCACCGCCATCGGTGGCGGCGTCGAGCAGCTTGTGGTGGAAGAAGACGCCACGGTCGTCGACCGTACCCTTGAAGACCGCGGAGATCCGGAGATCGAGGTCGACCGGATAGAACGTGCCGGTGAAGCGCATGTGGTCGCCCACCTTCAGCTTGTAGCGTTCCACCGTGTCGGATCCCACCATGCAACCATTGCGATCGGCGACGAATCCCTCGTAGTCCCCCGCCACGATCCGGCCCTCCACCATGATGCCGCGGAACCGTTCGGGATCGATGCCGAACTGCGCGAAACCGGTGGCCTTCTCGTCGGCGTAAAGTCCCCCGAAGAACGTGAACGGCGAGACCGCGACGATGCCGGGGATGCGTTCGATCACGGCCAATTGGCGCGCCGGGAGCGGTTGGGCGATCGAGACCTTGTTGCGCGCGATGACGCGCAGCGAGGCCCCCTCGCTCTCGGGAGGGACCGTCAACTCGCGCTGCAAGGTCTGGAGCGTGACAAGGACGCCGCAACTCACGGCGACGCTCGAGACGGTGAGCAACACGCGGCGACGGTTCCGCAACGCGTTCCGCGCGATGAAGCCGAGGAGGTTCATGCCACGATCTCGCCCTTCTCGAGGTGCAGGCTGCGCGTCCCGTAGGCCGCCGCCTTGGGATCGTGCGTCACCATGATCACCGTCTTGCCCGAGTCGCGCGCTAGGATCCGAAGGATCGAAAGGACGTCGGCCGCCGACTTCGCGTCGAGGTTGCCGGTCGGTTCGTCGGCGACGATCAACGCGGGATCGGTGACAAGGGCGCGGGCAATGGCCACGCGTTGCTGCTGCCCGCCGGACAATTGGTCGGGCCGGTGGTGCATGCGGTCGTCGAGCCCGACCAGACGCAACGCGGTCTCGACCTGGCGGCGTCGCTCGTCCCCGCGCATGCGGGTGAGGAGCAGCGGCAACTCGACGTTCTCGCGCGCCGTGAGCACCGGGATGAGGTTGAAGGTCTGGAAGACGAAGCCGACGTTCTGGTTCCGCCAGTCGGCAAGCTGGCTTTCGTTCAGCGCCGCGACGTCGATGCCCTGGACGCTCACCGCACCCCGCGTGGCCCGGTCGATGCCCGCGACGATGTGCAGGAGGGTCGACTTGCCGGAACCCGACGGTCCCATCAGCACCACGAACTCGCGCGGCTCGATGTCGATGGAAACGCCGTTGAGGGCGACGACGTCGAGGTCGCCCTGACGGTAGATCTTGAAGAGGTCGCGGACTCGGACGATGGGCACGGCGGCCATAAAGCGCGGGATTACTACTTCACGAAGCCCTGCACCTTCAACCACACGAGCAAATCCGCCGCCCACGGGTGCGGATGCTCGAAGGCCGGGGGCGCGGATTGCAGGCCGATGCCGTGGCGTCCCTGCTGGTAGACGTGGAGATCGAACTTCACCCCGGCGCGACGCATCGCGGCGGCGTACTGGAGGACGTTTTCCACCGGGACGGCCGTGTCTTCCCACGTGTGCCACAGGAACGCGGGCGGTGTTTCCTTGGTCACCTGTTTTTCGCCGGAAAGAAAATCAACCAACTCCGCCGGCGGGTTCGCGCCGAGCAGATTGTTTTTCGAACCCTGGTGCGTGAACTCGCCCATCGTGATCACCGGATAGCAAAGCACGCCCAAGGTTGGGCGCGAGCTCTCGCGCTCGACGGGGTCGGTCGCATCCGCCTTGCCCGCGTCGAAATGCGTGAGCAACGACGACGCCAAATGCCCGCCCGCGCTGCTTCCCATGATGCCGACGCGTCCGGAGTCGATTCCAAATTCCTTTGCGCGGCTTCGCACCAAGCGCACGGCGCGGGCGGCGTCGCCGAGCATGATGGGATGGCGGTAGCCGTGGGACCCGAGACGGTAGCGCAGGACGAAGCACGCGATGCCGCGGGCGCGCAGGAATTCCGCGTAGTCGTTTCCCTCGTGCCGCGCGAGGCCGCCGTAACCGCCGCCGGGACAGATCACCATGGCGGCACCGTTCGCGGCCTCTTTTTCGGGAAGGTACGGCGTGAGATCGGGAACGTCGTTGGTGGAAGTTCCCTTCGCGCCCGGCGTGATGCCATCGGGCCAAAGCGGGAACGGATCGATGGGCTGCGCGAAGGCGACGGCATTCATCAGGACCGCCAGGACGATGACGAGGGATTTCATGGACGAAAAGCACGGGGAGTTTGGGAGGCGGACCGGAACGTGGCGATCCCTGATTGGCGCCTTGATCCAGCAGGAAAGCCAAGGGTTGCGGCGAAATCACGGTCATTCGATGCGACGAATCGGGAGCCCGCCCGCATCTCGGTCCAAAAAACACCTTGCCTCACGGGAGCCCCGTTTCTACGGTCCGCGCCGCTCAGTGCATCCGTAGCTCAATTGGATAGAGCGGCTGACTACGGATCAGCAGGTTCCAGGTTCAACTCCTGGCGGATGCACCAGCGCTTCACTCCGTTGCGACAGTTCGGCCCGGAGCAACCCTTCGACCCCAGTCCCACTGTCAGTACCAGCCTTCCCTCGTTTTGGCGCCATGACCAACAACGTCGTCACTCCCGACCCCACCGAAGTGATCTGGACCGCGATCAAGGAACAGGCCCCGCACGTCCTCACTCCGAAGCTCGTTTTCGCCCTGGTACTGATCGGCGTCGTCGTGGTCTTCCTGAAAATCGTCAAGGGCCCGGAACCGGAGCGACGTTCACGAAGACGCCGCAACCTCTGATTCACCTCAAGCCAGCCGACATCGGTCAGCTATGGAACCATGGGACGAACTCCAACCCAAGATCCCCTCGATCCTTGCGGAAATAAAAGTCCCAGGACCGTGGAGATTCGTGGAGGACGAGTACAAAGACGTTGTTCGTTCTTCTTCGGGGAAATACTTGGTGTTTTGGCTGACCTTCGAGTCTGGCCATCGCCGGTTGATAGTGTCCGGATCACTCAAGCGCGAAACCGACGAACTCTGTGTCGATGGCTTCACAGACTATCCGCCGGACTCCTAGGGTACCGTCTCAACAATTGGGCGACACAAGATCATGACGGAGCGTTTCCCGGAGTTCTTGACCGATTTCCGGAACAACGCGGACCCACTTTTCGAGATCCGACCGAGCACCGGAATAGAATCCTTGAACTTAACCCAGGATTGGAAAGGCGTTCCTGGGCTCGCCTTTTTCCTCGACCGGTAGACCCGCTGGGAGCATTGGGGAACCGCGTCAGAAAGGGACCCAATCCACTCGGCAGAGATCAACGATAAATCGAGTGGTCACCTATATTGAGGGAAGTGACTTCTTGCCCACGAATGATAAACGTCGAACGCAAATCGCCGTCGATCACCACGCTCCAGACCTTAGTTCCAGCGCGGCTTGAAAGCGTCTTGATCTGATGCGTTCCGAGCCGTCTATCAAAAGGGTCTTTATTGAAGATCAGAAATGCCGCGTTGGCCTTCGCGCGCTTGTCCGGACTCAATGCCTTGTAAGCGCGCCAGAATTGCCGCGTGCCGTTGAATACATACTCCACGGTTACTTTTCTTGGACGCCCTCAGGCCATCCAGCAGGCATCGGTTCAGTTTGACCATCCATGGCCTCGCCCCAACCGACCTTGAAACCCTCCGGAACACGCGGGTCCAAACCCATCGGCGTATGCCAGTTGAAAAACACTACCGACAGCTCGTCGATCTTCGCCTGCACCGCCTGCAAGAGAACCTCAATATCGCCACAATCCTGCTTTTGACGGTCAGCGGCCTCCTTCCACAGTGCCATCAATAGATTGATCCCATTGCCCATGGCCAGATGAAGGTTTCCCCTGTGCATCAGGTAATCCATCGGATGAGGATCAGGGTTCTGATAGACGTTTTCTTCAAAGAGTTTTCCCAGCATCGAAAGAAACGCCATCCAGTTAGCAATTTCGCCCTTCAATTCCAACAAAGGGTCGGCCTCCGCCGGAACCGGTTTCCAACGAGACAACTCACCCGAGCGGGGCGCGAAAGATGCCCAGTCCATGCGATTGGCGGACGTCTTGCCCGGTTCGTCCAA
Organism: Verrucomicrobiota bacterium; assembly: GCA_025363585.1. GTDB lineage: Bacteria > Verrucomicrobiota > Verrucomicrobiia > Limisphaerales > UBA9464 > UBA6176. Next base: position 2,066 of record JANYDN010000273.1, on the reverse strand, counting down.
CAGTCCTTCCATAACGAGAATCTAGACCCCTCGGAGAACACCGCGCAACAGGTTTGGGCTCTCCTCTGCCTGTCCGACCATCGGGCCCCGGACAGATCCACCGAGTGAAAGAAGACGCGGTGGATCCCCGCTCGGTTCCAGTCAATTCCGACGCCCGTCAACGTGAGCGCCCTACATACGCAGGGGGGATCGAGCCCACGGATCCGCAGGTTCCAGGTTCAACTCCTGGCGGATGCGCCAGCGCCCCCCTTTTCTTGCCGGACTTTTCGCGGCCAAACTTCCTTTCGGCCCGGCTTGGAAACACGGCACCGACGATTTCCCACCGGTTCCCCCGTCACGGAAACTTCACCCAAGCCGACGACGTCCTCATCCCGCCGCAAACCGAGGAGTCGACGCGCCACGTTCCCGCCGTCGGATTCGGCCCGCTGTTCAGATGGAGGTATTCGCCCGTCTGCAGCGTGTGCGAGCCCATCGGGTCCGTCAGTCGATACTCGGTGGAACCGCACTGCGGCGGACTGCCGGCCGGGATGAAGATGCCCGCCCCGTAGAACACGGGCGATCGCTTGCCGTTCAGCGTCCCGACTCCCGCGGCGGACCAAGGCGTGCAACCGCAACCCGCGCTCGGACCCGCGCCGATCTGGTAATCCAGTTGGAACATCGCGTTGAGCGGGATCCGCGAAATGGGGAGTTCAAGGTTGAGATTGAGCTTCTCGGTCCGCATGGCGCCGCCCGGGTCCATTAGAGTGACCGGGTACGAAACCTTGAGCACGTTGAGACCGTTCGGAAGTCCTCCGAGTTTGTATAACCCATTCGCGTCGGTGGTCGTGCCCGCGCCCCCATGGAGGAGATCGATGGTCAGCCCCTTCAGCGGCTTGCCTTGGTTGTCCATGAATTGTCCGGTAAGCGGTCCGCCGATCCAACGGGTCGCGCGGTAGAACCGCTCGCCGTCGTCGGCATCCAACATGAACTTCTGCCCGATCCCGACGTTGTACCAAGGACCGCCCAGACTCCCCGATTCCTGCAATCCCACGCGCGTCCCGGCGTCGAGCACGAGCGTCCCTCCCACGAACGACCAGAGCCACCGCGCGTACTCGATCGGCAGTTCCACCCGGATGGGCACCGTGAAGCGATTGGGAAAAACGGACGTGCAATCGGATCCGGCCGGGAACCCGGTGGCATGCCACTCGCCGCTGAGCGTCGTCTTCTCGAGGCCGCCCTTGGGGGCGCGATGGGCCCACACGGCGATCTCCACGCCGATATCAGGATTCGGCCCGATCACCTCGAAATCGATGAGGTCGGAAGTCGGCTCGTCGATGTTGACCTCCACCGTGCACGGTTCGAAAAACGTCGGCAAGACGTCGATGTACTCCTCGTCGTCCGGATCGGGGAGATTGGGAATGAACGAGGGTTCGTAGAGGATGCTCATTTCCTTGTTCGGCGTGAAACCGGTTGGGTTCTCCCACCAGAGCACCTCGTGAGCGTGGAGTTTTCCGGCAGCCAGGGAAACCGCGGACAGTACCACCGCGAGGGTTTTGGAGTTCATGGCGAGGGTAGGGTCAAGGAAACCGGCGGGATGGGTTTGGAGTCCAAACAGAGCCCCGGGATCGGGGCAACCTTGCGGTGGGCCTAGCATCCGACCCGCATGGAGGCAAGCCTGCGGGTAAGAGCCCGTCTGAAAAGTAGGGAGGGGTCCTGTTTTCGGGGAAATGGTTCGATGGCGAGGCGCGAGGAGGGAACAGACCCGTCCCGCGCATGCGGGATGACCGACGAGCAACGAAGCCAGCGGGCCGTTTCCGCGAAAACCCTCCGGGCGGTCCCGCGGCCGCGGGATTGGCTCGGACATCACGGACCGCAGAGGGTCCGCTCAGCCCTCGCCGCAGGACCCCTTCCTACTTTTCAGACGGGCTCTAAGCCGTATCCATTCGGTAAGAACTCGATTGGGTATCACGCCAAGGCGCCAAGACGCCAAGAATCCAAGCATTCCCGACCGAGCCGGGAGGGAACCCTGCGGTCGCGGCATGGGAATTCTCTCACGCCAAGGGGGACCAAGGCCGGCCAAGAAGGCG
>JANYDN010000242.1 GCA_025363585.1 Verrucomicrobiota bacterium | reverse complement strand
GTTGAACATCGATTTCGCCACGAAAGCGGGCCATTCGCTCGACCTCGCCTTCGCGGCCGACTCGCTGAAGCCGATCGACAAAAACCACATCCTTTCCCGGAAACACATGGATCTCGATGGGCTGAAGCGCGAGGCCGCGCTGCATCACCTCGAGGTCGTGAAGCTCGTGCTCCGGGGCATGAATGGCCGTGCGACCGTGGACCAGGTGCAGGCGGTCCTGAGCGACGTCGTGACCAGCGATTGGAAGAAGTGGTGGGAGGTCGCGCGCGCCGAGATGAAGAAGGACGGCCACTTCACGGTGCCGATGAAGAAGACCGAGCCGATCCTCTACGAGGAGCGGGAGATCACCCTCGGTGATCGGCTTCTCGCCGAGTTCCGCGCGGCCAAGGGCCTCAAGGCGAAGGTCCTCGTCGCCGGCGAGGTCCTGAAAAACGTCGCCGACCTCCGCGAACACGCGGTCGTGGCGGAATCGATCCACGCGCTGGCGGCCGACGTCCAGTCGCACATCCAGACGATGCCGTCGCTCGCGCTGGAAGGCATCTTCATGCGGGACGACCTTCGCCAGGCGATCGGGAATCCGGCCCCCGGCGGCGAGAGCGCGCCGCGGGACATCTTCTCGCCGCTGAGCCAGGAAGCGCAACTCGAGCGGTTGATCGAGAAGCTCGTGGCGTTCTTCGAGGAATTGCCCGCGGCAAAACACCGCCGCGCCCTCGAGGCGTTCAAGGAGTCGGTGCCCGATTGGGGCGCGCAATTGGTCCTCATCATCAACCGCGTTACCGCGAAACTGGCCGGCGAATGCGCGCGGTTGCTGATCGTCGAGGGACGCGGGCAGTTGCTGAAGGACACGATGGCCCGGCTCATCAGCCAGCACGCGGCGTCGAGCGAACTGCTCCTTTGGCTCGGCAAGGAACGCAGCGACCATTTCGCGGACATCCTGGGGCCGGAGGTGCTCCGCGCGATGATCACCGCGATGGAGCGGGACGCCTTCAACGAGAAGAAGACGAACCGCCTGCACGATTTCATCCTCGAGGACCAGCACTTGGTGCCCGAGTTGATCGAGGCGGCGGACGTCGACATCATCAGGGATCTCGTGCGGACCCTGCAGTTGTCGGGGGCGTTCGACGACATGGACAAGCGGTCGTTGCTGGGCCGGATCGTGAAGGTTTACCCGGCAATCCAGAGCCTGATCTCCGGCGAGCAATCGAAGGACGACAAGACGTTCCTGGTGAGTTGGGGCAGCCTCGAGCGCCGCAAGCTCGAGTACGACGACTTGGTCAACAAGGCGATCCCGGCGAACGTGAAGGACATCGCGATCGCGAAGAGCTACGGCGACCTGCGCGAGAACCACGAGTTCAAGGCGGCTAAGGAAAACCAGAAGGTGCTGCACCGGCGGAAGCACGAATTGGAATTGCAGTTGGCGCGCGCGCGCGGGACCGACTTCGCGAATCCCCGTACCGACGTGGTTTCCCCCGGCACGCTCGTCACCATCACCGATCTCGATACCGGCAAGGCCGAGAGCACGCACGTGTTCGGCGCGTGGGACGGCGATCCCGACCACAACATCCTGAGCTACCTTTCGCCGTTGGCGCAGGCGCTGATGAACAAGCCCCCCGGCACGGAAACCGATCTCGTGGGCGGCGTCGGCAAACGCCGGTTGCGCATCGATTCCGTGGGTCCCGCGGACACGTCGCTGCTCCCGCCGACCACGTCCTGAACGGGTTTTCCGGACGGGGCGCGGTAGCCTGGGTGGGTGGCGGCGGCCCTGCCGCCACTCCGCGACGGGCTGGCTCACGGTGGCGCCAGGGCCGGCGCCACCCACGCCAACCGAAGGGTTCCGGCTCAGACCAGATCGGGTTCGCCGGCGATCCGCACGCCGTCGTCGGACTGGATGCCGCCGGACTTGAGCATCTGGTTCGCCTTTGCGTAGCCGGGAATGATGCGCGCGAGTTGCGCATCGTCGGCGCCGAGGTGGCCGCGCATGAGTTTTCCAAGCACCGACCGGTAGTCGTAGGTGCGGCGCAGGTAGCGGCCCTCGGTTCCGAACATGGATCCGGTCTGGCCGGTTTGCCACGCGATGGGATCGGCGGTGCCGCATCCGAAAACGCCGGAGCGCTGTCCCTTCACGTGGCCCTTGATGCCGCCACCGGCGACGAACATCACGTTGGCCTCGGCGTGGTCTGTGCCGTTGGTGTCGTTCTCGACGGTGGTACGGCCGAACTCGGACAGCGTGACCACCACGACGTCCTCCCAACGACACTTGTCGGCGTTCTGCTTGAAATATTTTTGCAGCGCGTAAACGGACCAGCCGATGCGCCGCAGGAGATTCGATTGCGTGCCGGTGGCGCCGCCCTGGTCACTGTGCGTGTCGAAGCCGTCGATCTGGGTGCCGGCCACGATGGCGTCGGTTTTGTTCAGCACGATGGCGGCCGCCTTGAGTTGCGTGAAGAAGTCGTAGGAACCCGTGGGAACGACGTATTTCGAGGGGTCGTTGTTTGCCGCGTATCCGCCGTTGGTGGCATTGGAGGTCGGGAACAGCGTGTACGGACGATCGCCGTCGGTGTTCTCGGCGTCGGCGATCGGCTCGTTGAAATCGAGGCCCGCGAAGATCTCGAGGGTCTTCGAAAGGTTGTTGTACTGGAGTTCGAGCAGGTCCCGGTTCTTGCGATCGGCAAACCGGAGCGCGTTGGATTGGCGGAGGAACAGGTCGGCCTTGCCGTTGCCGGCGGCGGTGTTGGGAACGCCGAGGAGATTGTAGCGCGAGGTGTCGCTGAGATTGGTCATCGCGGCCTTGGAGCCGCGAAGGACGAGGGGGAGCGACGACTGGAGCGAGACGCCGGTGAGCGCGTTGGAGTTCGCGAGGCCCGACTCGACCATCGCGCGGTACAGGAAGCCGTCCTTGACGGAACCGTCGCGCGGCGCGCCCGTTTCCCAGTAGTTCTGGGAATCGAAATGGGATCGCGACTGGCTCGGGTATCCCACGCGATGGACGAGCGCGAGCTCGCCGGCGTTGTAGACGGGCGCGAGGAATTTGAGCGACGGATGAAGGGCCGCGAATCCGTTGCCGAGCGCGAGGCCACCGAGATTCTGCCCGCCCGCGGTCTTGAAGGTCCCGGTGTTCGCACCGGACGGCGCGGTGTAAGCATCGCCCGTCGCTTTCCAGTCGAGGCCGGCGTCGGGCGGGATGTAAAGGCTTGGACGGTTCGCGGTGGAATACGCGGCGTCCCCATAGGGAATGACCGCGTTGAGGCCGTCGTTGGCGCCGCGAAGGAATACGAAGAGGAGCTTCTTGACGCGGCCATTCGCACCGGGCCGACCGATGGTCCCGTCGGCCAGCGCGCGTTGCATGATGAACGGGATGTCCGTCAAGGAGGCAACGGCGGTGCCGAGGCCCAGGATCGACGCGTGGTTCAGGAACGAACGACGGGTGAGGATTTGCGGGGAATTCATGGGGGGCGATGAAAGGGAATCGGGGTCGGTTTTCGCCGGGTCATTGTTCCTGGAAGCGCTGCGAGCAGAGCAGGAAAGAGACGAGGCCGCGCACGCGGGTGTCGTGGGCTTTCGTGCCGGGCGACAACGAGGAGTACAGGCTCGCGGTGACGCCATCGTCGGCGGTGTCGAGATACCTAACCGCCAGCGCGCGGAGTCCCGCGAGATTGGCCTCGCCCTCGGTGTGGAAGAGCAGCCCGAGGAAATAATCCGCGGCGGCGCCGGCATTGGAGATCGCGGAGGGCTGCCGCACGCGCAGCAACGCCACGGGATCGGTGAAGGTCGTGGCATCCAGTTCGCCGCCGGGGCGGTCGCCGGGAGCCATCAACGCGGCCTGCGCGAAACGGAGTCGCTCGGCGAGCGTGCCGGCACTGATCCAACTGGGCCCGGTTTCCGGATAGCCATTGGGCTCCGCGCGGTTGAACAAAAGCATCAGTCCGGCGCGCGACATCACGGGTTGGAGCGAGTAGCCGTCGGTGTCGCTCGTGAACGTGCCGTCGCCCTTCGGCGTCCGGAGCGCGCGGATGGCGCTGACCGCGAACTCGAGCGGCGTCTTGACCTTTTGCTGCGTCGAGAGCGTCGAGCGGAACAAATCGGAGCCCAGGATCACGCGCAGCACCGGGCGCAACTGGCCTTTCGGGCCGCCTCCGGGCGGGTTCTCCCACGCCAACATCGCGGCCTTCACGAGATCTTCCTCGGGCGACGTGTCGGCGTCGGTGAAGTCGTATCCGGTCTGGAAATCGTCGTGGATGAAGAGTCGGCACAGCTTGACGACGATGAATTCCTCCGTGAAAGGCTGGTCCGCCATGTGGGCGAGGACGCGGTTGCCCTCGGAGATCGTGTTGGTGCCGTTGCCGGAGCTCGTGATCGCGAGGCCGTACGGGCGTCCGGCCCATGGCTGCCCAAACCGGGCCGGCACCACCTTGGGACTACCCGCGATCGGGAGTCCGGCGGCATCCTTCTGGTGGAAGATGTATTTCGGCCGCGGATCGTGATGGCTGGCGATGTAGCGCAGCGACCACGTGCCCACGCGGTTCGTCAGCGCGGTCTTGTTGGTGACGGCGTTGGGATCGAGATACACCGTGCTCCGGGTGGCGAAGGGATTGTTCTCCTTTCCGGGCGCGAGGAGGTCCGTCGACCATCCAGTCCACGCCCTCGAAAGCTGCACGATGTCGCCTTGGTCATAGCCATTGTCGACACCGAAGCAGAACAACTCGGACAACTCGCGCGCGTAGTTTTCGTTGGCGACGTTGTAGGTGCCGTCGCCCTTTTTCTCGCCGTGCGAATTGACGGTGTCGAGATAGAGGATCATCGCCGGGCTCGTGGCGCTGATTTGGAGCAAATCGTGGAAGGTGACGGCCGGATCGAGCAGCGCCGTCGCCCAACGCCGGTTCTCGAGGAACTCCATCTGGGTGGCGATCTGCTGCGAGAGGTTCGAGGTGTAGCCGATGTTGTCGAGGTAGTCGTTCGACTTGCTGTATTGGGTGACGAAGTGGTTTTCGAGGAATTGGCGCAGCACCTCGTTGAGCTGGCGCTTCGACTGGAGCGCGCGGAGAAGGTGCCACGCCCGAAGGTCAGCCAGATAGGACTGGGCCGCGGCGAGCTTCGGCGCGAGCCGGCCCGGGTGCGGGAGCATGCCGCTGGCGGATTCGGTGGTGACGATGCCGCTGCCACTGAGCCGGACGGTCAAGTGGGTGGAATTGTCCGTCGTGTGATACCAATAGGTCAGCGTGTAGGTCTTCGCGGACGAGAGCGCGGGCGTGATGGTTTGGTAGATCGACGAATCCTTGGTGGAGCCCGCCTCGGAGGAAACCACGTGCAACGAGGCGGCGCCGGCCTTGACCTCCGCGGTGGTGAGTGCGGAGCCCGCGAGGTTGGGACTCGCGATCCAGTCGGTGCCGAGAGCCGACTCGAAGCCGCCGTTCTTGAGAAGGTTGGGCTGCGATCCGTTGTCGGTCGCGCCCGCGACCAAGCGCATGTCGTCGACGTACACGTCGCCTTGGCCGTCGAGGTAGATGTAGATCAGCGAGGCGCTGCCCGGTCCCGTCGCGGTCACCTTCTGCCAACTCCCGACGAAGGGCGGCGCCACGTCGAGGTCCTCGTCGATTCCCTCCGCGTTGATCTGTCGGTCGAGGTACGGCCCGATTCCCAGTTGCCCGACGAGATCGGTTTCGTCGGGGGAAGGCCCATAGCCCACGCGGGAAAGAAGATTGGCCGCCGCCAATTGGTCGGGCGAAAGAGTCTTGGCCCCGAGCCGATAAAATCCTTGGTCGCCCTGAACCACCGGGCCTTGCCACGAGAAGTCGGTGGAGACGGTCCCCGTGACGGGCGCGAACGGACCGGCGGGATCATCGGCACGAAGGAACTGGTATTCGGAAGTCGATGGAAACGGGTCGAAGTCGAGCACCGGGCCGAGGGGCGCGACGCGGAATCCCACGATGTTGGGAGTCTGGGGAGCGTCGGCGCCGGAAGCGGGGGCGATCGCGCCGAGGGACGCGATCGTGGCCGTCAGCACGCACCGCATGAAACGGGAGGAATTCATCGCGCAGAAAAAGAGGTGAACAGGCCGCAACGTTAGCAAGACCCAGGCCGGAGGCCAGCATTGGTCGGGACACGAAAAAACCCGGCCGACGGGCCGGGTTGGAAGGGGATCCGAATGCGACCGGACTACTTCATACGGTCAAAATTCTTCTGCAGGATCTGGTGCGGCTTGAGGCCGACGACCTTCGCCTGATGGTCGGCGATGATCTTCGCCTCGTAGTCGTTCTTGGTCGTGCGCGGCTTCTGGTAGAAAACGCCGAACTTGCCGGGCCACTCGGTATCCGCGAGGCGGTAGGCCGCGTATTCGTCGGTGACGTCGTGCTCGGGCGCCACGGTTTCGAACTTCCCGCCCTTGCGGGGATTCGAGGCGTCGAACGCCCCGGGGAAGAACTCGACGCATTCGCTGAGGCACTGGATGAACGCGAAACCGTCGTGGTCCATCGCCTTCTCCATCATCTCGAGCACATGGTTCGGGTTCGTGTGCGAGGTGCGCGCGACGAAGGTGGCGCCGGCCGCGATCGCCTGTTTGACGGGATTGATCGGACGGTCGCCGGAGCCCCAGGCATCGGTCTTCGACTTGTAGCCGACGGGGGACGTGGGCGACGTCTGGTTCTTTGTGAGGCCATAGACCTGGTTGTCCATGACGACGTAGGTCAACTTGATGTTCTTCCGCGCGGTGTGCGTGAAGTGATTGCCACCGATCGAGAAGGCATCGCCGTCGCCGCCGAAGACGCAGACCTGGAGATCGGGACGCGAAAGGCTGACGCCGCTGGCAAAGGGCAGGGCGCGGCCATGGATGAAATGGACGCCGTGGGCCTGCACGAAATACGGGAAGCGGCTGGAGCAACCGATGCCCGCGACCGTCGTGATCTTCTCGTGGTGCATGCGGCGGCGCTCGATGAGCTTGAAGTAGAGCGCGAGCACCGAGAAATCACCGCAGCCGGGGCACCACGTGGGGTGGTCGGCCGAGACGTCCTTTTTGGTGAGCGGCTTGCGATCCGAGTCCTGCAGGGGCGGGATCGGGGTCGTGTCGGCGGTGCCGGTGCGCGGCAGCGTGGCGAACGGGAAAGCAATGGGATTCATGGCGGGATGCTGGGAATGGAAATCGATGGAAGGTTCCCGGGGATTATTTCCTCGAGGCGAGCGCACGGGCGCGGTCGAGGATTTCCTTCACCTTCCAGGTGAGGCCGTCGACCTTGGTGATGCCCTGGATGCGCGGGTCGCTGAACCGGGCGCGAAGGACGGCGCCGAGTTGGCCGTATCCGTAGAGGCCCTCGTCGTTGAGTTCGACGACGTAGATCTTGTGGAAACCCTTGAAGATCTCCTCGAGACCATTGGGCAACGGGTTGATGTACTTGATGTGGAGCGAGGAGAACGGTTCGCCCAACGAGCGCGCCTTGTCGACGGCCTCGCGGATCGGGCCCTCGGAGGAACCCCAGCCGACCAACAGCACGTGGCCTTCCGAAGGCCCGTAGATCTTGGGAACCGGCAGTTCCGACGCGAGTTTCTTGAGCTTGGTGCGGCGCTTCGCCGTCATGGCGAGGTGCATCTTGGGCGAGCCCGTGGGATGCCCGAGTTCGTCGTGCTCAAGACCGGTCACCACCGGATATTTGCCGCTCGCGACGCGGGTACCGGGCGCGAGGTGGCGCGTCACGCCGTCCGTGGCCGCAAGATCGTAGGGCTTGTGGTCGGCGACCGCGGCGAGGTCCGGGGAAATGTCCTGGCAGACTTTCTCGAGGTCGGGCATCGGGAAGGCCTCGATGCGGCTGGCGATGCCCTGGTCGGAAAGCAGGAAAACCGGGGTCCCGAATTTCCGGGCAATGTTCACGGCCTCGATCGCGGTGTAGAAGCAATCCTCGACGCTGGAGGGGGCGAGGACCACGCGCGGGCTGTCGCCGTGTCCGCCGAAGGCGGCGATGTTGAGATCGGATTGCTCGACGTTGGTCGGCATGCCGGTGGAGGGACCGCCGCGCTGGACGTCGATGACGACGAGCGGCATCTCGGCCATCGAGGCCCAGCCGATGGCCTCGGTCTTGAGCGAGATACCGGGTCCGGACGAGCCGGTGACGGCGACGCGGCCGCCCCAACTACCGCCGAGGGCCATGGAGACGGACGCAATCTCGTCCTCGCATTGGATGAACGTGCCGCCGTACTTGGGCAGTTCCTTGCGGAGAAGTTCCATGATGTCCGACCACGGGGTGATCGGATACCCGGCACCGAAGCGGACGCCGGCGGCGATGAGGCCATAGGCGATGGCTTCGTTGCCGTTCATGACGACCTGGGTGCCGAGCTTCGCCTCGGGAGTGAAGAACTGGTAGCTCTTCAGGAGGTTTTCGAGGCTATGGCCATGGCCGGCGTCGAAGCACGCATTGGCGTTGTTCAGGACACTCGGGTCCTTGCCGCCGAAACGCTCGGCGATCAACCGCTTCAACTTCACGACATCGAGCGCGTAGATTTTCGCGAGGAGACCGAGGGAATAGAGGTTCTTGCCCTTGTCACGCCCGGTGCCGCCGATCGCCTCGACCGTGAGGCTCGAGATGGGCACGCCGACATGGCGGTAATTGTCCTGCCATTCGGGCTTGGGCGTCACGTGGTCGGAATCGTAAAGGACGATGCCGCCGAGCTTGAGGGAGTTGACGTGTCCCTCGTAGCTGTGTTGGTAGAAGCAGAGCAACATGTCCGCCTCGTCGCCCGCGGACAACACCTCGCCGGAACCGATCCGGACCTGGAAGATGGAAGGGCCGCCGGAAATCGTGGAGGGAATGGTCATGAACGTCATGACCTCCTGTTCGCTCCGTCCGGCAAGCCGCGCGAGGAAACCGCCGATCGCCTGGATGCCGTCCTGTGAATTGCCGGCGATACGAATGATCGCCTCGTTGATCTTCGAAACCTGGGTCTGGCCCGCGCCGGATGCCGGGGCTACTGCTGCGTCGCTCATCGATAGTCCTGTGAAAATTGCGCCCCGGACCCGACTGGCCTGACTGGAAGACCGGCCGTCCCCGGGGCGATTAGTTCAGTTAACACCCTACCGGGGCGGTCTGATGGGTCAAGTAGGGCCGATGATAATCATCGCTAACGCAGCCACTGTTTATCATTAGGTGAACCGCTGTCTGGATTCGTCGTCGGTCCAAAGCCCGCGGTTTGCCGCCGTCGTCAATCGCATCGGGAGTGAAGAAAATCTTGCAGCGTGTTCGACGCGAGACCCGGCCGGTGTCGTTCCGTCGGCGTCCTGCTTCCCCGGTGGAAGTCCCGCGGGCGCCAAGTGTGTTGGCGGAGGGGTTTCCGGCGACGGGCGAAAATCGAGGGACCTCGGGCGGCTTCATGGCACGGGAATGGCTTTCCCGCGAGGGTCGGCGGCCGAGTGGTCGACGACCTGACTTACGCATAGGTCATGCGCCCCGCGGGGTTTCTTCGCGGGGCGCAATTGTTTTCCGGGGCGGGCCTCGCTCCGGATCACGCCGTGCCGCGATCGATTTCCAACGCCGACACGCAATCGCTCGAGACCGGCGCGGCTCCCGAGGCGTGCGAAGAGGGTGGGGGCGTTTGCCTCGTGCACGGGATTCATGGTTGGAATCAACGGGACGGCAGCGTGGCGGCCGCTTCGGTCTCGGCGACGCGTTGCCCCGAGGCATCGCCGCCCGCCTCGAGCGCGACGGACTCCGGATCGGTGTCGTCCCAAACGCGGATCGGTTGGTAGAACATGTCCCGCTGCACGGGCACGCGGCCGGCCTCGCGTATCGCACGGACCAGTTGGCGTTCGGCCTGGAGCTGGGGCGTGCGCGCGCCCGCCATGTGGAAGATGTGCTCCTCGCCGATCGTGCCGTGGATGTCGTCGGCGCCATGGGACAACGCGACCTGCGCCATGCGGAGACCGATGCCGACCCAGTACGCGGTGATGTGGTCGAAGTTGTCGAGGTACAGGCGCGAGACCGCGACGGTGCGAAGGATGTCCTGGCCGGACGGCGGGTGTTCCACCGGAATGGTGTTGTTATCCGGCTGGTAGGCCAAGGGGACGAAGCCCGTGAATCCGCGAGTCTCGTCCTGGAGCGCGCGGAGTTGGCAAAGGTGTTCCACCCGGTCGGCATGCGACTCGACGTGTCCGAAGAGCATCGTGCAGGTGCTCTTGCCTCCGATACGGTGCCATTGGCGATGGACGTCCAGGTATTCCGCGCCGGACTCCTTGCCTCTCGCGATTCGCGAGCGGACTTCCTTCCGGAAAATCTCCGCACCCCCGCCGGTCAGCGACGCCAGTCCGGCATCGCGGAGCTCGGCAAGCGTGTCGGGAACGGACTTCTTCGCGAGCCAGGCCAGATGAAGGACCTCGATGGCGGTGAAACACTTCAACTGGAGCCGCGGGTCCAGGGCGCGGAGGGCGCGGAGAAACCCGGTGTAGTAGGAAAACGGCAGGGATGGATGGAGTCCGCCGACGATGTGCAACTCCGTGATTCCGAGGTCGAGCGCCTCCCGGGCTTTCGCGACGATCTGGTCGGCATCCAACTCGAAGCCGTCCGCATCCCGCTTCTTGCGGGAGAACGCGCAGAACTGGCAACTCAGGATGCAGTAGTTCGAGTAGTTGATGTAGCGGTTGACGATATAGGACGCGCGCAGGCCATTGCGCCGCCGGTTCGCGAGATCCGCCAAGGCACCGAGTGCGGGAAGGTCGCGCGTGGCGAACAACCGGAGCGCGTCGTCCTCCGAAAGACGGAGGTTGCCCACGACTTTTTCGGCGATGTCGCGCAGTTCGCCGCGTTCCAGCACGAAGTTCACGGCACCCAACCTAGCGCGGAACGCCGCCATGTTGAGCGGAATTCTTCGGGCCGACCGCGATCGCGGAATCCGCTTTGCCCGGCCGGGGCGAATCGTCGGATCGCCGGGGACTTGTCGGATCACGCGAAGCCGGCCAAACTCATCGCATGAGTCTGTTTCGCTCGTCCAACTGGGTTGGGGCCTCGTCGGTGTTCGCCGTGTTGGCGTTGGCCGGCGGTCTTGCCAAGGCATCGGCCTCGGATTGGCCCGAGTGGCGCGGGCCAAACCGAGACGATCATTCCCCGGACAAGGGGTTGCTGAAGGAATGGCCCGCCGACGGTCCGAAACAACGCTGGTTGTACAAGGACGCGGGGCTGGGCTACGCGGGTTACTCGATCGCAGGCGGAACCCTGTTCACGATGGGATTGCGCGGCGACCGGGAATTCCTGATCGCCCTCGACGCCGACAAGGGGGTCGAGAAATGGGCGACGCCGGTGGGCGAGAAGTACGAGAACGGCTGGGGTGACGGCCCGCGCATGACCCCGACGGTGGACGGCAATCGGGTCTATGCGGTCGGCGGTCGCGGCACGGTCATCTGCGCGAACACCACGGATGGTTCGGTGACGTGGAGCAAATCCTTCGTGAAGGACCTCGGGGGAAATCTTCCCGGATGGGGTTACACCGCTTCGCCGCTCGTGGTGGGCAACAAACTCCTGTGCACGCCGGGCGGTGAGCAGGGAGCGGTGGCGGCGCTCGACAAGCTGACCGGCGCGGTCGTGTGGCGCTCGACCGAACTCAAGGACGTGGCCCATTACTCGTCGCCCATCCTCATCGAACGCGGCGGCAAAAAGCAGGTCGTCCAACTCTTCGAGAAACGCTATTGCGGCCTCGACCCCGCGACCGGTGCCGTCATCTGGAAGATGGATTTTCCCGGCCAAACGGCGGTGATCCCGACGCCGATCTATTCCGATGGGCAAATCTACGTGACGGCTGGGTATGGGGTTGGTTGCGCGTCGGCCAAGTTGTCCGAGGACGGGACCCAGGCGACGCAGGTCTATGCCGGCAACAAGGTGATGAAGAACCATCATGGCGGCGTGGTGCTCGTCGACGGATATCTCTACGGCCATTCGGACGGGTACGCATGGGTTTGCCAGAACATGGCGACGGGCGCGGAGGTCTGGGGGCACCGTGGATTCGGGAAGGGGGCGGTGCACTTCGCCGACGGGATGCTCTACTGCCTCGACGAGCGGAGCGGAGCCGTGGCGTTGGTCGAAGCTTCCCCGAAAGGTTGGAACGAAAAGGGCCGCTTCACATTGTCTCCGCTCAGCACCCATCGGAATCCCCAGGGAGGGATTTGGCCGCATCCAGTCGTCGTCAACGGGAACCTATATCTTCGGGACCAGGAAAACCTGTTTTGCTTCGACGTGAAGGCAGGGAAGTAGTCGTCGCCGCGGGCGTTGCCGGCGGAGCGAACGGAACGGACCCCATGGGTGGAAAAAACAAATCGGCCAATCAGTGAAGGCCCCCCAATTCCCTGGCCCAAACTGCTTGACCGATTTGCACCCTGACTCGGCCCCCTCCCCTTATACCCCTATGGAGGCCCCCCCTTTCGGGGTGTCGCCAACCCCCTCGTCGACGACCCCGTCAAACTGCCGCGAAGCCCCGAAAGATGGCAGTCGGGCGCTACGGGATAGTTTTGTGGCGTGAATCCGTACAACAACACCGTAGTGTCCGGCATGGATTCCGGTGGATCCAGCCACGGCTTTTCGCGGGTGAACGCCGCCGGGAGCGGGGTCGTGCTTCCAGCGGGACGTGGTTTGCGGTCACTCTCGTCCGCGTGTCCGCCCCCGCCGCCGCTGATTTGCTGACGTCGCTGCTCCGCGATGTCTCGCGGTCGTTTTATCTCACCCTATGGATACTTCCGCGCGCGGTCCGTCGGCCGATCGGGCTCGCGTATCTACTTGCCCGGGCGACCGACACCATCGCGGACACGGGCCTCGTGCCGGTCGCCGAAAGGCTGGCCGCGCTGGAATCGTTGCGGGCGCGGATCCTCGGGCATTCGGGCGCGCGCTTGGATTTCACGGGGCTCGCGGCCGCGCAGGATGCCTCGGCCACGACGGCCGAACGGATCTTGCTCCTGCGGATCGAGGAAGGACTGGCGGTTCTTGGAACGCTCGATGCAGGAGATGCCGCCCTTGTGCGCGGGGTTCTCGCGACCATCATCGGCGGGCAGGAACTCGACCTGCGTCGGTTCGGCGCGGTTGAAGCCGGCGGTGTTTCGTCCCTTGCGAACGACGCGGAACTGGATGACTACACGTATCGGGTCGCCGGATGCGTCGGCGAATTCTGGACGCACATTTGCCGGGCGCGGCTTTTCCCCGGCGTGCCGTTGGACGCGGCGCGGCTATTGTCGGACGGCGTGCGGTTTGGCCAAGGATTGCAGTTGGTGAACATCCTGCGCGATCTGCCGCGCGACCTGCGGGCGGGTCGTTGCTACCTGCCGTCGAACGAGCTCGCGGCCCTCGGATTGGCACCGTGCGATTTGCTCGATCCCGCCAACGAGGCCCGGGTGACGCCGGTGTACGACGCGTGGATTCGTCGCGCGGAGGGGCATCTGGCGGCGGGTTGGCGTTACACCACCACGTTGCCGCGTGGCCAAATCCGCGTCCGGTTGGCCTGCGCTTGGCCGGTCCTCCTCGGGATCATGACCCTTCGAAAACTCAAACGCGGGCGCTTCCTCGATCCGACGCTCCGCATCAAGGTCGGCCGGCCCGAGGTCCGGGCCGTGCTTTGGGCCACGATCTGGCGGCTTCCGTTCGGCCCTGCGTGGGATCGCCTCGATGCCTGGGCCGCGAAGCGTGCGGGCGACGCCAAGATCCCGTGAAGATCCCGTCCTCCCGCAGGGGAGGCTTCCGACGCACGCCTCCGTCGTTGTTGCGCGATGGCTTGGCAATTTGCAAAGTCCGGGCAGGTGCAGCGTCCCATCGTCATCATCTCTCCCCTGCTTCCGCCCATGCGCGGGGGACTCTCGGATCACACGCTCGGCCTCGCGCGTCATCTTTCGGAACACTTCAAGGTCAGCATCCTGTCGTCGCGCGACGTCTATGCCGACGGGCCCGTTCCGGTCCGCGCGGCGGTGCACAACTGGGACGACGCCTCGGAACTCGCGCTCGAACTGGCGGCGATGCCGCCCGATTCGCTGTTCCTGTGGCAGTACGTGCCGCACATGTACGGTCGCGGTGGCGTGAGCCTTTCGTTGCCGCGGCTGTGGCGCGGGCTGAGGGCGATCGGCCGGCGCCAGGTCATCCTCGCGCACGAGATCGCGGCGCCCTACGGCAGGACGCCGCTGCGTTGGTGGTACGCGTGGAATCATCGGCGCCAATGGAGCGCCGCGGTGCGTCACGCGGACTTGCTGCCGATTTCCACCGAGCGCTGGACCCTCGAATGGCAGGGCCTGAAGCCCGCGCATGCGGCGAAAATGATGACGGTGGCGTCCCCGACGAGCATCGAGCCCATTCCCGTGACGGACGGACACCGCGAGCGGTGGCGCACGGCCCATAAGTTTCCCGCCGACGCGCGGGTCATTGTCTGGTGGGGATCCGTGGAGGGCAGCAAACAACTCGAATGGGTTTTGGCCGCCTGGGAAACCGCGTTCCGTCGCCTCGGGCCGGTGGCGTTGTGCATCGCCGGCTCGAACCCCTCGCTCTATCTCCCCGGTGCGATCCGGGATTGGTCCCGGGTTTTCGGTTATCTCAAACCCCACGAGGTGTCGGCATGCCTCCACGCGGCCGATCTGCTCGCGCTGCCGTTCGTGGATGGAGCCAGCGAACGGCGCACGACCCTGATGGCGGGGCTTGCGCACGGCCTGCCGGTGGCGACGACCCTCGGGTCGAATACCGGACCCACGATGGCGAACGCGGATTGGCTGAGCGCGACCGACGCGACGAACCGCGAGGCCTTCGTGGAAAACGTCGTCTCATTGCTTGCGGACGCTCCCCGACGCCAGGCGTTGGGCGCCGCCGGCAAAGCGCGACACGATGCCTCGTACTCGTGGAAAGTCGTTGCCGGAAGTTTGGTCGATCGGTTGCGCGGCGACGGCATCAGCGCGGCCTGATCCGGCAGCCCATCGGGCAGTGACGGCAGGGCCGCCGTCACCCACGCCGACTGCATCGTTACGGCCTGAGCGAGGGTCGCGATTCACCGGGAAACCACAGCAGGGCCGCTGCCACGAACGCCAGCCCGGCTCAGCGGGCGGGGACGACCAGCATCTGGCCGGGCTTGAGCGCGCGGGAATTCACGCCGGGGTTCGCCGCCTGAAGCGAGGCGAGCTTGATGCCGTATTGCCGTGCGACCACCGCGAGTGTTTCGCCGGACTGGACGCGGTGGACCCGTTGGGACGTGGGGGGGACGGGGTCTTCCCGTTTGGTCGGCGCGGACGGCGGGGACCGTGGGACCACATTGGTCGGAGACGACGGATTTCCGGCGGGAGGGGCGATGGATCTCCGGACGAGGTTCGTTGCCTGCACCGGGGGCGGGGCGTTGGTCGGCACGACGAACCGCTGGGTGAGCAACGCGATCTGGTGGTTGAGGACCTCGATGCGTTCGACCAAGGCGACGTTGGTACGACGCAGCGCGTTGAGCTCGCCTTGTTGTTGGTCGCGGAACATTCCCTCGGCGTATTTCCTCGCAAGCTCGACCTC
This sequence comes from Verrucomicrobiota bacterium, assembly GCA_025363585.1. GTDB lineage: Bacteria > Verrucomicrobiota > Verrucomicrobiia > Limisphaerales > UBA9464 > UBA6176. Next base: position 12,088 of record JANYDN010000242.1, on the reverse strand, counting down.
GGCGTTGCGCATGCCGTCGACGGCGGACTGGTCGTGGAAGTCCCCGCCGTGGTTGGCAAGCCGGCCGAGTTCGAGGTAGCGCGAGTAATGGTAACGGGACAGGACCGGATCCTTGAGCGCGTTGCCGTAGAGGTCGCCCAGGCGCAGGTGCGCGTACAGGTTTTGGGGATTGGTCTCAAGCGCGTGGAGAAAGCTTTCGCGCGCGTTGTCCCAACGGCGTTGGCCGATCCACTGCAGGCCGTCCTGGTAGTTGCCCTCGCGTGTCGGGTCGCCGGCGGGCTTTGCAAGCCAGTCGCAGCCGCCGGTCAACAACGCGAGGAAGACGAGGGCGGCGAGGCCGGCCGAATGAAAGCGCTGGCGACGCATCGGCGAAATGCTGGCGGGGGACGGGACGGAATTCAAACCGGAGTTGGGCGCGTCATTTCGCCCGGCGGAACCCGAGTTGGATGGTCTGCGAAAGGCGCGCGAGGATGTTCGGCCGCCGGGCCTTGGCGGGATCGACGCCCGGGATGGGTTCGACGCGCGCGCTGCATTCCGGACAAAACAACATGGGCGCGGCCTCGCCGGAAAGGCGCAGGATGCGGAGGTGGTCGTAGTGGAAATTGCGGCCGCACTTGGTGCAGTGGTGGGTGGCCGGCGCCGAGGGATCCTTTGAACACGCCGGGGCGCCGTCAACGAGCACGCCGGTGATCGCGGCGGAAGCAGTGGGCACGGTGGGCTGGGGGACGGTGATCTTGACGGGGTTCTCGACTTCCAGCCGAAAGGGGACCGTGCCGAACTGCACGACTTGGCCCGAACGGATTTCCTTTTCCGTGATCGGCTCGTCGTCGACGAAGGTCCCGTTCGTGGACTGCAGGTCGCGGACCCAAACGCCGTTTTCGTCGACGGTGATCTCCGCGTGGAAGCTGGAGACCGAGGCCTCGTGGATGACGACGTCGTTGGTCGGGTTTCGGCCGACCGTGTTCAGCCCGCCATGAAGATCCGAGGCGACCGGAACCAGAATGCCCCGGAGCCGGTAGAAATTCAGGGATGGTTGTGGGTTGGACATGCTTTCGCCGATTCGCGTGGAGGCACGGGCGGGAGGCCCGGCTAAAAGAGGGTCTGAACCATGGTGCCGATGACACTGAGCGGGCCGGTGTCCTCGAGTCCTTCGGTGGCCTTGTCGACCTTCTGGAGGGTCATCTTCACGTTCTTCAGGAACGAGTCGTCGTTGACGAGTTTGCCAACCGTGCCTTGGCCGCCGTTGATCTTTTGGAGGATCTCCTTGAGGTGGGTGGAGGCCGCGGTGAGTTCCTTCGCGAGCGTCTCGTCCTTCAGCAATTTGCCGATGGTGCCTTCCCCCTTCTCGACGCCGGACAACACCTTGCGGGCATCCGTGAGTGCCCCGCTGGCGTCCGCCATCATCGCCTTCGCGTCGGTGGCCAGGCTGTTGGCGTTGGTGCCGAGTGCGAGGGCCTCGTTGTAGAGCGTGCGGTCGTTGATCAGGGTGCCGATGGTCCCCTGGCCGCTGGCAACGTTCCCCGTGATCGTCACGGCATTCGAAAGGATCGTGGCGATGCGTGGCTGGTTGTCCTTCACCAACTCGGTGAGCGGCCCCAGCAATTTGCTGAAGTCCTGGCCGCTGAAAGTCTTCGTCATCGTCTGCACGCCGTCGGCAACTCCCTGGAGTTTTTCCATCAACGCCCCGAGGTCCGGCTGTTCCTTGGATTGGACCAGGGTGTTGTCCGCGACCATCGGTGCCGTCGCGGATCCGAATTCGAGCGCGACGAAATTCTGACCCATCAGGCCGGAGAAACGGATCGACGCCGTGGTGTCGGTGCGTATCTGGGCGTCGGTGTCGACCTTCAGTGTCACCTCCACCTGGTCGCCGGCGATGGCGATCTTGGACACGCGCCCGACGGGCACGCCGCCGAGCCGCACGGGATCCCCGACCTTGAGGTCCTGAACGGTGCGGAACGACGCGCGGATGGTGCGGCCGGATTTGAACCACGCCCCGCCGCCGGCGACTTCGAGCAGCAGGAACGCGGCGACGACCACGAGGGCGAAGAAGACGCCGAGCTTGGTTTCGAGGGAGTTTCTCATGGCGGAAGGAATCTGGACTGTGGGCGGGGCGGGGGAAAGTCGGTTCAGGCCGGCTTGAAGTCGGCGGCGAGGAAGGCGCGGATCAACGGGTGCGGGTTCGAGCGGATGTCCTCGGGAGTGCCGATGGCCAAGATGCGTCCCTCGGCCATGAACGCGATCCGGTCGGCGATCCCGAACGCGAGGTCGCGGTCGTGCGTCACGACCAGCGTGGTCGCGCCCGTGAGTCGGTTCAATTCGTGGATTTCGCGGCCGATGGTGAGCGCGACGATGGGATCGAGCTCGCTGGTGGGCTCGTCGAAGAGAACCAACTGCGGCTCGGTGATCAGCGCGCGGGCGATGGCCACGCGTTTGCGCATGCCGCCGGACAACTCGGTGGGATATTTGGAGCCCACCGCGGGATCGAGTTGGACGAGGGCGAGTTTGTCGGCGACGAGGCGGGCGATCTCGCCCGGCTTGCGCAGGCGGTGTTCGGAAAGGTAGAGGCCGACGTTTTCGGCGACCGTCAGCGAATTGAGCAAGCCGCCGCTCTGGAAAACCATCGCGAGGCGGAACCGCGCCCGCGTGTCTTCGCCGAACGGCTCGCCGTCGATCCGAACCTCGCCTTGGGTCGGCGTTTCCAGGCCGATCAGGTGGCGGAGAAAGACCGACTTCCCGCAACCCGACGGGCCCATCAGCACGAACAGTTCGCCGGCGGCGATCGAGAGATCGAGGCCACGCAGGACCTCGGGTCCCGAAAAACTCTTGTGGAGATCACGGATCGTGACCGGCAGTCCGGTGACCACGGCGGGATCTGGCGATGCGGGCGTCGTCGTCATTTGTCGAACGGCAGGAGGATCCGCGTGATGACGTAGTCGAGGATCAGTATGAGGATGATGGAATTGACGACGGCCTTGGTGACCGATCGGCCGACCCCGCGCGGCCCGCCGATGGTGGCAAGTCCCTGGCGGCACGAGACGATCCCGATCACGACCGCGAACAAAAGCGACTTCAACAAACCGTGGAGGACGTCCTGGGTGCGGACCGTCTCGCGGAGATTGCCAAGGAACGTCGAGGTCTCGATGCCGATATCCTGGTTGTAGGACGCGACGAATGCGCCGCCGAGCCAGCCGACGAGGTTGGAGAAAACGACCAGGCAGGGGAGCGCGAGGGTGATGGCGACGAACCGCGGAAGGACGAGGTAGTTGACCGGGTTGATGTTCAGGGTGCGCAGCGCGTCGACTTCCTGGTAGGCGCACATCGAGCCAAGTTCGGCGGCCATGGCGGAACCAATGCGGCCCGCGATGAGGATCGCCATCATCACCGGCGCGAGTTCCTTGCACATCGAGAGGCCGACAAGCCCGCCGAGCTGGCTCCCAAGCCCGCGTTCGACGAGGACCGAGCCGGCCTGGAGCGAGAGCACGCCGCCGATGAAGAACGAAAGCATGCAAGCCATGAACAGGCTGGCATTGCCGATTTCGAACAGTTGTTCGGCGACCGCGCGCCGTCGCCGGAACGTCTGTGGCAACGCATTGAGCGTGGCGCCCAACAGCATCAGGATCTGGCCGAGTTCTCGAAACATCGTCGTCTATTGACCGCGGGAGGGAAGCATGGCGTGGGTTCCGCGGCACGCGTCAATTGACGTCGCCCAGCAAGACCCGGGGCGTCGGCGAGCCGACCGGATGCGCTTCGGGACCGCGGTGCGCGTAGGCCGTCAGTCTTGGACCCATGACCGCGGGAGCCATCGGCGACCCGGTGGTTCCCATGTTCCCGGAGTTCCCCGGAAGACGACCGATGCCCAGAACGGACCAACTCCGCCCGCTGCCATTGTGCTCCGTCCGGACGGCGCCGAACAGGAACCCGGTCCGGCTTCCGCCCGGGTGCTCTTCCCGTCGCCACAGATTCCAAAGCAACGATTGGGAAGCGCGTTGGGTCGCGGGATTCGACTCGCTGCGCCAAAGCGACCAGAGCGGGCTGTACAGTCGTTCGACGGTTGTGTTTCCGCTGACCAGTGGCTCGAGGGGCGCGAGGACCTGGAGTCGCTCGCGTCCGTCGAGTTCGTGGCGCCAGACGAAAAACGGCCACAGGTTCCGACGGCGAAAACTGCGGCCGGTGGACGTGTCCGTTTGCCGGAGATCGTCGTAGGCAAACGCGAGGATCCGGTGGCGCTCGCGGTCGAGGGGATCGGATTGCAGCCGCTTGTGGGTGTAGAGCGGCCAAAGAAAGAAATCGCTGGTCTGTCCACCGCCCCTGGCGTGACCCCAGATCGGCCAGACGCGGTTCGCCGTCTTCCCGGGGCCGCGGGCATGGCCGAGAAATGGCCACGGGTATGCCCACTCCTCGAACTTCGCGACGCGGTTCGTGCGATGGCTGAAGAACGCGATCCAATCGTGGTCCTGCTCCACCGAACGCGTCCGCAGGTAGGCGGGAAAAATGAAAAAGTTCGTGGTCGGATTCTCGCCGCCGATCCCGAGGTGTTCGTGGAATCCGAAGGGCCACGCGAGGAACCTGCGGTCGTGGCCGGGAACCACCTCGAGTTCGTCGAGGGAATTGGTCTTCCACGAGACCTCCCGATGTTCCGCGCCGACGACCGGCCAAAATTGCCAACCGGTCACGTGGGGTCCGTGACGCCAATGGAAAAACGGCAGCAGGAAGTTGTCGGTGACCACGTCCCGCTTCGTGGTCTGCACGTAGAGCGGCGCCAGCACGAATTTCACCTCGGACCGGAACAACCGGTTCTTCAGGTGGCCGTAGAACGGCAGGACCGCGAGGTAATCGTTGGTCGCGACCACCGACTTTTGCCGGAAGAAAAACGGGAAAACCGTCGTCCGCTTCTTGGTCTCGTCGTCGACCGTGTTGCCGCCCGCGAATTCCACGAACTGGAAAACGTGCGCTTTCCATTCGGTCCCGTAGCGACGGTACGAAATCGCCGGGTAGAGGATGTTGAACTCCTCTTTTTCCAACGCCGGATCCTTCACGCTCACGAAAAGCGGAGACAGGCGGACGAGTCGCTCGCCGTCGGAATCCGACGTGCCCCACAACGGGCCAAAGCCCTCGGTGCCGCGTCCCGGCTGCAGGGTCAGCCCGAATTCACTCCACGCCGGGCCGAACCAACGCTCGACGGACGGTGCGTTCGTGACGGGCAGGGGCGCGCCAACGACCGGACCGGACAAAGCGGCCAGAACCAACGGAAGCAGTGGAAAACGTACCCGATGCAAAGCCACGACAGGCTCGCCGAGCCGTCGCGAGCGGGTCAAGTGCTACCCCGGTCCCGGCGGTGATTCAGATGTTCTGCGCGATCGCCTGCAGGTAGCGGTATTCGACGAGGATCGTCGTCAAGGCCGCGACCAACGCGTTCACCTGGCGGTGCAGGGGCGCGCGCTGCGGCGTCTCCAGAGTGATCTCGAACGGCGGACGCTGGAGGCCGGGAATGCCTTGGAGCATTCCCTCGTACCCGTCCCGGATGATCCCGCTTCGCGCCGGGAACCCGTCGATGATGTCTCGGTGGTTCCTCGGAAGGAAACGGCCGGCCTCGAGCAGGGCAGGCGCCAACAGATGCTCGGATAGGACCGCTCCGCGGACGAATCCGTAGAGCCCGTCGCTCGAGTCGTCGCTGTGCAGGGTCACGATCCCGTCGAAACCCTGCATCCAGATTTCGGATTGGAGGAAGCGAACCTCGGGTTCCTCGGACTGCCGCCAAAACTCGCGGTTGAGATCGCGTCCCCGCCGCGAATGGCGGGTGTTGTCCTCGAACCCGGTCGGATTGCAGACCGGATAAATGTAGAGCGCGTAGCCTTCGGCGATTTCGGGTTGGTCCTCCAATGACTGCAGGAAGCGCGGCAACGCCAAGGCGCCTTCCGGCTCGTCGCCGTGAATCGTCGCGAAAATCCCGATTCGCAGCCGATCGCCGCCTCCCTTGCGTCCCACGTAGAGATAACGCGGCAACGACAGGGCCTTCCCGCCGACTTCGAATTGACCGTGGGAGAATCCGACGAGCCGGCTCGATTCGCGGGCGAATCGGTCCAAGGGCTCCAAAACGCGCTGCATCGCCCGCCGGGCCGTGTTGCTGGCTTCGGAAGATTGGGTGACGACGGGAGTTGTAAGAGCGTTCATGCGGCGTTTTTTCCGCGCTCAAAATGAGCGGTTGAAGTTATATGTCAAGTAAGACAGTGGGAAAATATATGTTTGTCGGGAAGTCCTCCTTCTTTGGCGGGCGGGTCCCGAATGCACGGCTTGCCTCCTCCTGAGGGACCAACTCTCCGGCAAACCCATCTGGTCGTATTGAGGCGCGCCTTCACATCCCCTGCCACAGCGCACGGAGGGGATTGCGCCTGACCGTCGGTTTGTGGCGGAATGAATGGGCTCCCACCGAGTGCCGTCCACCGGCCGCGCTTTCCACAACACGTATCCCGTCATCGCCATCATGAAGTTCATACTCGCCACCGCCTGCGCCGTCGTCGCGGCCGCCGCGTTCACCGCCGAAGCGGCCCCAAAACGGGTGGTGGTCGTCACCGCCACCAAGGGCTTCCGTCATAGCTCCATAGCGACCGCCGAAAACGTCCTCGCCACTCTGGGCGAGTCCTCGGGCGCCTACACCGTCGTCGATGTCGTCCGCGGTGGCCCGGAAGGAAAAGACGACGCGGAGGTCGCCGAGAAACTCACGCTCGAGAAGTTGAAGGACGTCGATGCCGTGATCTTTGCCAACACGACGGGCGATCTGGCGATTCCCGACAAGGACGGTTTCATCAAGTGGATCGAGAACGGCCACGCGCTGATCGGCATGCACTCGTGCTCCGACACCTTCCATGGGTATCCGCCGTACATCGCGCTTCTTGGCGGGGAATTCCTGACCCACGGGGCACAGGTCGCGGTCGACATGTACAACCAGGACCGCGCGCATCCCGCGGTGCGCCATCTCGGTCCCGTCTGGACCGTTCTCGACGAGATCTACGAGTTCAAGAGCTTCGATCGCTCCAAGGTCCACGGCCTCCTGACCCTCGACAAACATCCGCAGACGCTGGTCCCGGGCGACCATGCCGTGTCGTGGTGCAAGGACGTCGGGTCGTCCGGAAAAGTTTTCTACACCTCGCTCGGGCATCGCGAGGACGTCTGGACCGACGCGCTCTACCAGCAGCATATCCTGGGCGGCATCGAGTGGGCCCTCGGGCTGGAGAAGGGTTCCGGGGCGCCGCTCGACACCGCGAACCATCTTTCCGAAGCCGAGGCCAAGGACGGCTTCAAGCTGATGTTCGACGGCAAGACGATGGACGGTTGGAAGTATCGACGCGACACCGGCAAGCGCTCGTGGAGCGTCCAAAACGGAATGCTCTGCAACCAACTCGGCAAGGACGAGCACGGCACCGACATTTTCTCCGATGCCACCTACCGCGACTTCGTCGTGCGCTATGAGTACCAAGTTCCGCCGGGTGCCAATTCCGGCTTCTACCTGCGGGGTCGCCACGAGATCCAGATCTTCGACGATTTCAAGTCGGGCAAGGCGGAACTCGGTGGCAACGGCGCCATTTACAACGTGAAGGCACCGACGCTCTTCGCTTCGCGAAAGGCCGGGCAATGGCAACAGGCCGAGGTGCGAATCGTCGGGCAAAAGATCACGGTCGTGCTCAACGGAGTGAAGATCCACGACGCGGTCGATTGCCCGAATGGCACCGGGAGCCAGCTCGACGACAACGTCGATCAGCCGGGCCCGATCCTGTTGCAGGGCGACCATGGCTCCGTGGCGTTCCGCAACATCCGCATCAAGCCGCTGCGCTAAGTCGGCTTGGTTGCCGGGGGGAAATCCCCGATGTCGGTGGGTGCCTCTGTCATTCGCCGCCCTGTCGGTCCTGATCCGCAGGGCGGTGATGTCCCAGGGGCCGCCCGCTCGGGGATGCGGTCCGCGCACCGGATTCGAAATGCCGGCGTTACCTCAACCTTTGGTTTGGATTTCGGGAGGATCGGTCCGTGGACTCAGGTCCACATTCCCGTTCCGATGATCGCGCAGGAATCGTTGGGTGGCATCGCGAAGGTCGCCGACGCGAAAGCCCTCAAGGATGTCGTCGTCCTTGAACGCGTGGACTCGTCCCGAATACCACTGGTGATAGATGACCCGCCGGTCGGGCCGATCCAAATACGCCACCGTGCCGAATCCATAGTGGGTCTGGTACTGTTCGAGATACTGGATGCTGTCCGCGTTTTGACGGAGCGCCTTGCAGAAAAATGCATAATAGGCCTCTTCCGGGACGAATCGGTAGTTGCCCTCGTCCGGTTTGGGCCCAAAGAAAAACGGTGGCGAAAGCGTCGCGTCGTAGCGCTCCTTGTGAACGAGGATGAACGAAGGATGGAGCATCTGCGGACTGTTGCGGAGACGGCACTGATCGCGCACCCCGATCAACAAGAGTTCCGGCCGACGTTCGAACTCCGCCAAAAACGAATCCCAATGGTCGTCGAGGAGGACCGCATCCTGGTCCATGATCACCACCAAGGGGGCCCGGGCCCGGCAATACAGCCATTGGAGCGCGTTCGGATGACCGCCGCCTTCGGCGAAACGGAAGAGCGAGATGCGCGGGCTGATTTTCGCGATACGGCCCAAATCGGTGGGTTGGGAGCCATCGTCGACGACGATGATCTCGAATTCCATGGCTCCTGCCTGCGCGCAGATGCTCCGGACGCAGACTTCCAGAAACTCCACGCAGTCCTTGTGCGCGACGATGAAACTGAATCGTGGTCGGCCGGCCGTTTTAGCCCGCTGCAACCACTCGCCTTCCACCAGATCGAACCGGCACCGGAGATGTCGCCAGAGATCGTAGCGCGTCGATGGATCCCTCGAGGCAAGGATCGTTGCCTTCCTCAGCAACGCGGAGACCAACCGCCGCATTCGAACTATGCGTTCGAGGTTGGGGCACGGCCTCGGCCCGGACAAGGCCTCGATGCCGTCCCATTCATCGGAATTCCCGCGCCAGTTTCGCCGAGTTCAGGTCCCAGAGGCGCAGCACGCCGTCCTGGCCGCCGGACACCATCCATCGTCCGTCCGGCGTCGCGGCCGCCGTATAGTTGAAATCATGGCTTCCGCCATACGCGGTCGGCTTCTCGCCCGATTCCGTCACGCGCCGCAGATCGTTCTCGCCCGATGCCGCCACCAGATCGCTACCCGTCCCGACGTGCGCTAGGCCCGTGATTTCCTTGGTGAATCCACCGACCGTCTTGGCTTTGTCGCCCGTCGCCAGAAACCAGAATTTCACCGTGTTGTCCGCGCCCGCGGTCGCCACCACCCGCCCGTCCGCGCGCCACGACACCGCCAGGACGTGTCCGGTGTGCCCTTCCAATGCCTGCGTCTGCCGGCCCGTCGCGAGATCGATGATCCGTCCGAACCGATCCGCGCCGCCGGATGCCAACCGCATGCCGTCCGGCGAGAACGCGAGCGCGAGCACCGCGTCGCTGTGAAGGTTCGTCATCGCGTACAATTCCGTGCCGATCCATGGCTCCCAGACGTGGATCTCGCCGCCGCGCGTGGGTTCGCCCGAACCACTCGCCAGCCGGTGCCCGTCGCCGCGGAATGCCAACGCGTTCACGCGGTCCGCGATCGACGACCGGTCGTCGCCCGTCCCCAGTGTCCGGCGGAGTTCCCATCGAGGCAGGAAGTTCCACTGGCCCGATTCCCCCACGCCCAACACGTCGTTGGTCAGGAACGCAAGTCGACCATGACCGGTGGACGCGTCATCGATCGTCTCCGCGACGAAAGCCCCGCCGTTCCCCGACCACACACGGACCCCGTCGGGGAACGATGCGGCGACGAACGTGCCGTCGGGCGACCACGCCGCCGCCAGTGGCGCCTTGGGCCACGTCGCCGACGCCGCGGGCCGCGCTTCCACGTCGGCCAACCGTGCGTTCGCCTCCGCGAGCATGCGTGTCGCCACCAACCGTGAGGTGGAGGCCTTGCCCAACGAAAGTTCGGCCAGCCGAAGTTCCTCGCCGGCCGTCGACGCTCGGATCGCGGCCTTGGATGCCTCGGCTGCCGCCGGATCGACCGTCGGCCTCGCTTTCTCCACCCGCGCCTTCGCGGCCTTCACGACGTCCGCCACGGCCTTGTGGTTCTCGAATCGCGCGAGGGATGCCTCGGCGATCGACAGCTCCATGCGGGCCTTTTCCTCGGCCGCCGATTTGGCGTCGGACTCGCGGAGCGCGGTATTCGACGCCTCCCTTGCCTTCGCGAACCGCGCGGCCTGCGCGTCGGCTTCCTTGGTGGCCGCGTCGACGCGTCCTTTGAAAAATTCGGCGTCGGCCTTCGCGAGTTGGCGCACGCGCGCGGGAAGCGTCGCGGGCGAGACGAAGCGCGGCACCAAATCGATGGCGGGTTGTCCGTCGGCGACGATTCGGAGGAGCTGGTTCGTCGTCCACTCGAGGCGGCGTTTCCCGTCGGGCGCCGCCAACGGTTTCGCGGGGAATCCGTTGGTCGGCATTTCGGCCCCGCCGTTTTTGTCGGCGCGCGGTTTCGAAGCGACCCGTTGCCACAACTTGATTTCGCGGAAGCTGCCGGAAGCGATCCATCCGCCGTCGGGCGCGATCGCGACGCTGTCCACGAGGTCGCGGTGCGCGGCGTTCTCGCCGTCCTTGGTGAGCGCGGGATCGTCGAGGCGCGCGAGCACGTTCGTGGCGCCGGTCTGGTAAACAAAGAGTTGGTTGCCGCGTCCGGCCACGGCGAACAAACCGTCGGCCGTGATGCCCGCGGAATAGATCGGCTGGACGCCCGCGGGAATCGGATCCCACGCGATCTCCACGTGCCGGCGTTCGGACGCGCGCGCCCCTTGGTCGATCCACGACGCGAGCAACCCGAGCTCGGCGGGCCGCAGGTTCGCGGCGTTGACCTTGTTCTCCTTGGGCGGCATCCGCGGTTTCGCCTGGTGCGTCGACAGCTTGAACAGCAGGGACTCCGCGGATTTTCCCGGGACCAACGCCGGGCCCGATTCGCCGCCCTTCAGCATGTCGGCCGGCGTCTCCAACAAAAGGTCCGCCTTGGTGGTGGTCTTGTTGTGGCAAGGCAGGCAATTCGCCTGGAGGATCGGGAGGATCTCGCGATCGAAGTCGACCGGATCCGGATGGTTCGGTCGCTCGACCGCGAGTGGCGGCACGACGGGATCCGCCGCGAACGCGACGCAGGTCGCGAGGCACGCGAGCGCGGCGAGAAACGTGGATCCGAAACGCATGGGCTCGTCTTGGCGGGGCGGCTTCGTCACTTCTTGGGCGGGGCTTCGACGCGCACGACGAACGGACGCGACCAAATTGAAACGGTGACGTCGCGCGGTTTCGCGCGTTCCTCCGCGGCTTTTCTTGTGGCCTCCGCGGCTTTCTTGGCCGACTCGGCGCCCGCTTTCCTCGCGGGCGTCGCGGTGGCGAGCGTTTTCTCCGCCTCTTTCAGAGCGGCGTCCGCGACGTCGACCGCCTCGGGTTGGTTGCGGTACTTCACCACCGACTGCCCCTGCAGCCACAGCGTGTGAGTGCCTTCGGGCAACTTAGATTCGGCCAAATTCAACTCCAGCACCGCGTTCGTCGCCTTCTCCGCGAACTTCACTTCCGGGACCTTCTCGAGCGACGCGTGTCCCGAAACCTTCAGCGCGAAGGCCGCCTGCGAATCGAAGCGCCGCACGGCCGCGAACGGGATCGAGACCTTGCCGTCCACCGTCGCCACGATCGCATTCGTGGCGCTTGGAACCACGACGAGGGGCATCGCCTCCGCGATGATCCCCAGCGTCGTGCGGCGCGCCAAACGGTTGGCCGCCGCCTCGTTGTTGAAATCCGCCACTTGCCATTTCACCGCGCCCCAACGCGCCTCGCGCGGCTTTGCGCCCACGGTCGCGGCGGTGCCCAGGATCCGCACGTCCGCGGTGGATTCCGCCGCGTCGTCGCCCGCCGTGAGCAACAGCCAGCCGGAATTCTGGCCCGGGCCGACGGCCGTTTCCGCCGCGGTCACGCCCGTCGGCAATTCCGCGCACACCAATGACACGGCGCCGTCGAATCCGTCGCGACGCAACACCGC
>JANYDN010000233.1 GCA_025363585.1 Verrucomicrobiota bacterium | reverse complement strand
CCCCCCCCCCCCCCCCCCCCCCCCCCCCCCCCCCCACGACCGCGTCCCCGTTGCGTCTCGCGGCGACTTGTTAGGCACGGGCGGGGACGCAGGAAAGAGGAGTTTCAAGTTTTCAGATTCAAGTTTGAAGTTGGTCGCGCGTCGACGGGTGCTTCGCTTGCAGTCGGGGCGTCGGGGTTCGGGGGCTTGGAGCTGGAAACTGCCCGGGTCCCCGAACGCCGCTTTGCCTTGGTCCACGGTCTCACGACCGCCGCCACGAACCTGGCCCCGGTACGTCCTGCCGACTTGCGAGGCACGGGCGAGGACGCCCGTGATTTGCGCAGGCGGGACGCCCGCGACTACGGCCGTGCTTCAAACTTGAAACTCCGCCGGAGGCGGAACGGCTCATTCCGTTTGCCCGGCGGACCTTCGTCGACACAACATCCGCGCGGAAGGAACGCGCATGTCCGAACTCAGACAGATTCCAGCTCCCGGTTCGCGATCGGTTTGCCACGCGGGCGATCGCGTCGAATTCGAAATCGGACCCGTGCCGCGCGGTTGGCGGGCCCGGCTCCGGACCAACATCGGCCGCGCGGTCCGGCTTCGTGAGGAGATCGTTCGCTCGCACTTCGAGCGCATCCCGCTCGCGGGGGCCTCGTGGCGCGACCTGCCCATGGCCATCCACGGCGACCGCGCGGTGTTGTCGTTGCCCGCCGCGGAAGTCGGCTTCTTCAAGTCGAAGGCGTACCTGCTCGATCCCGAGGGATTCCAGCATTGGCCCCCGGGAGCGGATGCGGGAGTGGGCGTGCATCCGTCGTGGACGCGCACGGCGAACACGATTTACTGCGCCTTCCCGCGGATGTTCGGCGCGTGGTCGAAGGACCGGGAACGAACGGGGCCGGAACATGAGTCGGAGGAAATCCGGCGTCTCGACGCGGCGGGGTTCACGGTGATCCCACCGGGCGGGACGTTGCGCGATCTCGGGCGCGAGCTGGACCACATCGTGGGCACGCTGGGTTGCCGGATCCTGCATTTGCTGCCGGTGAGCCCGGTGCCGACGACGTATGCGCGGTTCGGTCGGTTCGGTTCGCCGTACGCGTTGCAGGACTTGACGGCCATCGATCCGGCGTTGGTGGAATTCGACCGGCGGACGACGGGTCTGGACCAGTTCCGCGAATTGGCGCACGGGGTCCATGCGCGCGGGGCGCGGCTGATGCTGGACTTGGTGATCAACCACACGGGCTGGGGCAGCCGCGAGTGGAACGAGCATCCGGAATGGTTCCTGAAGTCGGACGACGGGACGTTCCACAGCCCGGGCGCTTGGGGAAACGTCTGGGAAGATCTGGTGGAACTCGACCAGACCCACGTGTCGCTCTGGGATTACCTGGCGCGCGTGTTCCTGACGTGGTGCCGGCGCGGCGTGGACGGGTTCCGGTGCGACGCGGGTTACAAGATCCCGGTTCACGTGTGGCAATTCATCACGGCGCGGGTGCGGCAGGAATTCCCCGACACCGTGTTCCTGCTCGAGGGATTGGGCGGGTCGTGGGAAGCGACGGGCGACTTGTTGACGGAAGGCGGGATGCAGTGGGCGTACAGCGAGCTGTTCCAGAACACGGGGAGTCCGGCGGTGGGTTCGTACCTGCGGCACAGCCTCGCGGTGAGCGCGACGACGGGGACGCTGGTGAACTACAGCGAGACGCACGACAACTGCCGGCTCGCGGCCATGGGAGCACCGGGCCATGCGGTGCCGTCCGCGGAGGGGCGTCGATGGTCGCTCCACCGCAACCGGCTCGCGGCGCTGACCAGCGTGGGCGGTGGGTTCGGTTACACGAACGGCGTTGAATGGTGCGCGACCGAACAGGTGAACGTGCATTCCAGTCGCGGCCTCAACTGGGGCGCTCCCGAGAACCTCGTGGCGGAGTTGGGCCGGTTGAGCGCGTTGCTCGCGGAACACCCGTGCTTTTTCGACGGCGCGACGATCGAGCCGTTGACGCCGGACGATTCGCCGGTGTTGGCGTTGGCACGGCGGTCCGTGGACGGCGAGGACACGTGCCTGGTGCTGGCGAACGTGGATTTCGCGTCGCCGCGTTCGGCGCGGATCCCGTCGGCGGCGTGGGCCGCGTTGGGCGCGCCGCGGTTCGACCTGGCGTCGTCGCAGCCGGCGGATGCGTCGGGAGTGCCGGGAATCCGCAAGGACGGGGACGGGTTCGAGGTGACGCTGGCCGCGGGCGCGACGCATTGCCTGTCGGCGCACGTGGCGCCGCGGGGACTTTCCGGCGACGCGTACCGGCAGGCGCGGGCGCGCGCGGACTGGGCGATCGCGGTGCAGGCCCGGGTGCGTCACACGGCGGAGGTTCCGGAAACGCCGTGGCGCGAGTTGTCGGCGGCGGTGGATCGCGATCCGGCGGCGTTCCTGGCGGGAACGTTTTCCGACGCCGGAAGCCACGCGGCGGTCGTGGAGTGGACGGTCGCGGACCGCAACCGCGTGGTGCCGGTGCCGCCGGGACATTGGTTGCTGGTGCGCGACACGGTTCCGTTCCGCGCGACGGTGCGGTCGGGCGACGACGAGCAAGCCCCGGCGGAGCACGTCGTTTCGATCGTCGCGGCGGGCGGGCACGTCGCGGCATTCGCGCCGCGCGACACCGGCGGACGCGCCGTTCTCGCGACGGAACGTTACGACGCGGGGGCGACACCGGTGGAAGGAGCGGTGCAATTCCTCGACGCCGAACCGTTGGTCCCGGCGGGGATTCCCACGACGACGGGACATGGCCCGCTGGTGTTGCTGACGAACGGGCGCGGCGGCATGGCGCGGCTCGGCCTCGAGCTCGGGAGAATCACGTCGAAGTACGATTGCCTGCTCGGCGCCAACCAGCACGCGCGGGTGCCGGTGGATCGTCATGTATTCGCGAAACGGGCGCGGGCGTGGATCAACGCCGACGGCTTCATCACGCCGCTCGACCTGGCGAACCTCGTGGATTTCGAGGCGGGCCCGCCGGCGCACTGGCGGTTCCTGGCGAACGCGGGCGACGGTCGGTCGGTGGAGGTGCACCTGGTCGTCGACATGCTGCCGGACCGCAACACGGTGGTGATGCAATTCAGCCGGCCCGACGCGACGCCGCCGCCGGTCGGGAAGCCATTGCCGCGCGGCGCGGACGTGCGGTTGGCGCTGCGGGTGGACGTCGAGGACCGGAACTTCCACTGGGCGACGCAGCGCAACGCGGGATCGGAACAGCATTTCGCGGCGCATTGCCGGGCGTTGGAAAACGCGGTGGGATTCGAGTTCGCGCCGGCGGCGGACCGGAAGCTCAGGGTGACGGCGGACGCGGGCAGGTATCTTCCGCAGCCCGAATGGAGCCAGGGAATCCCGCATCCGGTCGAAGCGACGCGCGGGATGGAGGGAACGGGCGACGCGTACAGTCCGGGATGGTTCGACCTGCCGCTCGCGTCGGGCGGCACGGTGACGGTGGGCGTGGACGCGGAGACGGACGCGAAGGTCGCGCCGGCGTTGGTGGAAAAGGGGTTCGTGGCGGAACGCGAGCGTTGCCGCGAACGGGCGCACCAGCGCGCGGGAGTGCGGGCGTCGGACGCGTTCGGACGGGCGTTGGTGGACGCGGCGCAGGCATTCGTGGTGCGGCGCGACGCGACGCGGACGGTGATCGCGGGTTACCCGTGGTTCCTGGATTGGGGCCGCGATTCGTTGATCGCCGCGCGGGGATTGCTGGCGGCGGGAATGATCGACGAGGTGCGCGAACTGCTGTCGACGTTCGCGCGCTTCGAGGAAGGCGGGACGCTGCCGAACTCGATCCATGGGGAAGACGCGTCGAACCGCGACACGAGCGACGCGCCGATGTGGTTCGGGGTCGTGTGCGAGGACGTGGCCGGGCGGTTGGGCGACGGCGCGGCGGCGTTCTACGCGACGGAAGTCGACGGGCGCGCGCGAAAGCTTTCCGACGTGTTGCGTTCGATCGCGTCGGGATATCTCGCCGGCGCCAAGAACGGGATCCGCGTGGACCACGCGTCGGGCTTGGTGTGGAGCCCGCCGCACTTCACGTGGATGGACACGAACCATCCGGCGGGCACGCCGCGCGAGGGATACCCGGTGGAAATCCAGGCGCTGTGGATCCGGCTGTTGCGGCAATTGGCGCGGCTGGGTTTGGCGCCGTGGGATGGGCGCGGGGAAAGCTGGGCGGATCTGGCGCGTCGGGCGGAGAAATCGTTCCACGCGTATTTCTGGCTGGAGGAGCGCGGATGGCCGGCGGACGTGCTGTTGGCAACGGCCGGGCAACCGGCGCGGACGGCGCCGCCGAGCGACGCGTTGCGGAGCAACTGTCTTTTGCCGGTGGCGTTCGGATTGGTCACGGGCGAGGCGGCGCGCCGGACGGTGGCGGCGGCGGCGCGGTATCTGGTGATCCCGGGCGCGTTGCGGTCGTTGGCGCCGTTGCCGGTGATCCCGCCGTTGCCGATAAGGTCGGCGGAGGGCGGGCTGTTGAACGATCCGGACCATCCGTACTGGCCGCGCTACGAGGGCGACGAGGACACGCGTCGGAAGCCGGCGTACCACAACGGGACGGCGTGGACATGGACGTTCCCGACGTTTTGCGAGGCGTTGGCGAAGGCGCATCCGGACGATCCGGCGGCGCGGTCGGCGGCGCGGGCATATCTGGGGAGCATGGCGGGATTGATGGGCGAAGGATGCGTGGGGCAGATCCCGGAGATCCTGGACGGGGACGCGCCGCACGCGCATCGGGGATGCGACGCGCAGGCGTGGGGCGTGACGGAGGCGTTGAGGGTTTGGAGGGAGTTTCAAGTTTGAAGTTTTCAGTTTGAAGCCGGCCCACCCCGTGGCGGCGGTCGTGAGACCGCGGACCTCGCCAAATTCGGCGGAAGGCGTGGCGAGGGGGGAGTTTCAAGTTTTCAGTTTTCAGTTTGAAGCCGGCCGAGTTCGTGGCGGCGGTCGTGAGACCGCGGACCTCGCCAATTCGGCGGAAGGCGTGGGGAGGGGGGAGTTTCAAGTTTT
>JANYDN010000220.1 GCA_025363585.1 Verrucomicrobiota bacterium | reverse complement strand
GTCGGTGCGCGTCAGGAACGGTCCGCCGCGCGCCAGTCCGCCCGGTGTTGCGCGCGAAGGGAATGCCGCCCGGTTGCCGGACGCGGACGGCGGAATCAGGTCGTCCCGCGCGTCCACGAATTTGTCGAACGCCGCGGCTCCGGAAAACCCGGCGCCGCCCAACGCGGAGAGGTCGAAGTGCAGCGTCGCCAACTCGCCGTCGATCGCGATCGCGCCGGTCGTCGCGCGGAGCCGGTAGCTCCCGGCGTCCTCCACTTTCGCGGCCGCGATCGAAAGGGCCGCCGTCTGCGAGCCCTGCACACGGTTGTCGTCCACCAGCGCGACGCCGTTGTGGAACCACTGGAGCGAGGCGGCGTTCAGCACCGTCGCCGAGAACGACGCCTTCTCCCCGCGGTGCACGGTCTGGTTCGATGGCTGGCGCACGAAGCGCGGCGGGATCGTCGTCGTTTCCAACAGGTCCCAGTTCAACTCGTATTGCCCCGTCTCTCCCGCGCGGCCATCGATCGCGACCACGTAGTCGTTGCCGGCGACGACGCGGAATCGCACCAGGCTCCGGTAGAAGCCACCGTTGTCGTCGTCGCTCGCCACCGGCACGAGGAACTTCGCGTCCACGCCGGTATAGACCGCCAGCAGCGTGTCGAACGAGCTGCCCCGCGTGTCCAGCGTCAGGATGCCCGTCGACGTCGCGTGGTAGGCGATCCAGACCGCCTTGCCGCCGCGCCGGCCGTCGTGCAAGGGGTCGCCGGGATTCCGTTTGCCCGCGAGATTGTCGCCGATGCCTCGCCCGTGGTTGCCGGTGAAGACGCCGCGCGCCGCGAAGTCCGGCGAGAACGGGAGCGTGTCGAGCGCGAGCCCGACGATCGCCGTTTGGGACCGCGCGAAGCCGAGCGGGTTGAAGACGATCACGTCGTACGAGGCGGCGTTCACCTCGTTGGTCAGGCAAAGGCCGAGGACCGCGTTGGTTTCGCCCGGCAGGCGGATGCCGTTCCGACGCCATTGGTAACGCGGCAACGGGATCCCCGTCGCCTCGACGAACAACGTGATGCAATCGCCGGGCGTCACCGCGGGCTGGGCCGTGGGTTGGGTGTCGATCTGCGGCGCCGACGGATCCGAATCCGCCAGCGGGGGCCAGAAGCCGCCGTCGAGTCCGATCAACGTGCCGTCGCCCGACGTCGGGTGGGCGCGGCTGGCATCCCATTGTCCGATCGTCCCGGTGATGGCGTGGACGGCATCGGTGCTCCGGCCGCCGCCGCCGTCGAGGGTCCAAGAGGGCAGCGCGTACACCTGGGCGCGCGCGTCGTGGGCAAGCAGCCCTGCGAACGCGGCGAGAATCGCGAGGAGAACCGGTTGCCGTGGCGGGAATGGGCGTCGCATGGAGCGGGTCGGGGAGCCGGGGAAAACGATTGAGCCCGGCCTTGATGGCACGGACCGTTGGGAATCGCAATTCAAGGAAGTGGCCGAGGCGCGGGCGGGGCGCCACTCGACGCTGCCCTCGCATCGCCAGAAAAAGAGACCCGGAATGATTTTACAGGAGGTAACGGAGGAAACGGAGGTGGGGGCCGTGACTACCGCAGAGAGACAGAGATCCCGGAGATGATCCACATTTCCTCCGCGCCTCCGCGGGTGCCGCGGAAAAGCGTCCGCAGATAACGCGGACAACGCGGATTTCGGAGATGAACATCTGCGTAAATCTGCGACATCTGCGGATGTTCTCCCCTCCGGACCAACACGCGCTCGAGCGAACCCGGCGTTCGGGTCGCGGATTCCCTTGAGCCATCCTCCGTTTTCTCCGGTACCTCCTGCAAAACGTTTTCCGCTCCGCCCGCTGGACCGGGGCAGTGACCGGATGCACCCGCTCGGGCGGGCCACCCTTGATCGACTGGGCCGCCACGCCGTGTTTCGCGGTGCTTTCCAAATTCGCTGCGTTCACTAACGTCGCCCGCGTCTATGGCGAAAACCCCAGCGAACGCGCCCGGCGGGTCGCAATTCCTCAACCGCGAACTCTCGTGGCTGGAATTCAACCAGCGCGTGCTCGACGAGGCCATCGGCACGTCCGCCCCGCTTCTCGAACGGGTGAAGTTCTATTGCATCACCCACTCGAACCTCGACGAGTTCTTCGAGGTCCGCGTCGCCGGCCTCAAGCAACAGGTGGAATCCGACGTCACCGAGCGCGGGCCGGACGGACTCGGTGCCGTCGAGACGCTCCGCGCCGTCACGCGGCGGGTCCGGGCACTCGTCGAGGCGACCGACCATTGCTGGAACGAACTCCTCCGCCCGGAACTCGCCCGCCGCGGCATCGTCATCCACACCGCGCGCGACCTGCGGCCTGAGGATCGCGAATGGCTCGACCGCCATTACCGGGAGCGCGTCCATCCGGTGCTGACGCCGCTCGCCGTCGACCCGTCGCATCCGTTCCCGCAGCTCCTCAACAAGTCGCTCAACCTCATCACCCGCGTGACCGTCGCGCACGGTGCCGAGGAGCGGCAACGGCTCGCGATCGTCCAGGTGCCGCGCGTGCTCCCGCGTTTGGTCCGGCTCCCGCGCACCGACGGCTCCCGCGACTATGTGTTCCTCTCGGACGTGATCGGCGAGCGCCTCGGCGAACTCTTCCCGGGTTCGCGGCTTTCCGCGTGGTCGGCCTTCCGCGTCACGCGCAACAGCGAGCTCTACATCGACGAGGAGGACGTCGGGAACATCCTCAAGGCGGTCGAGGCCGAGCTCCACAACCGCCGCAAGGGCGAGGCCGTCCGGCTCGAGGTCAGCCGCGAATGCCCGGAAGACATCCGCGTGGAACTGCTCGCCACGCTGGGGCTGCAAGCCGACGACCTCTACGTCGTCGACGGCCCGCTCAGCCCGACCAGCCTGCTGGCGATCTGCGAGGGCGACCATCCGGCGGAATTGCGCGACGCCGCTTTTCCCGCGCCGCAGGCCGCCTCGCTGCGCGATTGCACGGACATCTTCGGCGCGATCCGCACTCGCGACCACTTGTTGCACCATCCCTACGAGAGCTTCGAGACCGTCGTGCGTTTCCTTGAGGCCGCCGCCGCGGATCCACGGGTCCTTGCCATCAAGCAGACGCTCTACCGCACCGGTGGCGACGCCCGCGTCGTCGGCGCGTTGATGAACGCCGTCCGCAACGGGAAGCAGGTGACGGCGGTCGTCGAGTTGAAGGCGCGCTTCGACGAGGCGAACAACATCCGGTGGGCGCGCGCCCTCGAGGAAGCCGGCGTGCACGTCGTCTACGGCCTCGTCGGATACAAGATCCACTGCAAGGTGACGCTCGTGGTGCGCAACGACGAGGACGGCATCCGCCGTTACCTGCACCTCGGCACGGGCAACTACAATCCCTCCACGGCCAAGCTCTACACCGATCTCAGCCTCTTGACCGCGCGGGTGGATTTCGGCGAGGACGCGACGAATCTCTTCAACCTGCTGACGGGCATCTGCCAGTTCCAGGGCACGCGGAAACTGGTGATCGCGCCGTTCCAGACCCACGACCGCGTGCTCGAGCTCATCGAGCGCGAGGCCCGCAACGCGCGCCAGGAACTGCCGGCGCGGATCGTCGCGAAGATGAACTCGCTGGTCGACACCGAGGTCATCGAGGCGTTGTACCGGGCGTCGCGCGCGGGCGTGCGCATCGACCTGATCGTCCGCGGCATCTGTTGTTTGAAACCCGGGATCCCCGGAACGAGCGAGAACATCCACGTCCGCAGCATCATCGACCGCTTCCTCGAGCACAGCCGCATCTGGTGCTTCGAGAATGCCGGCCGACCCGAGGTGTTCGTGGGGAGCGCGGACTGGATGCCGCGGAATTTCTTCCGGCGGATCGAGGTCGCTTTCCCGATCGAGGACGGCGTGCTGCGCGGGAGGATCATCGACGAAATCCTGGGCCACGCGCTCGCGGACAACACGAAGGCCCGGGTGTTGCAGCCCGACGGCACCTATGTGATCCCGCCGCGTCGCAAGGGCGTGCCCGCGCGTCGTTGCCAGACGGAGTTCGTCGAACTGGCCCTCGCCACCGTCCCCGTGCCTCCCGGCAAAGCCAAGGGTGGCCGCGTCCGCATGAAACTCGCGAAGCGACCCTACTGAATCCGCCCATGCTCAACCTGCATCATGTCCCGGCGAGCGAACACGGTTCGCGCCGCACGCTCGTCATCCTCCATGGCCTCGGCGATTCCCACGAGGGTTGGTCGTGGCTTCCCAACGAGCTGGAATTGCCGTGGCTCAACCACGTGCTCGTCGACGCGCCCGACCCGCACTTCGGCGGCTACAGTTGGTTCGGCCTCCGCAACGAGGGCGCGAATGGACCCGAGATCGTCGGCGATGGCGTCGCCCGCTCGCGCCGGATGTTGCTCGACCTGTTGGCGTCGTTGCACGCGTCGGGCGTGCCCGCGTCGGAGATCGCGATCCTCGGTTTCTCGCAGGGATGCCTCATGGCGTTGGACGCGGGACTGCGGAATCCCGAGGGGTTGGCGGGCGTCGTGGGCATCAGCGGCTGGATCGACCAGCCCGAGCGTTTGATCGCCGAGGCACCCGAGTGCGCGAGGAAGGTACCGGTGCTGGTGACGCACGGATCGCACGACCCGCTGATCCCGATCGACGGCGTTCGGCCGTTGGTGGGCCGGTTGCAGGCCGCGGGCTTCGACGTGGTGTGGCAGGAATTCGAGAAGGAACACACGGTGGCGGGCCGTGCCGAGGTGAATTTCATCCGGCGGTTTCTCGAGTCGGCGTTCGGCATGCCTCCGACCAAGGTCAGGCGCGGTTCGGGCGGCGAGGTGTAGCGGCGGCCAGTTTCAAGATTCAAGATTCAAGTTTGAAGCCACCAGGATCGTGGCCGCGGTCGTGAGACCGTGGACCGGAATCGTGGCTGCGGTCGTGAGACCGTGGACCTCGGCAAGTTCGCGTTCGAGGCACGGGAGGGTTTCGGGTTTCGAGTTTGAAGCAGGGACGTCCACCGCGTCACCGCGTCGGCCACAAGGCGAACCGCTCCCCGCGCGAAGCGCCTCGCAGCATGCCGTGGGTGGCACCGGCTCGGTGCCACTCGCCAGCCAATTCCCGAATGCAACTCGTGCTCCGAGTGGCGGCGGGCCTGCGCGCCGAAGCCCGGCGAAGGCGGGCCGCCGCCACCCACGACAGCCGAGTTCAGGTAGTCGCGGGCGTCTCGCCTGCGCAAGCGAGGGCGTCCCCGCCCGATTCCTCAACTTGCCCTCGGCTAGGACTCGCGGCTCTTGAGATAGGCAACGACTTCGGACGGATGTTTGTCGGGCGGGAAGATTGGATAGAAGACGCGCTCGATGACGCCTCCATTGGATATAAGCGTCACCCGGCGCAACAGGCGGGTGGATGCCGCAACGAACGTGGGAAGCGCCAGTGCGTCCGTGAAGGCAAACGACTCGTCGCTCAACAGGTCGAATGGAAGATGGAGCCGTTCGCGCGCCTCGCGCTGGTAGTCGGTGGCTTGCGTGCTCAGGCCGAAGACTTGCGCCCCGAGCTCGCGGATCTCGGCGTGGAGATCGCGGAAGGCGCACGACTCGGGGGTGCAACCCCGCGCGCCGGGAATTTCGTCCCAGCCGGGCAAAAGGGGCACGCCTGGACGGCCGGTGAGCGGATACGCGTAAAGCACGACGATTCCCGGCCGGTCGCGGAAGTTGACGCGACGGCCCGACGTGGAATGAAGCTCCACGTCCGGGAGGCGGCTGCCCAATAGATGCGCCGCCGCACCGTCGTCCTGGGGAACGGGCAGATTGGGCGGCAATTCCGTGAATGAGTTCTCGTTCATCAGGCGGGCGATCAAGTGTGTGAGACCGACGAGGAACCAGCGCGCCATCGTCGGCAACTGTTCGGACAAGCTTGCCAAAAGCCGCGTCCAGCCGCGCTCGAAAACACCTGGGCGGCGGCGTTCGAACCGACCTTCGCTCCTTCCGTTTCCTTGTGCAGCAACCATTCCCGTCACTCCCCCGGATACCTAATTCCCCAACTCGCCCTCAATGCATCCATCGTCCGCATCAGCGAAAGCGTCTCGTCCAACGGCATGGCCGCGCTCTCCGTCCGTCCGGCCCGCAGGCAGCGGCCCACCTCGTCGGCCTCGAATTGGTAGCCGTTGCCCGGATACGATTCGTCGAAACGGCGCTCGGTCTCGCCGGAGAACGGATTCGCCGAGGTTCGCTCGCCTTCCGGGATCAACGTCACCGAGCTCCCGCGCCACCACGGCGAATGGATCTTCAAACGTCCTTCCGTTCCCGCGATCACGGCCTCGTGCGCGGTCGTCGTGCGGATGCCGCACGCGAGCAGCGACAGCCTTCCGCCCGGATGCCCGAGCACCACGGCGGCTTGTTCGTCGACGCCGCTCGCGCCCAGCGAGGCCGAACCCTGGATCGAGGTCGGCGTGCCGAACACCATCGAGGACAGCGCCAGCGGATAGATGCCGACGTCGAGGAGTGCGCCACCGCCGACGGACGGGTTGAAAAGCCGGCTCGAGGGTTCGAAGTCCGCGCGGAACGCGAAGTCGGCCTGGATCATCCGCGGCTCGCCGATCGCGCCGGCGGATATCAGTTCGCGGACCTTCGCGAATACCGGCAGGAAGCGCGTCCACATCGCGTCCATCAGGAAGAGTTTCCGCGCCCGCGCCATTTCCACCATCTCCCGCGCCTGCCTTTCGTTCAACGCGAAGGGCTTCTCGCACAGCACGTGTTTGCCCGCCGCGAGGCACAGGAGCGTGTTGGGTTGGTGGCAGTGGTGCGGCGTCGAGATATAGATGACGTCGACCTCCGGATCCGCCGCGAGCGCCTCGTAGGTGGCGTGTCGACGCGGGATGGAGAACTCGTTCCCGAACGTGTCGGCGGCCGCTTGCGAGCGCGAGCCGACCGCGGCGATGACGGCGCCCGGCGAATGCGCCAGGCCGGCGACGAATTTCCGGGCGATCGCCCCGGTTCCCAATATTCCCCAACGGAGGGTGTTTCCCATAATATCAAATTGACGATGTGCCTATGGCGATGGATCCGAAGCCGACCTCCGTGCCGTCCGCCTCGAGGAGGAACGGACGCGTCCAACCGGGCCGCCCGTCGAGCGAGTCGTGGGTGATCTGGCAATCCATCTCGGCCCGGTACGCGTCGCGCCACGACGCGAGCTGGTCCGGGGAAGTTTCCCTCGCGGAAATCCTCATTCGCGCGAGTCAACCGTCCGCGGCGCGCGATGTCGAACGGGAAGACGGGCCCGGTCTCGCCTATGGCCCGCGATTGGCTAGAGTCGCATCCGTGATCGCGCGTTTTCGGAAGGTTTTTTGCCTGGCCGCGTTTCTGGCGGCATGCGCCTTGTCGGCGGGCGAGGGCGTCTCGTTCCGCGGCGAGCGGCATCGCGTCCTCGATCTCGAACCGAGCTCCGGAACCGGTGCCGGGGAAATCCCAGCCATCGACCGCGCCTCCGGACGACGCGTCGAGCTCACCCGTCGCGTCGTCCTGCATGTCGCCGACGGGTTCGACGCCGACGAGATCGCCACGCGACACGGCCTCGTGCGCGAACGCGGCGTGGACGCACGAACAACGGTCTATGTGGCCAAGGATGCGGCCTCGGCCATTGCCGCCGCGTCGCGGCTCGGTCGCGAGGCGGGCGTCCTTGCGACGATGCCGGGATTGCGACGGCACAACGCAAAGCCCGCGTTCGCCTGGGCCCTTGCCCCCGACGATCCTTACTTCGCGCAACAGTGGTCGCTCGACAACACCGGCAACGGATTCGGCCAACCGCCGGCCACCTCCGATATCAATGCGCGGGGCGCGTGGGCCCTCCATCGCGGGGCGGGCGTCGTCATCGGCGTGTTGGACGACGGGATGGATCCGCGGCATCCGGATCTCAAGCCGGCCTACCGCGCGGAACTCGCGCACAATTTTTTCACCGGCCTCGATTCCGGGGTCCATTCGTTGTCGTCGCAATACCACGGGACCGCGGTCGGCGGTTTGGCGGCGGCCCGCGGCGACAACCGCACCGGGATCTCCGGCGTCGCGCCGGCTGCGGGCCTGACGAGCTGGGTGATCTTCGACGCCAACGACGATCTTCCGGAAACCACGCAGCTCGCGGCGGCATTCCAGCGGAGCCCGGGATTGGTCGCGGTGCAGAACCACAGCTGGGGCAACGCGGATTTCGATTTCCTCGAGCCCACTTTCGTCGAGCGCGTGGCGATCTCGAACGTCGTCAGCTCCGGACGATTCGGCCTCGGCACCGTGATGGTCCGAGCGGCGGGAAACACGCGGGCGCACAATTATTTCGGCCGGTCCGGATTCGGCGACGCGAACGTCGACGGT
>JANYDN010000217.1 GCA_025363585.1 Verrucomicrobiota bacterium | reverse complement strand
GAAGTCGCTGCCCGCGGCGCCCGCTTCGTCGCGCGTTGCCTTGAGGACGCGTTGCAAGTTCTCGAACTCGGCCGATACCCGCCGGCCCGCCTCTGTCTGGAAATGAAAGGTTTGCTGGAGCTTCCGGCCGCCCTCGTCTTTCTCGAAGAGCACCGACTCCGATCCCTTGCCGCCCGACACGGCACGACGGGTCCGCTTCTGCTGGTAGCCGGCGGCCATCAGGCGGGTCATCTCCGACTCGGCGGCGGCCACCGTGGCGGCATTGAGTTGGGCTTGTTGCGTGGCACGGAGCCCCGCGATCCGTTCGGCCTCCTGACGCGCCGCGCGGTCTTCGCCCGAACGGCCCGCGACCGTTTCCCGTGCCGCGACCGACTGATCGGACTGCCGTCGTCGTTGGCCAGTTTCCCGTCCCAACCGTGCGAGGCCGGCAGCCTCGATGCGGTCGACCCGTTCCATCTCGGCCTGCGCGCGCAACCGAAGGCGCGAGGCTTGTTCCGATGCCTTGGCGAGCGTCGCGGTGTAGTTGAGCTGCTGGGCGTTGGTGCGTTCGGCCTCGATGATCTGGTCGTAAGTCGCGGCCATCTCGCCAAAGGCGCGCGAACGGATCTTCGCGGCGCCGACGGGGTTGTTCCCCTGGGGCGTCGCGAGATTGGAAACCATCTGCTGCATCGTGCCGGCCGCGGCTTTCGAGAGGCGTTGCCGCATGGCGGCGATCGCGTCGGAGCGGACGGGATTGGCGATGACTTGGGCGGACAGTCCTTCCTTGTCGATCGTGTCGGTTACCCGCCGCAACTGGTCGTCGAGAAACGTGACGGCCTGAGTAGCCGCCCGTTTGGTCCGCCGAATCCGCGTGGCAATGGTGCGCTCGCGGAACTCCAGCGCCGGTTCGTCGACGAGTCCGCCACCACCGGCGCTTGGAGCCTCGTCGAAGGAGGGAGCGCCCGGCTCGTCCACGAACGGCGATGCCCCGGCCGGCTTGTGCGTGGGGGCGGGAACTGCCGGTGGGACGGCGACGGCCGCGGCTGGTCCCGTCGCCTCCAGCCGATCCGATCCGATGTGCAGCGTGGTCTTGTCTCCGGGCAACAACACGGCCTGGATCTGGTCGCCGCGGATGGAGAGCGAAATCTTTTCCCCGGGAGCCAGCGCGGCGCCGGCGACACCCCCAGTGGCCGGGGTGCCTTCGGGAACCAGCGTCGCCCGCGGTTGCACCTTGGCGCCGGCAGCGGTCGCCGACTTCACGAAGGCGTTCAGGTCCGGGATCTGTGCGGCGAACGCCTGCTGGATCGCGGCGGCGGCACCACGGTCGGACTTGAACTTGCCGTTCTCGATCGGGGAACCGGCACCGGTCAGCTTTTCGAGTTGGGCCAAGGTCCGCGTGACCTCGCGTTCGGTCAGGTTGAGTTCGGAACGGATCTTCTTGAGCACGTCACCGATCGGGGAGCCCTTGATCGTCTGTCCACCGAACGCCTTCTTGAGTGCAGCCTCGATCTCAGCCGTGCTGCGCGGGACGCCCGTGTTCGAGAACGCATCGTTGACGGCATCCATCGCCGCCTTGAGCCGCTCGAAAAGCACGATCGTCGAGTCCAGCCCGCCGAGGTTGGGATTCGGGACGGCGATCTGGAACTTGATCTCGCGGTTCAGTGATTCTTCGTCGGCCATCGCAACACCTCCGGTCGCCTTAAACTGGAACGCGTTCCGGATCGCATCTCAAGGGCGACCGTCCGACGCCGACTTGCCCCAGAAGCCCTGCATGAATCCATCGAACCCGCCGCCCGCGGGTTTCTTGTCCGGTTCGTTGGCGGCCATCTCGTAACGCTGGTAGGCGGCCCGCTCGACCAAGTGCGCGCGGATTCGTCCGCGGACCACAGCCGGCAGGCCGTGCCATTCCCACCAACCCATCCCCGATTCCAGCATCGCGTCGATGTCGTGGAACTCCTCGTCGGGCGCGTCCAGCCGCGGGAGCGATCGCTTCTTGTCGCGCTCCCTCTCTTCCTTCTCGTTCGCCCGAAGCCAATCCCTCAGGCGCGGCTGGAGGCGCCCGGAAAGAAAAAACCCTGGGCCTCGGTCGCGCTGCCGAGAGAGTCGGGCATGATCGAAAGGAACAGTTGGTCGAACACGTAAAGCGAGGGCATGAGATCCATGACCCGGCGCAGCGTGTCGGCCGGATCGATCGTCGCCGGGATGCCGTCGGGGAACACTTCGGCCCGTATCGCCTCGCACCCGTGCGCGATCGCCATCGCCTTGCCCTCGCCGAGGGCGTCCTCGATTCGGCGATGGGCGTCCGGGTCCATGAGGTTGATCGACGGGCCATCGTCCTTGCCGAGAGTCTTTGGCTGGAGCGTGGGGATGGCTGCCATCATGTGCGCGCGGATCACTGCTTCCTCGGTCGCCTTGAGCCGGCTCACCGTGAAGCGCATCGGGGTCTCGCCGACGTGAATGTCGACCTCGTATTTGCGGGCCATCTCCAGCCGGATGCCGGCGATCGTCGCGGGGACTGCCTGGGGTTTGGTTGGGTTCATGTTCAGGGTCCGTCACCACTCCACGGGATAGAAAAGTTGGGCGCGTACCATCAACACGCGCAGCGTGGCACGGTCATCGTTGGCGACGGTGACCGGCACGCGCGGTCGCAGGTGCCGGATGCCCTTCGCGGTGAGTTCCGCCGAAAGACCGGGCGATCGCATGATGGCGAACAAGAGATCGGCCGCGTGGCTCGCCTCGCGGTTGGATTCACGCCAGTCGGGGGCCCGGACGGAAACCCAACACTGGATGAGGACGTCGTCGAATGCCCAACGCCGCTCTGCGGTGCCGGCGCCGACGGGTTGCTCGTCCGTCGGGAAGTGCCGGGTGCGACCGGGAATGATCAGGATTCGCAATTGAAGCGGAGAGTCCGATCCCGACGCCGGTTCGAGGGCAGGACCCG
>JANYDN010000185.1 GCA_025363585.1 Verrucomicrobiota bacterium | reverse complement strand
CCTGAGGAAGCACATTCCATCCGATTCGATCGATATCTTTCCCGTCAATCTGAGGCCTCCAATCCGGCAAACCAGACAACGGAATCCATTGACTATTGGTCGGATTCGGAGGGATATAGCCATCATCAAAACCCAAATTCTCAAACTCACCGGAATTCGTTACGAGAGGCAAAGCTATCGCAACAACGCATAAACTATTTTTCATAACATATGCTATCTTGAAACCATTGGATCACCACTCAAAGCACCCCGGTAGTATTTCCCGGGCCAATCTATTTGGGCTGAGCGCCATGCGCAAGCTCCCGCTGTGCGTCCTTTGTGCCAAAGCCCGAACAGCGTGGAGCTGGAGGCAATGGGGTCAGATATATCCCTTTGACATATTGGCCACGAGCGCCCTTGCGAAGGCCCGCATTCCGGGGTGGCCGGGCGCCCGTTTCCAAAACCGCCGGATGCCCTGCGCCGCAGCGGCGTAGCTGATCCGGGGCTCGCGGCCCACGACCTCCGAAAGCCGCCATCCAAGGTGTCGGGTCGCCACCGCCAGCAGTCCGTCGCGCCCCCAGTCCCCGTGCTTTTGGACCAGCCCGTCCCAGGGGCAATGCAGTTGCTTCTCCGCGGCCTTCACCATCGCTTCCCACGACGGCCGCGTCCGAGCCTCCGCCCGACGCACGGCCGTTTGCTGCATTCGGTTGCCCCCGGCCTCCTTCAATACCCGAAGCGCCTCCGCCTCCTCCCCGAGGATCACCCCGGCCACCAGCCTTTCCCACGGACTCTCCAGCACTCCTTGCCGAATGGGTGCCTCCGTGTAAGTGCGCAGCCCCCGGCGTTGCTCCTTCAACGACCGTCCCCCGCACCCTCCCTGGAGCCGGTCGCGGCTCAGCCACGGCACCCCGGGATCGCTTCCGCTGTAGAGCCGCCACGAACTCCATCGGTAATCGCGCAGGGTCGCCACCCGCCGCGAAACCAATTCCCTTCCCGGATCCTCGCATCCCCACACCCGCGCCTTCCTTTGGTCCTCTTTGCCGAGACCAAGCCCGCCGATCCGGACCGGATTCAGATGCAGATACCGTCCCACCTCGTCCAACCGTCCCTCGTCGAGCACCAACACCGACTTGAACCGGCCTTGGAAGACGTGTCGCCGGCGTCGGTGCGCCCAATTGAAGCGGCTCGCGTAGCTGGTCTGGAGCCAGCGGACGGCGTGGCTGAGGTTGGCCTCCCGGCAACGCAGCAGCGCGTGGTAATGGTTGTCCATGAGCACGAACGCATGGACCTCCACCGAGAAGCGTTCGGGAATCTCCGACAACAACCCGAGGAAGCGGCGCCGGTCGGGGTCGCCGCGAAAGAGGGCTTCGCCCCCGTTCCCGCGGCCCATGACGTGGTGCCACGCCCCGGCCCTGTCGATTCGCAATGGTCTGGCCACCCCCCGATGGCACGGCATCCAAATCTATATGTCAAAGGGATAGATCTGACCCCATTGCATACCCCACCATTGCATACCGCCACGACACGTGCGGTTCCCGGGTGGGCGGCTGAATCGAATCTAATGTTCTCTGCCGGCTCCGGGATGTGCCTGCCGGAACTCGCTTCCAAGTGGCGGCAGAGCCGCCGCCACCCACCCAGCCACAAGCCTTGGGCTCAGCCTTTTCTTCCCAACGCCAGCAGGGCGATCGGCACGGCCAGCCCGAGCACCAGCGCCACCCACACCGGGGCCGTGCGCCTTAGGGTGCGGAACGCGAGCCATACGCCGATCAGCGTGGTCGCGACCATGGCGCCCGACATCACGTAGACCATCCACTGGAACCCGCGCGGGGACGATGGCCGCGAGCGCTCGGTGTCGCCCGGGTAGATCTGGTCGGTGTGCACCACCCGCATTTTCTGGAGGAACGTCTCGGCATCGCCCGGGTTCTTCAACCGGTCGGGAAACCCCACCTGATACCAACCGCTCAAAACGAAGAAGAGCAGCATGGGCGTGAAGAACACGCCGAGATACAGGTGCCAGCGTCGGAGCGATTTTCCGATGTAGGCCCCGAATCCGCGGAGACGCTGGCCGAACGAAGGACGCGTGCCAGCGGGTGGGTTCATCAGGAGGAAGGAATTCGAGCCGCAAGGATCACTTCACCGCGGGGATCCGGATCGTCTGCCCGACCTTGAGTTTCTTCGGATCCTTGAGCGTCGGGTTGGCCTTGAGCACGTGCGCGAGGCGGACCTTGAGCCCATGCTGTTTGTTGTAGGCCTCGATGATCGCGCCCAGCGTCTGTCCTTCCTCGACCTTGTGCTCGAAATACTCGGTGGGAAGTTCGGGCCCGGCATCCGGCGTCTTTTCCGCTTTCTCGCCGTTCCCGGATTTGTCGGTCTTGTCGCCCTTCGTACCCGCGTCGGTGCCGGACTTCTCGGGCGCCTTGTCGCCGGGCTTGGCATCCGTTTTGTCGGGTGTCTTGTCCTTCGGCTTGGGCTCGGCTTTCGGCGGATCCGGGACGACCGGCGGTGGGAGCGCCTTCAGTTTCTCGATCGCCTCGAGGATCTGTTCCTTGTCCTTCGCGCGGTTCTTGTCCACCTCGCGGACTTGGTCGGCGAGCTTCGACAACTGCTCCTGCGACGCGAGGTTCTTGGTCCCTTCAAGCTGGGTGCGGATGGACTCGTTGTCCGTCCGGAGGCGCGCGATCTCCTGTCGCAACTGCTGCAGGGTCGCGCGGAAGGAATCGATGGCCTCGTCCTGGGCCGTGACATGGCCCTTGAGATGGTTGAAATCCTCGGAATCGATTTCCGCGGCATGAATGGGCGCGGCGACGAGGAGTCCGGCGATACCGAGAAGGGCGATGGAACGCATGGCTGGATCGGGTTGCGGGTCGTGAACTAAAAAGGGTCAGCGGGGAACGCCGGGGTTCGCGGCGGGGGCGTTCGTGGTGGAGGACGGTTTGCGGACCGGCGCCTTCTTGGCGGGTGTCTTCTTCACCGGCGCTTTTTTGGCAGGCACTTTTTTCACCGGCGTCTTCGCGACGGGCGCCGCGGGTGGCGTGTAGTTCTTGAGACGGTCGATGGCGTCGAGCACCTGCTGTTTGTCGCGGCCACGGTTGCGCTCGACCTCCTGGACCTGCGTCGCGAGCCGCGAGAGTTGGTCCTGGCTCACGGCGCCACGGGCGGCGGCGGCCTGGGTTCTCAACGCGTCGTTCTCGGAGCGCAGGCGCGCCAATTCGTTGCGCAGGGACTTGAGGCTCGAATTGTTCTGCGCGACGAACTCGTCGAACGACGCGACCCGCGCTTTCAACATGCGGTAATCCTCGGCATCGACTTCCGCCGCACGGACGGGATTCCCGCCGGCGGCGACGGCCAGCCAGAGGGCGAGGCACGGGAGGACAAGGCGACGAGGGCGCATGACGGCGTCGACGCTAGTCTTCGCCACGATAGGCGCACGAAAATTTCGGCGACTGTTTCCCGGTGGGTTTCCCAACGCCCGGCTTGGCCGGAACGATTCGTTGGGAAAACGGGAATTCCTCACGCCAAGGGGGACCAAGGCCATCCAAGGCTCCATAAAAGTGGATCGGGATGCGCTCATCGAATCCCACCTTTCGATGAAAATGTACGCCGGCGGTCGTTGCCGCCTTGGATGGCCTTGGCCCCCTACCAATGAACCGAAGGTCGATGTTCCATCCTTTGTCCGCAGATGACGCAGATTCCGCAGATGTAGGTCGGCACCGGCCCAAAACGCTCCGACGGTTTGAGACATGCCTCGCCCAACGTGCATCTGCGGAATCTGCGTCATCTGCGGATAATGCCTCCTCGGCGGTTCATTGCGGCAAAGAACCCCGCCAGAGGAGGGCGGGCCTTGGCGTGAAATAATTCCTTGTCCGCGACTGCGTGGATCCGGCCGAGCCCCCTGCCCCGGCAGTCGCCACACCCCTTGATTACCGCCGGCCACCTCCGTACGGTCCGCGCACATGAGTCGGAAGCGCCTGATTGCATCGCTGGTGGTCGCCGCCGGATTCGCCGCCAGTTCCTTTGCCGCGACGGATCTGGTCAACGGCGTGACCGCGATCGTCAACGACAGCGTGATCACCTACGAGGAACTGCAGGTGTTCGCGCGGAAGGCCATGGAAGCCGTCGTGATGCGCAATCCGCGGATCACCCAGGCCGACCTCGACCGCGAGCTCATGGGCGTCCAGAAGGACAGTCTCGAGACCCTGATCGACCGACGCCTGATCGTCGCGGATTTCAAACTCGTCGGCGGACAGTTGCCCGAGTCGATCATGGACGAGCTCGTCAACGACCGGATCCGCAAGGATTTCATCGACCGCGTGACGCTGACCAAGATGCTCCGCGAGACCGGCCGGACCTACGCCAACTTCCGAAAGGAAGAGGCCGAGGCGCTCATCGTCTACCAGATGGTCCGCCGCAACATCGCGCAGGAGATCGTGGTGTCCCCGCGCAAAATGGAGCGCTACTACGCGGCGAACCGCGAGAAGTACAAGGTCGAGGACCGCGTCCATCTTCGCATCATCCTCATCGACGCGCGCAAACACGCGCGCGGCGAGCCGGCCAAGATCGCCGGGGAGGCATTGGCCCGCATTCATGCCGGCGCCGACTTCGCACCGTCGCGGCCGAGATGTCGGACGACGCCCGCAACGTCAAGGGCGGCGACCGCGGTTGGGTGACCGAGAAGGGCAAGGAGCTACGCAAGGAAATCATCGACGCCGCGTTCGCCCTGCCTCCCGGCGGCCTCAGCGGCGTGGTCGAGATCGAGGGCTCCGCCTACGTCATCAAGACCGAGGCGAAGGAAGCCGCCCACGAACGCACGCTG
Source organism: Verrucomicrobiota bacterium (assembly GCA_025363585.1). GTDB lineage: Bacteria > Verrucomicrobiota > Verrucomicrobiia > Limisphaerales > UBA9464 > UBA6176. The sequence continues at coordinate 10,483 of JANYDN010000185.1, read as the reverse complement.
GCGGAGATGCGCACCGAGATCGAGGCGACCCTCAAGCAACAGGAACGGGACCGCCTCCAGAAGGCTTGGCTCGCGCGCCTCCGCAAGAAGGCGTTCATCCGCTACTTCTGAGCCGCCGGCCGGCGCATCGCCCGGTGAACACCGTCCCGATCACCCTCGCGGTCACCCTTGGCGATCCCACGGGCATCGGACCGGAGCTCGCACTCCGCGCGCTGTCCACGGTCCTCGCGGACGAGCCCGACACCCGCTACGTCGTCGTCGGCGACCCCGGTTTGGTCTCGCGACTCGGTGGTGTCGCGGGAATCGGCACCGAACTTCCGGCGTTCCGCTTGGATTCGACGGCGCCTGCGCGCGTCACCCTGGCTTCCACGGGAACGCCCTTGCCACCGTGCGGACCGCCCAGCCCAACCGACGCCGCCAACGCCGCGGTCGCGTGGCTGCGGTTCGCCGCGGAGGGCTGCCTTCGCGGTGCGTTCGACGGCCTCGTGACCGGCCCGGTCAACAAGCAATCGATCCTCGAGGCGGGCCACCGATTCGTCGGGCAGACGGAATTCCTCGCGGAGATCTCGGGCGCCGCGCGGCACGCGATGATGTTGCTGGGGCACGACGATCGCGGCCGTTGGCTCCGGGTGGCGTTGGCGACCACGCATCTTCCGCTGCGCGACGTGGCCGACGCGTTGGATGCAACGAAGGTGCGGCGGGCCGTCGAACTCGCGTCCGAGGCCTGCGCGTTGCTCGGGCTGCCGCGACGTCGCGTGGGCGTGTGCGGCCTGAACCCGCATGCCGGCGAAGGCGGTCATCTGGGCCGCGAGGAAGCCGATTGGATTGGGCCTTTGGTCGCGCACATGCGCGAGGACGGGATCGACGTCCACGGCCCGCTTGCCGCCGACACGTTGTTCCACCAAGCGCTCCACGGCGCGTTTGATGCGGTGGTCGCGATGTATCACGACCAAGGGCTGGGGCCGCTCAAGCTGGTGGCGTTCGACAACGGCGTGAACTGGACGCTCGGGTTGCCGTTCGTGCGCACTTCACCGGACCACGGCACGGCGATCGATCTCGTCGGCACGGGCCGCGCGAGCGCTTCCAGCATGGTCGCGGCGCTGCGGCTGGCGCGCACCGTCGCCACCAAAGTGGGGCGGCGATAGACGGCGTGGCAGCGCTCGTGAGAGCGCGGACGTAGCGCGGAAACGCGCCGGTTCCCGCGCGAAGCGCTTTCGGACTGCGGTGGGAAGCCTTCGGAAGGCGCCACACCGCTTTCTCGCCGGCGTCCCCAGAACCCACCTTACCCACACCCAACGCAGGCGGCCCGCTCGCCGAATCGTCGCGCGACTGGGTGCGAGCCAACCCAGGCGGTCCTCGCGCGCCATGTGGTGGCTGGTGGCAAGGCGGGCGGGGCAATTCTCTTGAAGGCCGGGTCCCCCGACCCGGCGTCGCAACGACCGGCAACCGGAAGCCATCGGATCAGAAATCCGCGGTAGAACGCCGCGTGGGGGCACGCGGCCTACAGCGAGCGATGGGAAGGCCTCGGAGGCCGCCAGACCGCTTTCTGGAGAGGGCGACGATTGCGTGGAAAGCGGCGTCGCGGCGTGGCAGCGCTCGTGAGAGCGCGGACCCAGCAATTCCCGAAAGCCCGGTTCCCGAGTCTTACCTCGGGAAGCGCTCGTCGAGGTCGGCGACCGTGTACACGAGGAACGCCAACGCCGCCGAACAACGGGCCAATGATTTCGGATCCACCTTGTCGGGCGTGTCGGCGTCGGTGTGGTGGAACCAGAAATACTTGTCGGCCGCGACCCGCAACGCGGCCAACGGCACGCCCTCCTCGAGCATCGGGCCGATGTCCGCATCGCCGCCGCCGAGCGTGATCTTGCCCGCGCCGACCCTCGGCCCGAGCAACGTGCCGATCCCGCGCATCACCGCCATCCCGCGGTCGCTGCCGGTGAAACCGAATCCGAGCGGGTCGAACGCGCCGCTGTCGCTCTCCACCGCGAGAAGATGCCGTGCCATCTCCGCCTTGTGCGCCTCGCGGTATCCCTTCGCGCCGCGCAATCCATTTTCCTCGTTCGTCCACAGCACCACGCGGATCGTGCGCCGCGGACGCAGGCCGAGTTGCTTCAACAGCCGCACCGCTTCCCACGCCGCGAGGCAGCCGCCGCCGTCGTCGAGCGCGCCCCGTCCCACGTCCCACGAGTCCACGTGGCCGCCGAGCACCACGACCTCGTCGGGCAATTCCCGCCCGCGCAGTTCGGCCACCACGTTGCGCGACATCGCGTCGGGCTCCGTCCGGCAACCCGCGTGGATCGTCAACACCACGTTCGAACCGCGGTCCTGCCAGCGGTGCAGTCGTTGCGAATCCTCCGCGGCGATCGCGGCGAACGGGATCTTGCCCGCGTCGTCGTCGTATTTCATCGCGCCCGTGTGCGGAGTCCGCAGCCCGAAGTCGCCGATCGACCGCACCAGTCCGGCGACGGCCCCGACCCGCGCCGCGGCCGACGCGCCCGCCCAGCGGTAGTTCACGCTGTCGCCGTATTTCGTGAACGGGACGTCGAAGACCACGATGCGTCCCGCGGCTTCCGACGCGCGGGCCGTGAGTTCCTGGAAGTTCGTCACGACCAATGCCCGCGCGGTGATTCCGCCGGTCGGCGTCGCCACACTCCCGCCCATCGCCAGCATCGGCAGCCGGTCGGTCGTCGGCGCCACCAAGTGGACCGAGCACTCTCCGCGCACCCAGCGTGGGACCGAGACCGGTTCGCCGTGGACATTGTCGAGGCCGTCCGCGCGCATCTCGCCAAGGATCCAATCGATCGCCATCTCGAGGTTCGTCGTGCCCGAGAAGCGCGGGCCGAAGCGGTCGCAGAGTTCCGCGAGTCGTCGCCACGCGGCGTCCGAAGGCAACGCGGCCGCGGCGATCGTGTCGGCCACGCCCGCGAAACGCCCGGGCAAGGACGCGCCCGGGGCCTTCTCGGCCGCCTCGATGGGCCGCCAACGCAGGTCGCGCAGTTCCGCGGTGGTCGCCCAACTCGCGATCCCGAACGGCTGGCTCAACTCGATCTCGCCCGGACGCAGCGCGATCTTCTTGCCGCGCGGATCCAGGTTCACCAAGTGATCGCCGTCGATCCATGCCGAAATGTTCGTGGCCGTCACCGAGAGGCGGATCTTGTACCAGCGCTCGTTCTGGAAGCGGACGTACTTGGTCGTCTCGTTCTGCGACGCATCCTGTCCGTCGAGCGACGAGATGCCGACGACCGCGCCGCCCCAGCCACCGACGACCAGCGTCGCGAACGTGTCCTGGAACGGGAACGTGAGGCCGCAGAAAAAGTCGCCGCCGAGAGCGCGCTTCGCCTCGAGCTCGAATTCGTAGTCGATCTTGGCGGGCGGGTTGGTGCGATGGATCCCGGAAAGGATGCCCTGGTTCAACACGATCGCGCCGTCGCGCACCTCGATGTCGCCGTGCCCCGCGAAGCCGGTGACTTCCCAGCCCGCGATGGATTTCCCGTCGAAGAGCGATTTCCAATCCGCCGCCCTTGAAACGGACGCCAGGCAAAGGAACGCGCACCAGAACCGCAGCGACATCATCGGACGCATGGCTGTGAGAAAACGGCGGAAGGGCATCGGGCGGAAGCCGAAATGTGAGGTGACCGTGGAGCGGACGTTGCCGCCCGCGCGGGCACGTCCCGAAGTAGCGCGGGCATCCCCGCCTGCGGTAGCCGCGGGCGTCTCGCCTGCGCAAATCACGGGCGTCCCAGCCCGTGCCCCGCAAGCCGCGTCAAAACGCACCGAGGACGGTGCTCTCTGCGCAGCCGGGGACGGCCGCTCTACATCATGCCGCCATTCCGCGGCAACCCGTCGCGGGCGTCGCTACGCGGGCGGGACGCCCTCGGTTGCGCGGCCGGGGACGGCCGCCCTACACACGCCGACTCCCGCGTTGCGCGCGGGCCTCCGCGAGCCATGATTTCCCCATGACGCGCGCGCAGGTCCTCGACCTCTACTTCATGGATGCCCGTTGCAAGCTCATCGAGATCGCGGCGTACCTCGACCGTCTGGACCGCGCGACGGGCGAGGCGGATTTCCGGGCGCAGGCGTTCCGCGACGCGTTGCGGCACCTCGCGTCGGACGGCGCGGGTCGCGCGGCGGAGGTGCTGCGGTCGCTGAGCGATCCGACGGACCAACCGGTGGACAAAGCCCCGGGCAAAGGCGCCGTGGGAGCGTGGCCGGGCTGAGACCGACGACGACGACACCCGACGATTTCCAAGCATGCGATACATCGAGCCCCACGGGCACATGGTCAGCCGGACGACGGATGACTATCTCGACATGGTGACGGCGGGCTGCGCCGCGGTGTGCGAGCCGGCCTTCTGGGCGGGATTCGACCGGGGCACGGCGTCGGGCTTCCGCGATTACTTCGCGCAGTTGACCGAGCACGAACCCAAGCGCGCCGCGCGTTACGGCCTGCCGCATTTCTGTTGGCTCTGCATCAACCCGAAGGAATCCGAGGACGTCGGGTTGGCGCGCGACGTCATCGCCACGATCCCCGAATTCCTGTCGCGTCCGACGGTGCTTGGCATCGGCGAGATCGGCCTCAACAAGAATTCCAAAAACGAACTCCGCGTGCTGGAGATGCACGTGGACCTCGCGGCGCGCCACGACCAGTTGATCCTGGTCCACACGCCGCACCTCGAGGACAAGCTGAAGGGAACGCGCCTGATCCTCGACGTGCTGCGCGCCGATTCGCGGATCAAGCCCGGGCGCGTGTTGATCGACCACGTCGAGGAGCACACGGTCCGCGCGGTGTTGGACCGCGGGCATTGGGCGGGCATGACGCTTTACCCGATCAGCAAATGCACGCCGGCCCGCGCCGTGGACATCCTCGACGTCAACGGCACCGAACGGCTGTGGATGAACTCCGCGTGCGACTGGGGCGAGAGCGTGCCGCTGGCGGTTCCGCGCACGGCCCTCGAGATGCGGCGTCGCGGATGGAGCGCGTCGGCCATCGACCGCGTCGTGTACCAGAACCCGGTGCGGTTCCTGAGCCAGTGCCCGAACTTCCGTCTCCCGGCGGACGCGTAGGACCTTCCGGGCCAAGCCGGATCCATGCAGTCGCGACCGAGGAATTATCTCACGCCAAGGGGGGCCAAGGCCGGCCAAGGAGCCTTAGCCAATCCCCGGGGTGGAACGCCGCGTGGGGGCACGCGGCCTACAAGCGGGACCACCTTGGGTTGACGCGTCCACCGCGACTGCATGGTCCCGGCTAAGACCGCTTGCCGCGACCGCGCGACATCAACGCCTCGATGTCGTCGGCCTCGATCGCGATGTCGGCCATCAGGTCGACCGGACCGTCCGCGGTGATGAGGACGTCGTTTTCGAGGCGCACCGCCATCCCCTCCTCCGGAATGTAGATCGCGGGCTCGACGGTCATCACCCAGCCCGGCGCGAAGGGCTCGGTGGTGAACCCGACATCATGGACATCGAGGCCGATGGGATGCCCGTTGCCGTGCATGAAGTAGCGTTTGACGGGCCGTCGCGCGGGATCGTCCACCTTGGCCTTGAGGTCGCGCGGCTTGAGGAGGCCGAGCCCGACGCACTCGCGCGCGACGAGTTCCTCGGCTTCTTCCTGCCACTGCTTCGGCTTCTTTCCGGGGACGAGGCCCGCGATGGACGCGCGGAGGACGCGGAGCACGGCGGCGTACACCTCGCGCTGGCGCTTGGTGAAGCGGCCGTTGACCGGGATGGTGCGCGTGAGATCCGAGTTGTAGTTCCCGTAGCTCGCGGCGACGTCGAGCAGCAACAGGTCGCCGTCCTGGCAAGGGCGGCTGTTGTCGACGTAATGCAGGACGCAGGCGTTGCCGCCGGACGCGATGATCGGGTTGTAGGCGAACGCACCGCGACGGCGGATGAACTCGTGAGCGAACTCGGCCTCGACGTCGCACTCGTTGACGCCGGGTTTCACGAAGCGGCACACGCGGTCGAACCCGGCCTTCGTGATCGCGCAGGCCTCGCGGACCAGCGCGACCTCCGCGTCGGACTTCGTGATCCGCAGCCGGTGCATCAGGCGGGCGAGCCGGTGGTATGGGTGCAGCGGGAACTTCTTCTGGATGGAACGGACGAAACGCGCGTCGCGGGTCTCGACGACGACGTCCGCGCGCTTGTGTTCGTTGGCGTTGAGATACAAGTGCTCGGCCTCGCACGCGAGACGATGCAGGTACTTGGGGAATTCCGAGAGCCACTGGATGTTCTGTATGCCGGTGGTGGCGCGCGCCTCGTCGATCGTCAGCTTGTGCCCTTCCCACACGGCGATGAGGTCGCTGGTCTCGCGGAGGAAAAGAATCTCGCGCAACCGCTCGTCGTCCGCGTCGGGAAACAGGAGGAGGATCGATTCCTCCTGCTCGACCCCGGTCAGGTAGAACAGGTCGGAATTGGGGACGATGCGAAGCGATCCATCGGCATTGGTCGGGGGGATGTCGTTTGCGTTCACCAAGGCGAGCCCGCCCGGAAGCATGAGTTGGCGGAGCCGGGCACGGTTCTCGACGAACAATCGCGCATCGATCGGGGCATGTCGCATGGCGCGGCGACTGTGCCCAAGCCCGTTGCATCCGACAAGGACCCGGCTCGGAAGGGCCTAGTCGCGCTCGGCCTTGTGGCACGCCACGCAACTCTGCTTCAGCGCCGCCAACGATTTCTCCGCGGCGGCCAGGTTCGGCGCGGTCCGGGATTTGTCGAACGACCGGATCGCCTCGAGCAACCGTGCCGCGGCCTCCTCCGCGCGCGCGAGTCCCTCGTCGTGCCGCGGCCCGCGACGCGCCCCCAGACCGGTGCGGCGCGCCTCGCGGAACAACTCGAGCAACTGCAGCGCCTCGGCCGACGGCACGAGGTCCGGATTGCCCTTCGGCGCCGTGAATCCCGACTTCCGCGCGAGTTCCAGCGCGTCGGCGTGCCCGTCGATCCGGACCATCGCGTCCACGAGTGCCGGCGTCGGGGCACGCGCGGGGAAATCCGCCGGAACCGCCGCCAACTCCGCCGCGGTCGGCGGCTTGAATTCCGCGACGGACCGGAACAGGCCGGCGTAGTTCGTCGACGTCCCTGCGGCGCGCAGCCACGCGTCGGCTTGGTCGGGCTTCCATCCGTCGAGCGCCTCGCAGACGACGGCCACCGCCGCGGGACCGCGGTGTTTGCCGTGGTGGCAATGGAAGTAGATCGGCCCATCGACCGTCGCGACGGCCTTGGCCAACCGCAGCGCGTTGGTCGAAGGGATGCCGTCGTAGCCGAACGGCAGGTGGATGTAGCGCATCCCGTGGCGCTGCGCGGCGGCCGCGTCGGGCACCGTCCCGTCGACGCTGACGATCGTCTTCACGCCGAGCTTCTCGAGCGCGGCGAACGCGGCCTCGTTTTCGGGCGAGGATCCCGAGTACAATCGTTTGCCGACAGAGAACGTGTTCTCCATTCCCTCCAGCGGGAGCGGCCGAAACGCGGCGGCCACGGGATCGGCAGCCAGCGCCGCGAACCCTGCGCAGACCGAGCCGAACCACAGAATGGCGGGAAGGAGAAACCGCTTCATGGGGTTTGGATCGAAACCCGGGGCGAATGCTCACGTCCGTTTCCGACGCGGCCTGAAAATCCTTGCCCGTCCCGGATCGACCCGGCGCGGATCGGCTTCATTCGGGACGCACCTCGTCGCCGACCTGCGGGTCACCGCTGACGATGTCGGCGGCGACGTTGGATTCGCGCGTCATCCGGCCCGCCTTCACCTCGCCGACCTTTTGGCCGTTGCGATAGACCTTGAGGATCTGGTCGGGCGCCGGCGTGGCGTTGAGGGTGAAGTCGACCACGACGAACCGAAGTGCGGGCTGGACCTGCACGATGGAGCCCTGGGCGCCCCCCAACGCGCGGATCTTGGCCGGGGCGGGAGCGGCGGGATTGCCCGGCGCGGCATTCCCGGGCGCGGACTTGCATCCTACGACCAGAAACACTCCTGCAACGAAGAGGGAACCGGCCCGGCGCAAGGTGCAAAGCCGCGATTCGCGGGGACCGCGCGGGGCGCATGGAAGGCTACCGTGAAAACCCATCGCGCCCCCTCTTCAGAACGTCCAGCGCACGCCGACGTTGCCGCCGTAGACGCCGCCGAGCTTGATCGTGGCCTGGCGGCCGTAGTCGCCAAACGTGCAGTCCTGGTTGAACTCCACTTGGCCGGCGACATAGACGCCGAGGTGCTTGGTGAAGTCGTACTGGAGGCGCATCTCGAAATAACCGCCGGGTCGCCAGTCCGACCGCCGGACGACGCGCGACACGGACGAGGACGGGAGACCGGGATCGCTGTACGTCACGCTCTCGGTGAAGCTCAACTGCGCGTCGGGCAGGATGGTGCAGTAGCCAAAGCTGACGCCCGCGCTGAGACGCTGGGTCAACGGCGTCTCGAAATACACGCCCGCCTTGATGATGTGCAGGTGGGCACTGAGGTGCATGTCCAGCGCGGACGTCCCCGTGCCGGTGATCGAGCCCGTGGAAATCGGGTCGCGCGGGATCAACGGTCCGGGCCCGCCGAACGTTCCCGAGAACGGGGGCAACGGCGGGATGATCGCCTCGTCGTTGGGACCGACCAACGTGTAGCCCGTGGTGGTGAGCGTGGCGGTGCCCGATGCCGTGCCACTCGCGCCGGCCGATACGGTGGTGTAGCCGTAGCCACCCTCGACGCCGAACTTCACGGTGCGCTTCTTGACCTCGAACTGGACCACCTCCAACCCGCCGCGGAATTCGCCCCCGAACTCCGAGCCGATGTTTCCGGAAAGACCGCCGACGCGCGGGGCGTTGTCGAGGCGCTGGAATTGCAGGGTGTTGCCGGTGATCTGCGACGCGCTTTGGTAACCCCAGTTCCAGGTGTACGGCGAGTTCGTGCCGACCGAGGGCAACACGTAGCCGTTCTGGAAAATGCCGGCGCCCAGCGGCGTCGGCAACGCGGTGTCGTGGAACTGCACCTTCATGCCGGACCGCATCACGCCGCCCGCGCGGAGCCAAGCCCCCGACTCGGGAGCCAGTTCCTGCCCGCGGACCGAAACCGCCGCGACCGTGGAAACCGCCAGCACGGCGACGCGGCGGGCATTGGAAGAATGATTGCTCATGTCAGGAAAAGTCGGTCCCGGTTCAGCGGCTCGGAATCACCCGGTAGAACCGCGCGCCATCCGCCGGCACCGCCTCGGTCTTCGGTGGACCCGAATCGATCCATTGCACCCTCGAACCCGTCCCGGGAATCGACGGCCGCGCCACGCGCAGCGTCGGGCCCGCCGCGTTCAGGTCGGCCAAGGTGTCCGCGTACTCGACGTAGTAGGAGCGGCCGACGTCCGTGGGGAATTCCACGAGGAGCGCCCCGGCGGGATACGAGGCGTTGTGGAAATAGAGGGCGCGATCGACCGCGATGATGCGCGTCGAAAGCACCGGATCCACGGAGACCGACGTCGCATCCACGGTGTAAATGGGCGTGGGCACGGTCGCGAGATCCGCGACGTAAAACTCCGCCGCCAGCGTTTTCGTGTCGCCGGGAAACAGGTTCGTGATCGCAAGGGTCGGCAGCGCGGTGACGCTCGACGTTCCGTAGGAATTCCACGCGAGCATCGCGAGACCGAGGGAATCGAGGCCGAGCCCGCCGACCGAGATCCGGACGAACGCGTTGGACGTGGTGCCCGGATTTCCGACCGAGAAGCGCTGCACGAAAAGGCCGGATTGGAAATCCAGCTTCGGCGCGGCTCCGGGAATGATCAGTGGACCAACCGGGCCCAGCGTCACGATCGCGTTGGTTGCGTCGATGACCGGACCGACGGGTGCGACCGGGACGTTCGTGAGGCCAAGGCCGGCGGCCATCGGCCGGGCGCCCTCGACGAGATCGAACGCGACGGTGCCCACCATCCGCTGGCCGGGATCGAGGCGGAAATTGGTTCCGAACAAAAGTTTTACCCCGAACAGGCCGTTGGCGGCCTGGGAACTGTCCTCGACGACGGTTGCCCCATTGCCGCCGGCCTCGGCCGTATGGGCCACCCGGGTGGGGAGAACGGACTCACCAACCGCAGCCGGCAAATCCGAGATGAACCGCGGGTTCTTCAGGGTGAGGACGTTGAAGGCGATCGAGAAATCGACCTCGGTCTCGTTGCCGCGCGCCAGATAGTTGACGGGCACCAACGGACTGCCGGCGAAGACGTAATTCCCGAGCGAAAGGGTGCCCGTCGGCAGGTCGAGCACCGTCAGGGTGACGGGCCCGCTGGTCGTGGCGCCGCCGAGATTGCCGGCGATGACTTGATAAAGGCCGGCGAGATTGGTCGTCGCGTTGGGCAATACCAGCGCCGGCAGCGTCGCGCCCGGCAGATTGGTGCCGCCGAACTGCCACTGGAACGTGGCGGAGACATCGTCGACGCCGGCGTTCAGCGTCGCCGTTTGGCCGACATAGACCGTGGTGTTCACGGGCGACACCGTGAAGGTCGGCGGAACCGTCGGGATCCGGGCCGAG
>JANYDN010000143.1 GCA_025363585.1 Verrucomicrobiota bacterium | reverse complement strand
GTCGTCGGCTTGGTCGGCGAGAACGGCGCGGGTAAATCGACGCTGATGAACATCCTCGGCGGAAACCTCGCGCCGGACGCCGGCGAAATGGTCCTCGGCGGCGCGCCCTATTCGCCGCGCACGCCGGCCGGGGCGCGGGTCGCGGGCATCGGGTTCGTGCATCAGGAGTTGAACCTGTTTCCCAACCTCACCATCGCCGAGAACCTCTTCCTCCAGGGTTTCCCGACCGGCGCGGGACTGATCCATCGTCGCAGGACGAACGCGGCCGCGTCGGAATTGCTCGCGCGGGTCGGGCTCGCGCGATCGCCGTCCACGCCCGTCGGCGAACTCGCCACCGGCGAACGCCAACTGGTCGAATTGGCGCGGGCACTTTCGTTCGACGCGCGCCTCATCATCCTCGACGAACCCACCACGTCGCTCGGCGAGTCCGATCGCGAACGGCTGCATGGACTCGTCGACCGGCTGCGATCCGAAGGCCGGTCGATCGTCTACATCTCGCACGCACTCGGCGACGTGCTCCGCGTGTGCGACGACGTGGCGGTCCTGCGCGACGGCGGCGTGGTGGGATCGGGACCCTCCTCGGGGTTCACCCGCGAGCGCTTGATCTCGCTTATGGTGGGAAGGGACCTGAAGCAGTTGTTTCCGACACGCGGCCCGACGACAAGTGCCGCCGCGAATTCCGCCGCGAATCCCGCGGCGGCTCCCGCACTCGAGGCGCGCGGCGTGACGCGGCGCGGATTCGTGTCCGATGTCTCCTTCAAGCTCGCCCGCGGCGAGGTGCTGGGTGTTTTCGGATTGATGGGAGCGGGCCGCACCGAATTGGCCCGCGTCCTTTTCGGACTCGATCCCATGGATTCCGGCTCCGTGTTGCTGGATGGGGAATTGCTCGGGGGCGGACCACGGCGGCGCATCGAACGCGGCCTCGCGTTGCTCACCGAGAGCCGGCGCGACGATGGCCTCTGCCTCGAGGCGTCGGTCGGCGACAACATCGCGCTGGCAACCCTCGAGAAGCATGCGCGCACGCCGGCGCTTTGGCTCGACGTCGCCGGGTTGAAACACGCGATCGCGGGAATCCGCGACGCCGTGCGATTGCAGGCCGTCCTTCCGGACACGCGGTCGACCAAGACGCTGAGCGGCGGCAACCAACAGAAGGTCGTCCTCGCGAAGTGGCTCCTCGCCTCGCCGCGCGCGTTGATCCTCGACGAGCCGACGCGCGGCATCGACGTCGGCGCCCGCTTCGAGATCCACCAGTTGATCCACACGCTCGCGGATCGCGGCGCCGGCGTGCTGGCCATCTCGTCGGACCTCGAGGAACTCGTCGGCATCAGCGACCGCATCCTCGTGATGTCGAGGGGACGAATCACCGGCGCTTTCGAACGCGGCGCGTTCGACCGGGAGCAACTGCTTCGATGCGCGTTGCCGTCATGAAGGACACGCGACGACGCTGGCTTCTGCCGGTCTTGAACCACGCGACGTCGATCCTGTTCGTCGCGGTGTTGGTCGTGTTCGGGATCCTGTCGCCGCGGTTCCTGACGGTGGCGAACGTGTCCAACCTGCTCGTGCAGTCGTCGTCCACCGCGGTCGTCGGGGTCGGGATGACGTTCGTGCTCGTCGCGGGGGGCGTGGATCTTTCCGTGGGATCGATCCTCTTCGTCGCCGCCGCGGTCGCCGGAAAACTGGCGCTCGGGGGCGCGGGCTTGCCGACGGTCCTGCTCGCGATCGTGGCGATCGGCGCCGCGGCCGGCGCGCTCAACGGGTTGCTCGTGGCCCGCGTCGGCCTTCCGGCATTCGTCGCGACGTTGGGAACCCTTCATGTAGGGCGCGGCTTCGGGCTTTGGCTGACCGGGACGCGCGCGATGAACCTGCCGGAAGGATTCCTCGCGCTCGGCACCGCGAGGATTGCCGGCATCCCGTTGCCCGTGGTGGCGGGCGCCATCGTGGTGCTGGCCGGACACGTGTTGCTGACGCGCACGCCGTTCGGGCGTCGCGTCCACGCGATTGGCTTCGATCCCGACGCGGCGCGGAAAGCCGGCCTCGACACCCGGCGGATCCTGGCCGTCGTTTACGTGCTATGCGGCGTGTGCGCGGCGTTCGGCGGGATTCTTTCATTGGCCCAGCTCGGCGCGGTGTCCCCGACTTTCGGATCGAACCGCGAGTTCGCGGCGATCGCGGCGGCCGTGCTCGGCGGCACCAGCCTGCAGGGCGGACGCGGCGCCGTGTTCCCCGGAACGCTCCTGGGCGCCGTGCTCGTCCAGAGCATCGAGAACGGACTCGTCATCCTGAATGCCGACC
>JANYDN010000137.1 GCA_025363585.1 Verrucomicrobiota bacterium | reverse complement strand
CGGGATTGCGCACGAGGTTGGTGATGATCGCGGTGAAGCGGCCCGCGTCGAACGGCAGGACATCCGGCAGCACGAGTTTGTATCGGGTGTTGACGCCACCCGTGGCCGGGGGCGCGCCGAGGGACTCGCTGGAGATCAGATAGCTAAATCCGCCGGGACGACCGGACAATGCGATCGGGACCCCGTCTTTCATCCACGCGACGCCGACCGGGTTGGGACCGACGAGGTCGATGGAGAACGTGTTCGTCGCCGGCCGGCGCGGGCCGAGGACGCGGTAGGTGCCGGACTGGTTGGCGGCGCCGAGGATGATGCCGTAGCGACCGTCCTCGAACAGTTCCATCCGGACGATGTCGCCCGGCCCGGGGAAATTGGTGAGGGAAAGCGCGGTATAACCCGGCGCGGCCGGCGCGGGACCCCAGGTGCCGCTGGCGGCCGCCGCGCCGGGGCTTTCGCCGATATAGAACCGATTGGAGACGCCGAACGCCAGGTTCCAGAAACCCAAGCCGCGGAAAGGCGCCATGCCGCCGTTAGGGGAGAACGCCAGGATGTGCGTCGTGTCCACGCTACCGTTCGGGTCCTTGGCGACGAGCCCGTTGGTGAGGTCGACGCGGTTGAATTCCCCGATGCCCACGGTGCGATCGGCGAGATCGGCGGCGAGGGTCGCGGGCGGCGGCGGTTGGATGGCGACCGTGGCGACGACGCTGGTTACGCCGCCGAACTGGTTGGTGGCGATGAACCGATACTCGCCGGCGGCGTTGGCAAGGCCGAGCACCGGGAGCGAATTGGTGAACGGACCGGGAAGGAAGGGCACCGGCTGGACCCGGACGTTGGTGCCCGCGTGCTGCCATATAAAACCGATGGGTGATTCGCCGTTCACTCCGGCGAATAGGTTCGTGTTCTGGCCGACGAGAAGGTTCGCGCCAAGCGGTTGGCTCAACAACACCGGCGGGCCGGGAGGCAGCAAGGTCACGCTCACCAACCGGCTCGTCGTGCTGCCGCCGGGATTGAGGGTGACGATGACCTGGTAGTTCCCGAATCGATTGGGATCCGTTCCGGAAATGGCGAGCGAGGCGGACGTCACGATGGGCATCGTGGCGCTGGCGACGAGATTCGTGCCGGCGTGTTGCCACTGGTAGAGAAGGGTGCCGTCCGCAAGCGCGCCGACGCCGAGCTGGACCGGTTGTGCGGAGAAGAGGGAGAGGTCCTGCGGTTGGCTCGTCAGCGTGGGCGGGCCCGGGATGATGACGTCGAGGTGGACGATCGAACTGGTGATGGACCCGCCGTATGAATTGGTGAAGACGACGAAATAGTCGGCGGTGCGGGTGTTGTCGTTGGCCGGAAGATTGACGGGGGCAAATCCGCCCTGGCCCGCGCCGTTGGCGAGGGGTTGCGTGTTCTTATACCATTTGTAACCGAGCGGGACATCGGTCGTGCACTGCGCGGAAAGCAGGTACGCCTTGCTGAGCAGGACCGTGCCGCCGACGGGTTGCTGGGTGATGACAAGCGGCGCGGGGGGCTTGACGGTGATGGTCGCAACCTGGCTGGTGACCGAGCCGAAGGTATTGCCGACCACGACCTGGAAATCACCGGCGCGTTCCGGCGAATTGAAATTCAGATTCAGATTGGCGGAAATTTGCGCGGGCAAATTGGTGTCCGCGTGGCGCCACTGGAAGACCAACGGGCTTTCGCTCGTGGCGGTGACGCCGAGAAAAAGACTTTCGCCGGCGCCGATCGTCGCGCTCGCCGGTTGGACCGTGATCACGGGCGGGGTCGGCACGGGCGGCGGCATCAGGCGGAACATCCCGTAGACGTTCTTGGATCCGTCGAAGAAAGCTTCCGCGAACAATAGCTTTCCGTCGGGCTGCATGGAAAAGGCCCGCGCCGGCAGGACGCCCACGCCCACGACGCCATTGTCGGACGCCGCGGTGAACAAGTCGCGCTGGCCGGCCAATTTGCCCGCCGCGGTCAGGAACAAAAAGCTGACCCGACGATCGCCGCTGCTGGGGTTGCGCACGAGCACCGCGCCGCCGTCGGGAAGAAACGCGGCGGGTATCGGACGGATCCCCTGGTTGTTGGGGTCGCCCGAAAAACCGTACGCGGGCTCGACGGTTCCGTCGGCGGCGAGCCGCAGCGTCGTATAAGTCTGGTTGTTGGCATTCACTCCGGCCACGAGGAGTCGGCCGTCGGCCGCGGCCACGAAGCGGCTTTCGTCCATCAATTGGTTCGGGAGGAACGGAAACTTGAACGACGTGTCCTGGCTTCCGTTGGTCTTCAGCCAAAATAGATGGGCAAGACCGCCGGAGTTCGGATTGCCGTCACCCGCGAGGCCGAGGACGTGCCCGTCGGGCTGCGCTTGTAGTTGGAGCGCGACGAGGCCGTTATAGATACCGGCGGTATAATTGAAGGTGGCGTCGATCGAACCGTTGGCCGCGAGCCGGACCAATTTGATTCCGGCGATCCCGCCACCCGATGCGACCAGGAGCACCTTTCCGTCCGCCTGCACCGCGAGGCCATGGAAAGGGACGATCGATCCCGCGTCGAACGACGGGTCCACCGTCCCGTCCGCCAGGAAGCGCACGACATTGGTGCGAAGCACGGCACCGGTGGTGCGGAACGGCCCGCCCGCTGCGACGAATCCACCGTCCGGCAACAGGACGAGTTCGGCGACGGTGGTCTTGTTGTTGGGCGTGCCCGGATCGATCGGCAGGACAAAGGTATCGTCGAGGGATCCATCCGCCTTCAACCGGGCGATGGCGGGAAAGAGTTGGGAATTGATCGTCCGGAAATTCCCGGCGACGACCATGTTTCCGCCGGGCAACAACACGCTCGTGGACGGCAATCCGTCCATGGGCAGCGTCTGGAACGAGGTGTCGCGGTTGGCGGGAAGGGCGGCGCCGAGCGGCGCGGCCAGCAACAGGCCGGCCAAGGGCAGGACACGCGCGACGCGGCGCGCGAAGGATCGGAGCGGGACAACGGGAAGGAATCGCATGAAATGTCCAGGAGGCACGCGGGATAAACCCAGGTGCCGTCCGGGAAGCAGCGAGCTTGGCAAATGGCGCGGGCGCCACGGAACGAAAAGTGCGGCGAACCTACGATTTGGGACGAATCGCGGGACCGGCCCGTTGCGGCTTCACCACGGGTTGCGGACCCACGGAAGTTTCACGCGCGGGGATTTGACCACGGAAATCACTGAAATCACGGAATAGGGGAATGCCGAGAAACACCCATTATATTTTTTACCACGGAGCACACGGAGCACACGGAGCACACGGAATCGGGACCGGGGAGGTGTGTAGCCTCGTTCCATCGATGAAGCACGTGAAAGGCCGGGCTGCCCTTCTGTGATTTCAGTGACTTCCGTGGTAAATAATGAAGCCTTCAGCGTCGCGTTCCGTGGTCCCGTGATCAGGATTTCCGTGGCACGAGGCGCGCGGCGCAGTGTTTATAACTCGGTTGGCGCGAATGGGGATCGAAGGATTCCGCGGTGAGGCGGTTCACGCCGTCATAGTGCATCGGGACGAACACGCGTCCGGACGGCACGGTCGGCGTGGAAACCACGTTGACCTCGAGCGCGCCGCGGCGCGTCTCCAGGCGCGCGGGTCGGCCGTCGAGCAACCCGAGTCGCGCGACGTCTTCCGGGTTCACTTCCACATAGCAATCGGCGGGATACATCTGGCGCAACACGGCGGAGCGTCCGGTGCGGGTGTTCGTGTGCCATTGGGCGCTGCTGCCGCGGCCGGTGAGCAACACGAGCGGGAAGTCGGCGTCGGGCATTTCCACGGGCGGTCGCGGCGCGTCGAAGAGGAACCGCGCCTTGCCGGTCGGCGTGTGGAAACGTCCGTCGGCGAACAAGCGCCGCTCGCGCCATTCCACCGGCAACGGTCCCGGCCCGGCCTTCGCGGCGTCCGCGGCGGTATAGGGCCATTGGATCCCGCCGCTTTGGTCGAGATGCCTATATCCCTCGATGCCCGAGAAATCGCACGGGCGCCCCGCGCTGAGGCGTTGCATGAGGCGGAAGACTTCCTCGGGCGTGCGCCACGCGCGGAAAAGGTCGCCGCAACCCCACGCGTTCGCCACAAGCCGGAAGATCGCGAAGTCGGACAACGCCTCGCCGGGAGGACGACGCACGCGTTTCACGAGGCCAATGCGGCGCTCGCTGTTGATCAGCGTCCCGTCCTTTTCCCCCCATCCCGCGGCCGGAAGTATCAGGTCGGCCAGCTTCGCCGTGTCGGTGTCCGCATATAAGTCCTGCACGACGAGGAACTCGAGCTTCTTGGCAAGCTCGCGGAATCGCGTCTGGTGGATCCAGGAATGCGCGGTGTTGGTCGCGATGATCCATAGCCCGCGGATCGCGCCCGACTCGATCCCATCGATGATCTGGTCGTAGGCCCAGCCCGGGGTGGACGGGATGCGTTCCTCCGGCCAACCGAGGACGGACGCGACGTCGGCACGGTGCGCGGGGTTCTGGAATTCGCGTCCGCAGGGCAATCCGGTGGCGTGCGCGAAGAGGCGCGAACCCATCGCGTTGCATTGGCCGGTGATCGAGTTCGCGCCGGTGCCGGGCCGGCCGAAGCTGCCGGTCATGAGCGCGAGGTTGATCAACGCCTGCGCGGTGCGCGTGGACTCGTGTCCCTGGTTCACGCCCATGGTCCACCAGAACGACGCGCGCTTGGCGTTGGCAACGGCCTCGACCAGCGAGGCGAAGGTCTCGGCCGGAATGCCGGCGTCCGCGCAGGCGCGTTCGGGCGTGAATTCGGCGACGAACCGTTCGAACTCCGCGAAGCCGTCCGTGTGGGCGTCGATATAAGTCCGGTCCACCGCGCCGCGCGCGAGCAGGGCGTTCGCGAGGGCATAGAGGAGCGCGAGGTCCGACTTGGGCGCGATGGGAACGTGGAGCGTCGCCGCCATCGCGGTCTCGGTCCGGCGCGGGTCGAGCACGATGATCGCGGGCTTGTGCGGGTTCCGGAGCACGCGCTGCCACATGATGGGATGCGCGATGCAGGGATTGGACCCGACGAACACGAGGCAATCGGACTCCTCGAAATCGGCATAGGTATAGGGCGGGGCGTCGAAGCCGATGCTTTGCTTGTAGGCGACGTGCGCGGTGGCCATGCACTGCCGCGTGTTGGAATCGCAATGGCGACCGCCCATGCCGGAGCGGAACAGGGCGCCGAGCAGCGTCATTTCCTCGGTGGTGATCTGGCCGGTGCTCAGGAACGCGACGCTCTCGGCGCCATGGCGTTCCTGGACGCCCTTCATGCGTCCGACGAACTCGTGCATGGCGCGGACCCACGTGACGGGTTCAAGGGCGCCGGTGGCGCGGTTGCGCAGGAGCGGGGCCGTGGCGCGATCGGGCGCGGACACCGGCGCGAGCGCCTCCCACCCTTTCGGGCACGCCATGCCGAGGTTCACGGGATAGCGCGGGTCGGCACTTAGATTCACGGCCTCGCCCTCCCGGAGATGGACGGTCAGGCCGCAACCCGTGGCGCAAAAGCCGCAGACCATCGACGTGGTGGCGTCGGGCTGGAGTCGTTCGGGAACGCGGCCGAGGCCGAAATCACCGGGGCGCTGGACGAGGTCGGCGGTGAGCGGACCATTCCATGCGCGGAGCCAGGGGAAGTCGGGGTTCAGGGGCATGAGGAGGGTACTTAGTTCATCCGGGGGATCCAGGCATGCGCTCGTGACCCACGGCGGCGAAGTACAGCCGGCGTTCGGCGAGCGCGGACAAAACCACGATTCCCAGGACATAGGGAGCGGGCACGGCGAGGGAGACGGCGGCGACCACGGCGGCTGCGAGAAGGAATCGGGACACGGTCCCGACGCGCAGCGGACCGAGCAGGAGCGCGGCGGAACGCTTCCAGGGCGTCCACTCCTTGCCATGCCGGTGGTGGAACACGCGGCATTCGAGGGCCGCCAACACCACGGTGGCCACGATGAGGACGCCGGGCTGCGCGCGGATCGATATTAGAAGCCCGAGCAATGCGGTGCCGAGGAACCGCGGGCCGGTCTCTCGAGCGGTCCACGTTGCGCGATGGGTATCTATATAAACCATCGATTGTGCGAAAACCGCCGCGAGCGTCGCCGCGGCAAGCGATGCGCCGAGCACGGTCGCGGCGCCGGCGATCGGCACGGGATACCACAGCGACGCGGCGAAGAGGGTGGCGATGCCCGCGAGCGGTCCCATGACCATCGCCTCGCGGCTCAACCAACTGGTGCGCCAACCCATCCAGACCCGCCATGCCTTGCGCGGTTGACCGAGATGGAACGCGGACGCGACGAGTCCGGCGACGACCAGCAGGCATCCGGCGATCCCCTCGAACCGAAGCGTGGCGGCGGGCGTGCCCACGAAGAGTCGGGCAGCGACGCCGCACAGCCATCCGGCGCCGATCTGGGTAAGGACCAGCATCAGGACGAGCGGCCAATGGGTGTGCTCGATCCTTGGTCGCGCGGCGTCCGCGGGTACGAGCAGGGCCGTGTCCGCGCGGGTTATATAGCGCGAGGTCGGGAGGGTATAGGAAGGTTGGGGCGACGCCTCGAGGAACGGATTCGGATCGGATAGGGCGCCGGAAGCATCCACGCGCGCGGGCCTATAGTGATTGCGGACGGCCTCGGGCCGGACCGTCACGATGCGGATCGCGGCGTTCGGGCAGCCCTGGACGCACGCGGGTGCTTCCCCGACCGCGAGGCGGCCCTGGCACATGTCGCACTTGCGGACGATGCCGCGCTTGGAGGAATACTTCGGCACCTCATACGGGCACTTGAGGATGCAATAGCTGCACCCGATGCATTGGTCGTCGAGATGACGGACGATCCCGGTGGCGGGATCCTTGTCATAGGCAAGGACCGGGCAGCCGAGAAGGCAGGCGGGTTCGACGCAGTGATGGCAGGCGGTGGTGACGAAGCGGGCGACGGGTTCGGTGCGCGCGGCGATCTTGCCGAGGGCGGCCTTGGCCTCGACCCCGCGGAGCATGCCGACCCCGCGCCAGGTTTCCTCCTCGTCGAGTCCGTTGAGCGAATGGCATGCGGAGACGCAGGCCTTGCAGCCGGAGCAGGCATCGAGCTCGACCTCGAAGGCGTATTGCTCGCCGGGAAGCGGCGCGGAGAGAGGTATAAGATCGCGGTAATGCTTTTCGAGAAGCGGCCGGTCGCCGCGGTCGTGCTGTCGTCCGAAGCGTTCGACGGCGGTGAGTTCGCGCTGCTCGGCGATGAGTTCGTCGACGAGCGTGACCACGTCGCGCTCGGCGTCGGATCCCATCGATGGAGGGCGGAAGCTCATGGCTCCTTTGTGACCGTGGGTGACGGCGGCCCGCCGTCACCGTTGGGATCCGGGCCGAAATTGTTGGGCGCAGGAAAGTGACGGCGGGCCGCCATCACCCACGCAGGCGGGGCTCCAAGGCCGCCGTCACCCACCCATGCTCGTGGGTTCATGGCGCGTCCTCGCCGAACAGTTCCTGCAGTTTGCCGAGATCGTGGCGGGCGCTGAAAGACTGGAACGACTCGGTGCCGTCGCGCCGGCGCAGATAAACCTTGAGCATGCGCTCGAGCAACGGGCGCAGCGCCTCGACGGTGACGCCCTGGAAAACCTGCCGCCCGACCGCCTGACGCTCGCCAAACCCGCCGCCGACGAACACGTGGTATCCCTCGCGGGTCTCGCCCTCGATCTTGACCTTGGTTCCGAGAAGGCCGATGTCGCCCATATAATGTTGGGCGCAGGAATTCGGGCAGCCGGTGAGATGGATGTTCACCGGCTGGTCGAGCGGGACGCGCGCGTCGAGATGCTTCATCAGCTCGAGCGCGTGGCCCTTGGTGTCGCTGCCCGCGAACTTGCAATAGCGGTTGCCGGTGCAGGCGATGAATCCCGAACGCACGTGCGACACGCGCCAATCGAACCCGGCCTTCACGAGCGCCTTCTTGAGCGTCTCGACGAGTGAATCGGGGACGTTGGGAATGACGAGGTTTTGCCAGACCGTCAGGCGCACCTCGCCGGTACCATATAAGTCCGACAACTCGGCGAGCCGGCGCATCTGGCGCGTGGTGACCTGTCCGACGGGCACGGCGACGCCGACCCAGTTCAATCCAGGCTGGCGTTGCGGGAAAACGCCGACCTGCGGATGCGCGGCCGCCGGCGCGGTGGGGGTCTCGACGGGCGCGGCGTCGGACGGAACGCGGATCAACTCGCGCCCGAGGAGTTTCTCGGCGGCGGCGAGGTATTGGTCGAGCGACCAGGTTTCGAGAAGGTGCTTGAGGCGCGCGCGTTTGCGGTCGGTGCGATTGCCGTTCGCTATATAGACACGGAGCAACGCGACGGTCGCGGCGACGATTTCGGCGGGCGGCACGAGCACGCCGATGTCGCGGGCGAACGCCTTGTGCCCGGTGGCGCCGCCGAGCGCGCAGCGGAAATAGACGCCGGCGGGAACGCGGTCGGTGACGACGTCGCCGGGTCGCGGCGCGGGCACGGCCGTCGTGCCGGGCGCGATCACCCGGACGGCGCGCCAACCGATGTCGTTGGTGTCCTCGACGGTCGGGATCGGGCCGCCGCCGTGGACGGCGACGTTGAACTTGCGGGGAAGGTCGTAGAACTCGCGGTGATTGATTATATATTGCCCGAGTTCGTGGACGATCGGGAGCGTCTCGGCCAACTCCGCGGGATCGACGCCGCTGGTGGGATCGCAGGTAAGATTGCGGATGTTGTCGGCGCCGGCGCCGCGCGTGTGGAGTCCGACGGACTGGATGCGGCGGAGGACCTCGGGCGCGTCCTTGGGAGCGATGAGGCGGATCTGGAGATTGGCGCGCGTGGTGATCTGGACGTAGCCGGTCGTGAGTTTGTCGACGACGTCCGCGAGTTCGCGGAGTTGGAACGAGCGGAGTTGGCCGCCGGGAATGCGGAGGCGCGCCATGAAGGCCTCCTTGTTCGGCGAGAGAAAGAAGAGGCCCTGCCACTTGAAGCGGAACGTCTGTTCCTTGTCGGGGGCCTGGTTCGCGGCAGCGTGCTGGAGCAGCAGCGGATAGGCGTCGAGCGGGTGGAGTTCCCGTTTGATGCGTTCCTCGGGTATAAGATCCTCGAGGGCGGGAATCGACGCGGCGGCGGGAGCGGCGGCGGGATTGGCGACGAGATCGCCAAAGGAAAAGCCGCGGTTGCGAAGGCCCGAGAACCAACCCTCGAGCCAGGCGTTCTGCTCGGGATTCAACGGCGGTCCCGGCGGCGTGATGGGCGGCGTCATGGTGGGGGTCATGGCGGTTCTAATAGACATCGCGTTGGTAACGCTTGGCGGTCTTCAACGCGGCCACGTATTCCTCGGCGGCCTCCGGCGAGCG
>JANYDN010000042.1 GCA_025363585.1 Verrucomicrobiota bacterium | reverse complement strand
GGAGGAATTATTTCACGCCAAGGGGGACCAAGGCGGGCCAAGGCCATCGAAGGGGGCAAAGACCGCCGGCGTGTCGTTTCACCGAACGGTGGGTTCCAATCTCTGGTTCCCGATACACGTTCCCGCCTTCTTGGCCGGCCTTGGTCCCCCCTTGGCGTGAGGAATTCCGCGTCGAAGGCGGTTGAAACGGCTGTTCCCGTCCGCGCGCGTTTCGCTACGGTCGCGAAAACCTCGCTTCCCGCATGCACCTTACCTGGATCGATTGGTCGGTCATCGCCGCCTACTTCGCCGTCAACCTCGGGATCGGCCTCTGGTACCGGCGGCGGGCCACGGGTTCGACCTCTGAGTTCTTCGTCGGCGGACGCAACGTCTCGTGGTGGCTCGCCGGCACCAGCATGGTCGCCACCACCTTCGCCGCGGACACCCCGCTCGCCGTCACGGGCATCGTCGCGGCCAACGGCATCGCGGGGAACTGGGTTTGGTGGAACATGCTGCTGAGCGCGATGCTCACGGTGTTTTTCTTCGCACGGCTTTGGCGACGCGCCGGCGTATTGACCGACGTGGAGTTCGCCGAGATCCGCTACGCGGGCAAACCCGCGGCCTTCCTGCGCGGCTTCCGCGCGTTGTACCTGGGATTGCCCATCAACTGCATCGTGCTCGGCTGGGTGAACCTCGCGATGGTCAAGATCCTCAAGATCGTCTTTCCGGACCTCGCGCTCGATTTCGGGAGCGTCCACTTGGGGCCCGATGGCACGGCGCTTTGCATCGTCTTCGGCATCATGCTGGTGACCGCGTTGATCTCCACGTTGTCCGGTCTCTGGGGAGTCCTGGTGACCGACCTGTTCCAGTTCGTGCTCAAGATGGGCATGGTGATCGTCCTCGCGTGGTACGCGGTGAAGGCGGCCGGCGGCATGGACACGATGGTCCAGAAACTGAAGGTCCTCGACGCCAGCCGCGGCGGCCAGGGCTCGATCCTGTCGTTCGTCCCCGACCTGAATTCGCCGTGGATGCCGATGATCGCGTTCTTCGTGTACCTCGCGGTCACGTGGTGGGCCACGTGGTATCCGGGCGCCGAACCCGGCGGCGGGGGTTATGTCGCGCAACGGATCTTCTCCGCCAAGGACGAGCGCAACTCGCTCCTCGCCACGCTGTGGTTCAGCATCGCGCACTACGCGATCCGTCCGTGGCCGTGGATCCTGACGGCCCTGGCCTCGCTGGTCCTTTACCCGACGCTCAAGGACAAGGAGTCGGGATTCGTGAAGGTGATCGTCGATCCGAACGTTTTCCCGCCGGTGCTGGCGGGCCTCATGGTCGCCGCGTTCGCGGCGGCGTACATGTCGACGGTGGAGACGCAATTGAACTGGGGCGCGTCGTATCTGGTCAGCGATTTCTACCGGCGGTTCCTCAAGCCCGCCGAGACCGACGCGCACTACGTCCGGATGGCTCAGGTCTCGACGGTGATCCTGATGTTCGCGTCGTGCCTGGTGACGGGGCAGATGAGTTCGATCAGCGGGGCGTGGAAATTCCTGATGGCGATCGGCGCCGGGACGGGAAGCGTGCTGATCCTCCGGTGGTTCTGGTGGCGGATCAACGCGTGGAGCGAGGTGTCGGCGATGGCCGCGTCGTTCGTGGTGTCGATGGTTCTGAAGTTCGGACCCACCGGATTGCGCCACGGCCTCCGCGTGGATGGCGGCGACGATGATCCGACGTCCTTCGCGTGGACGGTGTTGATCACGGTCGCGGTATCGAACGCGGTGTGGCTGGCGGTGACGTTCCTCACCGCGCCGGAGGACAAGTCCGTGCTGCTGTCGTTCTACCGGCGGGTGCGCCCGTCGGCGGGCCTGTGGGGACCGATCGCGCGCGAGGCGAGCGAGGTGGTCCCGCCGCGCGACGTCGCGAGCAACCTGGTGGATTGGGCGCTCGGCTGCGCGATGATCTATCTGGCGCTGTTCGGCGTCGGGAAACTTTTGTTCGGCGAAACCGGTACCGGTCTTGTGTTCCTGGCGCTTTCGGCGGCGTCGGGCGCGATCGTCTACTGGAACCTCAACCGACGCGGATGGAAGGTGCTCGACGACGGACCCGGGAAAGGGTGACCGACGCTAAGCCGTATCCATGCAGTAGCGGCCGAGGAATTATCTCACGCGAAGACGGGCCAAGGCCATCCAAGGGGGCAAAGACCGCCGGCATGCCATTTCACCGAACGGTGGGATCCAATCTCTGGTTCCCGATACACTCCCTGGTCGGCTTCGTGAGCGGCGAACACCCAAGGGACACGCGGAGCGTGAGGCTCGACCTCATGTCCGGCGATCTGGGAATCGGCTCGCTGCTGTCA
>JANYDN010000330.1 GCA_025363585.1 Verrucomicrobiota bacterium | reverse complement strand
CGAGGGCTGAGCGGACCCGTGGTGGTCCGTGATGCCCGAGCCAACGAAGCTTCCGCGGAAAAGACCCGACGCCCGGAGGGTTTTCGCGGAAACGGCCCGCTGGCTTCGTTGCTCGTCGGTCACAGACCGCCGCGGGTCTGCTCCCTCCTCACGCCTCGCCATCGAACCCTTTCCCCGAAAACAGGACCCCTCCCTACTTTTCAGACGGGCTCTCACGCCAAGCCAGACCAAGGCCAACCCGTGGGGGCAAAGCCAACCGGATGTCATTTCACCTCAGGGTGGGATCGATGTTGGCGCTTTCATGGCGACTTCGCCGGCCTTGGCCCCCCTTGGCGTGGGTAATCCCCATTTTCCGAACGAATCGTTCCGGCTGAGCGGGCGGCCGGTCAGGCGTGCGACAAGGGTTCGCCGCCCGGGCGTTCGACCAAGTGGAGCAGGTTGTCCTCCGGATCCCGGAAAAAGAGGACGCGCCCGCCGCCACCGGCCGGCTTGATGGTTTCGAAGAACACGATCCCCGCCGATGCCAAATGGTCGCGCGCCGCCTCGATGTTGCCCACGCGCAACGCCAGATGCCGGAAACCGGAAACCGAATTGTCCGCGGTGATCTCCGTCTGCGCCTTTGCCGAGGGATAGATTTCCAGAAGCAATCCACCGGGCATCTCGACGAAGACCGCGGGGCGTTGCAGCTCGTTCCGCCACACGGCGCGCGCGCCGAAAACGCGGACGTACCAATCGGAGAGGGCCGAGGGATCGCGCGCGGCGAATCCGAGGTGTTCGATCCGGCAGGTCAACGGTTGCATCGCGCGGGAATACGGCGTCGCGTCACGGGGCAGCAAGGACGAAGGTGCGCCGGTTGCTACCCGCCGTTGAACCCCCTTCTCGAAATGCGGCCGCGGCTGGAAGCGTGAAGTGGCGTGCGAGGAATTTGTTCACGCCAAGAAACAGCCAAGAAAAACCAAGGGGAGGAACGGGCAATCCATGCGGCGATGACATCCGCGGATCAGTTCCCTCTTTTGCCCGCTTGGCGGTTTCTGGGTCCGCCTTGCGCAGCCGAGGACGGCCGTCCTACGTCTTGCTGCAGCGCGGGCGGCGGGCGTAGAGCGGGCGTCCCCGCCTGCGCAAACCACGGGCGTCCCCGCCCGTGCCCCGCTTGTCGCGGCAGCACCCGTGAGGAACGCACCGGGGACGGTGCTGATTGTGCAGGCGAGACGCCCGCCCTACGTCTTGCTGCTTGCTCCGCGGAAACGCAGGCGAGACGCCCGCGCTACGGCGACGCCGTTGGCGTGAAAAAACTCCCCTCGCGGGACGATCAACTGCTGCTCAGCCCTTCTTTTCCGACGAGTTGGGGCTTCCGGGCGGCGGCACGAACACGCGGGCACGCGCGCGGAACGAATCGAGAAGGTGCTGGAGCAGCGGCGTGAGCTTTCCCCGCCACAGCGCGCCCACGCGGATCACCGGCAGCTCCGCGATGGGGAGCGACCGGAGCAGCGGGTTCAGTTTCCGGTCCGGAAGGTCGAACCCAAGCCCGATCCCGAATCCGTTCGCCGCGTAGATCTCGATCAACTCGAGCGCGCTTACCTCGATCGCCGCCGGCCACTCGAGCTCGCGCTTCGAGAGCATCTCGCGGAAGGCGCGGGGCAACGCCTCGTTGGCGGGAAGCGTGATCAACGGTTCCGCCGGGGCCGCGCCGACCCCGCCCGCGATCGCGTCGAGGACCTGCGCGGCGTTTTTGTACCGGCTCGTTTTCGGCACGAGGAAGCTGCCGTGGAGTTCGAGCAGCGCCTCGCAGTCGAGCCCCGAGACCGGGCGTCCCTCCAGCACCGTCACGGCGAAATCGATCTCGTGTCGCTCGAGCCATTGCTCCACGAGCGGTTGGTGGGCATCGCGCAGTATGAGCTTCAGCCGGGGAAACTTCTTCCGGACCATTTGAAGCACCTCGGGAAGATGATCGCGGAGGATGGCCGAGGGCGCGGCCATGCGCACCGTCTGGGTCACGCCGCCGCGCAGTTTCTCGCCGACCACCTCCACGTTGGAGAAGAACGGGCGCACGAACTCGAACAATTCCCGGCCGGCCGCCGTGAGTTCGAACGGACGACGGTTGAAGAGTTTCAGGCCGAGGTCGGACTCGAGCTGCAGGATTTGGCCGGACACCGCGGGCTGCTGGATCCCGTAGGGCATGTTGCGCACCGCCTCCATGATCCCGCCGTGGCGCGCGACGTAATAAAAGAGTTCGAGATGGTGGATGTTCAGCATGGGAGGCGACCCTTTCTCTGGACGCGGGCGCGGGCAACGTCAAGGCGGGCATGTCGTGGCGCGTCCGGCCGCCATCCGACTTCGCCGTCGCCGTCGTGCGCCGGCGCCCGTATCGTGGGCCGCGTGAAGCTGCTGTTCATCGGAGACATCGTCGGCGCTCCCGGACGCCGCGCGGTCCGCGCGCTCCTGCCGGTGCTCAGCGAACGCCACGGTCTCGGGTTCGTCGTTGCCAACGGCGAGAATTCCGCCGGCGGGAACGGCATCACCGCGGCCATCGCCCAGGAATTGTTCCAGGCCGGCATCGACGTGATCACCACCGGCGACCACGTGTGGGACCAAAAGGAAGCCGCGGGACTCCTCGAACGCGAACCGCGCGTCCTCCGGCCCGCGAACTATCCGCCGGGTGTCCCCGGAAACGGCTCGGTGGTCCACGCGCGTCCGGGCGGCCCGCCGGTCGCCGTCCTGAACCTGCAGGCCCGCACGTTCATGCCGCCGTTGGAAAACCCGTTCGTGCTCGCCGCCGCCGAGGTGCCCCGCCTGCGCGCCCGCACGCCGATCGTCTTCATCGATTTCCACGGCGAGGCCACGTCCGAGAAAATCGCGATGGGCCGGATGCTCGACGGGCAAATCAGCGGGTTGGTCGGGACCCACACCCACGTCCAGACCGCCGACGAATGGGTGATGCCGAAAGGAAGTGCTTATCTCAGCGACGCGGGCTTCACCGGACCGCACGACAGCGTTCTCGGACGCGAGGTCGAGCCGGTCGTGCGGCGTTTCCTCACCAACCTGCCGCAGCGATTCGAGGTCGCGTCGGGCCGCGTGCTGTTGCAGGGCGCGGTGATCGACATCGACGAGGCGACGGGGTTGGCGCGGGGCATCGTCAGGATTTCCGAACCCTTCGAATGATCCGGCGCCATGGAACAGCGGCGAAAACGGTGGGCATGGACGGTGGCGGCGCTGGCCCTCGCGGCCACGGCGTTCGGTTGGGCCGCGTGGCCGGATCCGGATCTCGCCGCGATCCAGAGGGTGCAGGCGGAATTCGGCGCGGTGTTCGAAGGCCGCGTGCCGTCCTCCGTCGTGGTGGAGACGCGTTGGTTCCCGCGATTGATCGACGAGTGGTTGAAGCCGGAGACCCTTGGCGAACGCGCGTCGCGAGGGCTGCTCAACGTTTGCCCGCGCTTGGCCAACACCGCGCTTCCGTTTCCCGTGCCGTGTTGGCGGCGCCAGGCGGCGAGCGCGATGGCACTCGTGAATTCGGCCGACAGCCGCGCGGCCCTGCCGTTGCTGATGGCGCGTTGGCCGACCGTGCCGTGGGGAATGCGCGGCGACGTCGCGCGCTCGATCGCCCGACTCGTGGACTCGACCGATGCCACCGACCTGGCGTTCGTGCTCGAGCTGTCCGTGGATCCTGATTCCGGCGTGCGCGCGGCGGCCGCGGACGCGTTGAAGAAATTCGCGCCCGATCACCGGGACGCGCGCGCGGCGTTGTCGCGCCTCGAGAACGACCAAGTGGCGCCGGTGCGCGAGCACGCCGGCGGCGGGTACGAATAGGAGTATCGTTCCGGCTCAGGGCCGGATCGCCTGGTACACGGTGAGCGCCATCACGCGCGCGCCGGCGGCGTTGGGATGGATCTTGTCGGGGAACATCTCCGGATGCCCGGACAACGCGTCGTTGAGATCGATCACCGGGACCTTGTGCTTCTGGCAGACGTCCATGATCGACGGGATCACGCCGGTATCGAGCACCTCGCGATTGATGCCCCAACGCGTCTCGTATACGGGCACCGGCACGCACACCCACGCCTTGGTGGCGGGCTTGTGCTTCAGTTTCTGGAAATGATCGAGCATTGCCACCAGGTCCTTCTCGAACGCCGGGCGTCCCTTCCAGTTCTGCGGCTTGGTGTCGTTCGTGCCGAGCTTGAGGATCACGACGTCGGGAACCCAGTCGGTCGCCGCGCGGAATTCGTCCGTGGAACCGTAGGGAAGGTCGCCGGTCGAGAGCAGCGTGGCGCCGCTGCGACCGAAATTCCGCACCTCGAAACTGGAGCCGAGCATCCCGCCGAGCACCGACGGATAGTTGTTCGTCTCGCGGTCCTCGACGCCGGCGCCGTAGGTGATCGAGTCGCCGACGCAGGCAACGCGGATCTTGCGGCCCTCGTAGGCCTCGACGCGGACGTGGGGCGGTTCGAAGGTCTTGCAACCCGACGCGACCCACACCAGGAGGCCGAGCCAGAGCGAACGGACGAGAAGCTTCATTCGCGGTGGATTCTCCGTGTTCGCGCCGCGCTTGTCACCACGGATGCAGACCTCCTGGGGGACGAGGAAGATTGACCACGGAAATCACTGAAATCACGGAAGCCATTTCGAATATCGACCACGGAGCACACGGAATCAGAATCTTTTTCTTCGTTCCGTGTGGTCCGTGTGCTCCGTGGTAAAACTCCGGATTATCGGGCTTCCGTGATTTCAGTGATTTCCGTGGTAAAACTCCCCTTTACTGAGCTTCCGTGATTTCCGTGGTATAAAATCCCGCGGCATTCCCGCCGGGCTTCAGTGTCTCCGCGCCACGACGAACGCGTTGAACAACGCGTACTTCGCGGGCGTGGCGTTGAGCAGCCAACCGAGGACCGGCGGCACGTCGCGGTCCGTGCACTCCACGCGCTCGATCGTGCAACCGTTCCGTCGCAGGAAAAACGCGAGGTCCAGGGCGTTCGTGCAAACGATCGCGTCGTCGTCCGGCGCGAACGGTTGCTTGATGATCGGCTGCATCTTCTCGAACCGCACCGATTCCGGCGCGTCGCGCATCAAACGTCGTCGCGCGAGCAACGCGCGGAGATTGCGCCACTTGTTCCCGAGGCCGCGCATCCGCGGGTGGTAATCGCGGAATCCGAGTGCCCGCAGGAAATTCGGGCTGCTCAACACGATCCTTCCGCCCGGCGCGCAGACCCGCACCGCCTCCCGCAGGAATTCCTCCGGATCCTCCACGTGTTCCACCACGTTCAACGCGCCGACCACCGCGAAATGCCCGTCGGGATACGGCAGGCGTCGGCCGTCGTAGAGCACGCAGCGGTCGGTGTGTTTCCGCGCGCGATCGATGTTCGGTGCCGCGACGTCCACGCCGTGCGCCTCGATGCCGTCGCGGGTCAGGATCGCGACGACTTGTCCGACGCCGCACCCGATGTCGAGGACGCGTCCACCGGGGCTTTCCGGCCGAAGGTTTCGCGTGAACTTCGAGTAAAACGCGGCGTTCCAATTCGCGAGGATGTCGGCGTACCCGGCGTCGTCGCGGACATGGTCGAGATGGCTGGTCTGGACGCTCATGAAGTTGTGCGCACGGCGTCGATGTCGCTCAGCGCGCCGCGGCGTCGCGTTTCCCGACGACGACGAGGAATCCCACCAGCGAGATCGCGACGACGCACGCGGCGACGCTGACCCAGAGCGGGCGTGAATCCGGTTGGAACCGGAATTCCACCGTGTGATCCCCGGCCGGCAACGCCACGCCGCGCATGATGTCGTTGGCCCGGAGAATCTCCGCGGGTTGGCCGTCGAGGGTCGCGTGCCAGTCCTCGTGCCA
Organism: Verrucomicrobiota bacterium; assembly: GCA_025363585.1. Classification (GTDB taxonomy): domain Bacteria; phylum Verrucomicrobiota; class Verrucomicrobiia; order Limisphaerales; family UBA9464; genus UBA6176. Next base: position 1,671 of record JANYDN010000330.1, on the reverse strand, counting down.
GCGATCATTGTCGAGCAACACGGACGCCGTAGTCGACGAGGTCTTCACCACGATGCGCTTCGGCGCGTAGCTCTCGATCCGCGCGGTGCCGTTGGTCGCACCCGCGGTCGGCGCGATGGAAGGCTCAGTCGCCAACAGCACCGTTCGCGTCGGGTCGAAGGCCGGATCGCGGAGTTTCGCGAGGGTCGCCTTGTCGTCGGCCGACACTTCCCACGCGCCGAAGAGTCCGACGCGCGGCAGCGAACCCGTGAGTTCGAAGATCGCGTAGCGGCCCTTGGGATTCGGCACCGCGTCGAAATCGTCGGCCTGCGCGTGGTCAAGATCGGTGTCGGGTTTCGGCGTCAGGTCGAACCCCAGCTTGGGAACGAAAGGTCCGGCGGGCGGGGCGAACGATCCGTTCAGTTCCGACTCGTAGCCGCGGGCGGCCATCAGGTAACGCGTCGCCGTCAATTGCCAGAAGCGTCCCACGACGTGGTAATCGCCGCGGGCGTACTCGTTGGTCCGTGGTTCGAACGCGCGGAGATAGGCCTCATCCAGCGCGGGCATGCGGGGCGCCTGGATGATGTCGATGGTCTGGATGTTGTAGCGTTGGAAATGGTGCTCGAGCCACAGGTTGTGGACCGCGGTCATGAGCCCGTCCTTGGGTTCGACCAGCAACTGCCGGGTCATCGGCAGGATGCGCGACGCCATTCGTGATTCGGCTGGGTTTTGCGCGAGGAAATCGACGACGACGTTCCGCTGGTATCGCCGTTGGTAGTTGTACTCGATGACCCACGGCACGTTGGCGTGGTAGAGGTCGACCGCGAGGAGAAGTCCGAGGAGCCACCAACCGGCGCGCGCCTTCGGGCCGGCAAACACCCCGGCGAACACGAGGAGAAACGCGATTCCGGAAAGGACGAGGAACACGGCGAAGAGGCCGATCTCCGCGAGGCTGTGGCGGGCGATCCCGGGCGCCTGGTCCTTGCCGAGCAACGCCGTCAAATGGGCGACGACGTCGGGTTGGTAGGAAAGGTAGATGACGGAGGCGAGGATCGTCGCGACGAGCGCGATGCCGATCGAGGCGACGAAGCGGCGTTCGGCCGCCGGGGATTTCGGATCCCTCCACCAGGCCCGGACGCGGTCCATCCATCCGCCGGCCCGCGCGGTGGCGCGCGCGAACTGCTCCCGGGCGAGTGCCTCCATGCCGTGCGCGAACAGGATGAGAACGGAGAGATGGAACCCGTGGAGGAACTTCATCGGGATGCGCATCGTCCGGAAAAACGGGAGCGGGAAGATCAGTTGGTAGAACGGTGCGTGGCGTCCGAACGCGAAGAGCAGGGAGATGACCGCGGCGACGGCCCAGAACCAGATGCGCCGTCGCTCGGCGTCGGTGTACGGCGAGGTGCCACGGGACAGGGAGCGGACGATGGCCCACGCGGCGCCGAGCAGGACGAGCACGCCGGCGTACTCGCCGCCGCCGGAGAAGCGGCTGCGGGGATCGCCGTCCGGCCCGACGCCGCCCCAGTACGCGCCGCCGTCCGGCGTGTCCATGCGGTACCCGAGCACGCCGGGGATCGCGAACCGGACCACCTCGGCCTTGGGAAAACTCCAGCCGGTGATGAAGTCCCAGCGCTGCGCGTCGGTTTGTTTCTCGTCGATCGCGGCCACGCCCTTGACCGAGGTGTTGACGAG
>JANYDN010000131.1 GCA_025363585.1 Verrucomicrobiota bacterium | reverse complement strand
CCGCGACCCGTTGTGGCTGCTCGTCGCCGACCTCGTGTGCGCGATCGCCTGGTGGCATCCGGCCGCGTGGTGGGCGCGTCGCGAACTCCGCGCGGCCAGCGAATCCGCCGCGGACGAAGCCAGCGCGCTCGTGCCCGACGGTCCCGTCGCGCTCGCCGAATCGCTCGTCGCGTTCGGACGCGAACTGACCGCGGCGGGCGGACTCGGCGTCGGCGGCAGTGGACGCCAATCCGAACTCGCGCGACGCGTCGGATTCCTCCTCCGCGATTCGTGCCGTTGGGAACGCATCGGCAACGCGCGCCTTTGGACCACCCGCGCCGTCGGCGGCGCCATGGCCCTTCTGTTCGCGTCCATGCCCGTCGCGATCGCGATCTCCGGTTCGCCGCTGCGGGTCTTGTCGGACACCGCGAAGGCGACGAACGCCGACGCGCGGGACCCAAGGTCATCCCAAGTCCCGGCCTCCGGCTCATACGTGGTTCCGACTCCATCGCCGAATCCCCTCGATCCCCGCGTCTCGCCGTCGGACATCCTTGACCCGAGCGAGCCCCTCGCGCTCCGGCCGCACTCGATCGCGTCCTGGGGAAAAATAGAAGGCTACCCACGCTACGTCCCCCGGCGCGAAGGCGATCTCCTGGACGACTTGGCGACGAACGCCGCCGCCAGAACGACGCCGGAAATCCCCGGACTCAAGCCGACGGCCATCGATGGCAACGCGGTCTTCAAGAACGGCATCACGTTGTTTCCAAGGGTCGTTCATTACTCCGAAATCGAGGCCCCCACCCAGCTTGCAGCCCTCCAAAACACGGCACGACCGACCGCACCGACCACCTCCAGTGACGACGAGGATCAGCCAAGGTCCGGCGCGGTGGTGTCGCAGAACATCATCGGGTATGTCACCCGCGACGGCGTGACCAAGGTGGGTACCGTGGACGCCAACGGAAAGTTCGCGGAAGCGAAGCCGAGCGTTCCTTCCGTCCCCACGTCGCCGCCGAGCGCCTCCCAAATCGAACTCCGCGTCCGACTCGTGGAATTGACCCGCATGGGATCCGACGGTCTCGGGATCGACTGGATCTTCGGACCCGCGGCCACGAACAACGCGACGACGGCGATTGGCGTCCCAACCGGAAATCTTCCCGGCGCCCAATCGACGAATGCCTCCAGCTTCGCCGTCGAGCACCTCGTCACCTCCGGACAATGGGCGGCGATGTCGAGCAACCAGGTCGCCGCGTTGTTCGAGCGCCTCAAGGCGTCCGACGGCGTCGATCTTCTCAGCGCGCCCGTGGTGACCACGTTGTCCGGCCGTCAGGCGCAGATCCGGGTTGGCGAATCGAAACCCGTCGCGACCGGCCCGACCTTTGTCCCCGCATCGGGCACCAACAAGGCTTCCATGAACTACGGCACCGACTCGGTCGACGTCGGCGTGACCGTCGACCTATTGCCGACGTTCGACGGCGACCGTTTCCGCATCGACGTGTCGGCGCTCTGCACCGAATTCAACGGCTACAACGAGCCGGCGAAGGGAACGGACGTGGTCGGCAAGGACGAACGCGGCCGGTCATTGAAAGGAAAGCCCGCGTTGCCGCGCCTGCGCGTGCGCGAGGCGAAAGCCGATACCTCGTGCCGCGTCGGGGAAAACATCGTGCTGCGCGGACCACGGACCACCAACGTCGTGCAGACGATCGACCGCGTGGTCGGGCTCGGCGACATCCCCCTCTTGGGCCGGATGTTCACCACGAAGTCCACGCAGACCAACGTGAGCCAATTCTACGTGGTCATCGAACCGATCGAGATCGGCAAGCCGTAGGGCGGGCGTCATCGCCTGTAGGCCGCGTGCCCCCACGCGGCGATGAGTTCAACGTCCGTGGGTGGCGGCGGCCCGCCTTCGCCGGGCTTCGGCGCGCAGGCCCGCCGCCCCCGGGTGCGCTAAACGAAACGGCGATGAGGACGTCGGGAAGTGGCACCGGGCCGGTGCCACCCACGGCATGCTCGAGGGGACGTGCTTCGGTTGACGCCGCATGGGGGCACGCGGCCTACAGGCAAAGGCCGGGGGGTGGCCGCTCCACATCCCGCCGCCACACGTAGGCTCAAGGGTTGTCCCGTGCCGTGGGTTCGTCCCATGATCTCCGTCGCCCCATGACCGAGATCGAACAACTCATCGATGCCCTGCGCCGAGGGCAGGCCGAGGATCCCGCCGAACATATCCGGTTGCTCGTCGCCGCGCTCCGCGACGGAAACGTCGGGCCCGGCGTGTTGCTGTCGCTCCTCGACTCAGCGCGTGCCGGCCTGCGCCTCGCGGGGAAACGCCGCGTGGGGGCTACAGGCTATGGATGTAGGCCGCGTGCCCCCACGCGGCGTCCCTAACCGCACCCCGCGGCGTTGCCTTCCCTCACTTCTCCTTCTTCTTGTCGGTCTTCGCGTCGCCCTTGGTCTCCACCTCGTCGGCGACCATCGTGTAATAGACCGTCACCTTCGAGCCGACCTTGATGTCCGCGCCGCCCTTGGTGTGCTTGGCGCGGGCGAGTTCCCAACGGTCGTCGCCTTTCTGGACGACGATCTTGGTGGCGGTGACCTCGAGCACCTGTCCTGTGACCTGGTATCCCTTGGTGTCCGCCGCGCGGAGGCTTGTGGCAGCGAGGAGCAGCGTTCCGGCGACGAGTGCCGAGAATTTGGCGATGGCATTCATGGTTGAGCCGATCTTATACGCCCGATCACCCCCGCGTTTCCACGGCATATTTTCCAGCGTCGTAGAGCGGCCGTCCCCGGCTGCGCAATGCAGGGCGTCCCCGCCCGCCCCCACCAAGGGGTTCGTCCTCACCTCTGCAACGTCTGGAAACGATCCGGCTGCCGCGCCTTGCTCATCGCGGTGTCGAACGTGATCTGCGCCTTCGCGTAGAGATCCATAAGGCTGTTGTCCATCAGCACCATTCCGTCGCGCTGGCTCGTCTGCATCACGTTGTGCAGGTGGTGCAGTTCGTTCTGCCGGATCACGGTCCGGATCGCCGTGTTCGCGACCAGCAATTCATAGGCAAGCACGCGCCGCAAACGATCGGTCGACGGCAACAGTTCCTGCGCGATCACGCCCTGCAGCGTCGTCGCCAATTGCAAAATCACCTGGCGCTGCGCGCTGCCCTCGAACACGCCCACGATGCGTTCCATGGCGTGCGCCACGCCCGGCGAATGCATCGTCGCCAACACCAAATGCCCGGTCTCCGCCGCCGTCAGCGCGGTCGCGATCGCCTCGTGGTCGCGGATCTCGCCGATCACCATCACGTCCGGATCCTGGCGCAACGCGTGGATCAACGCGCGGTTGAAGGACCGGACGTCGGTCAACACTTCCTGCTGCACCACGATCGCGCGCCGGTTCTCGTGCACGTACTCGATCGGATCCTCGACCATCAGGATCTTGCACCGACGCTCGCTGTTGATGAGGTCGACCAGGTAGTTGAGCGTCGTCGTCTTGCCGGATCCGGTCGGGCCCGTGATGAGGATGAGCCCGTTGGGACGACGGACGAGCTCGTCGAGTTTGTTGGGAAGTCCCAGTTGCTCGCGCGTCGCGACGCTCTCGCCGCAGAACCGCAGGCTGAGTTCCGCGGCGCCATTCCGTCGGTATAGCGTGACGCGGATCCGTCCCGCGCGCGGATGCCGGACCGAGACGCAGAGTTCCCACTCGAGCTCGAACTTCTGTCGCTGCGCCTCGCTCAACAACGAATAGCTCATCACAGTCAACTCGTCCGCCTGGAACGCATCCTCGTCCGCCAGGATCACCTCGCCGTTCACCCGGAAGGCCGGCGGGACCCCCGCGATGAGATGAAGGTCGGACGCACCGAGCTCCGCGCCACCGACGAGAAGTCGGTCGATCTGGGGGTGAATCATGCGCGTCCCGATGTTCATGGGGAATCGTGCCCTTCGGCAACACGCAACTGGTGCCGCGGCAGACGACAACCCCGGCTTCTCCGTTTCGGGAGAATCGTGTAGGATCCCTTGCATGAAGAAGGTCCTGATCGTCGTCGCGGTACTCGCCGTCGCCGTGGTGGCCGCCCTGTATTTCGTGGGTTCGAATCTCGGCGGGCTCGTCAAAAAAGGCATCGAACTCGCCGGGCCCCGGATTACCCAGGCGCCGGTCACCGTCGCACGCGTCGACCTCTCCCCGAGTTCCGGCACCGGCGCGATCCACGATTTCGTCGTGGGAAATCCCGACGGCTATTCCGCGCCGTCCGCCGTGCGTCTCGGCCAGGTCAAACTCGAGGTGGATCCCGCGTCCATCCTCTCCGACAAGATCCACGTGAAATCCATCGTGGTCACCGATCCGCGGATCACCCTCGAGGGCGGTCCGACCGACAACAATCTCAAGAAGCTCCTCGCGAACATCGATGCCTTCGCCGCGGGCGAGAAGTCCGCGCCCGCCTCGTCGGATTCCTCGAAAAAGAAACTCCAGGTCGATGACTTCCTCCTGACCGGCGCGCAGGTGGACGTGAAGTTCTCCCTGCTCGCCGGCAAATCGCTGACCGTCTCGATCCCGGACATCCACCTCACGAACCTCGGCAGCGGCGGCGATGGCATCACTCCGGGCGACCTTTCCAAAAAGGTGTTCGGCGCGATCGTCGAACAGGTGATTCCCGCGGTGATGGCGCAGGTCGGCAAGCTGGGCGATCTCGGGAAGGATCTCGGCAAAGGCGCGGTCAACAACGCCAAGGGCGCGCTCGACAAGGCCGCGGGCGGCGTCGGCGACCTCTTCAAGAAGAAGTGACCGCGGGACGTGGCCACCCGATGTAGCGCGGGCGTCCCCGCCTGCGGTAGTCGCGGGCGTCCCGCCTGCGTGAAGCGAAGGATCGGCAGGCGTAGAGCGGGCGTCCCCGCCTGCGCAAATCACGGGCGTCCTCGCCAGTGCCCAGCCCGTGCCCAGCTTGTTGGGCCGGCACCGTGAGGAACGCACCGGGGACGGTGCTCTTTGCGCAGGCGAGGACGCCCGCTCTACGTCAGCCTTCGACAACCATGCCCGCACCACGCCTCCCCCGGGCGATTGACCCGTGACGCGTGATTCGACAGCGTGCCACGCCCATCCGGATCCCGTCGCCGACGGGGACCGCACCCCATGCCAACCCACCGAAATCGACAGGCCCACGCCATCTTCCCTCATTGGATGTTCTGGCTGCTGTGCGTCCTCTCCCTGCGGCCATTGCACGCCGGCCCAATTCCCGTCCCCGGACCCTCGTTGCCCGACTTGGCAGGAATAGCCTTTTCCATCGCGACCAACCGCGTGCATGCGGGCGATTCGCTCCTCGTCTCGGGGTCCATCACCAACCTTGGCAACAGCGCCGCCGGCCCTTTCCATCTGGGCCTATACCTCGCCGATGATCCCAACTTCTCTCGGATCGCGACGCTTTCGGTAACCCCCGAACCCGGATGCGACGCCCACGACGTCGTCCGGTTCTCCGAGAGGATCGTCATTCCCTTCGGCGTGGCGCCCGGAATCCATTTCCTTGGATATAAGATCGATCCCTTGGACGAGATCACTGAGTCCGACGAATCCAACAACGGGCCTTTCCATAAACCGATCACCATTCTGCCTTCGTCCCCTCCTCATCTCGCGGTGCTCGGGGCGCGGATAGACGACCCATCGCCGTATCTCGGCGATGCCACCACCATCACCCTGACACTGACCAACCGAACGACGGCCGGAGGCGGCGGCTCGGCGGGCCCATTCCATGTCGGCGTGTACTTCTCCGCGGATCCCACGTTCACGAACACCGCGGCGACCGCCGAGATTCCCGTCTCGGGCGTTTCCGCCGGAGGGAGCGCTGGCATCTCCATCCCGGTTGGGATCCCGGACCATACTACCGCGGGCCTATATTATATCGGATTGAAACTCGACGACCTGAACGAAATCCGGGGAACCAATGGCAACGGACAAGGATCGGTCGTGATCCCGGTCTCGGTCCGCGCCGGCGGCCGTTGGACCCGCCTCGCCAATACCCCGCCGGTGCCCATCCAACGGCTGCATCTCTTGTCGGACGGAACCGTGCTCGCCCAACGCGACGGCACCGCCGCCTCGGTCACTTGGTATAGCCTCGCGCCGGACCGCTTCGGTAGCTATCGGAACGGCACGTGGACCAAGGTCGCGCCGTCGAAATACTCGCGTGTGTGGTATAGTTCGGAACTCGTTCCCGACGGACGCCTCTTCGTGGCCGGCGGGGAATACGGCAATGGGAGCAACACCGCGGAGATCTACGATCCCCGCTCCGACGCGTGGACGGAAATCCCCGTCCCGGCGGGCCTCATCATTGCCGGCACCCAAACGGACCCGAAGACCGGCCAGAATCTGACGGGTTTTTCCGACTCCATATCCGACATCCTGCCCGACGGGAGGGTGATGATCGCGCCGGTGAACCCCGAGCGTTCCGGCACGACCGTTCTCTTCGACCCGCGGACCGACACGATATCGGCGGGACCGCGACTGTTCGGCCGGCGCAGCCAGGATGAGTCAAGCTGGGTCAAGCTGCCCGACGCCTCGATCCTCACGGTGGATTTCTGTGGGACGACTTCGCAACGCTATATCCCGTCGCTCGGACGTTGGATCGAGGACGCGCCGGTTCCGATCGACCTGTATTCCGTGTTCGGATGCGAGATCGGCGCCGCATTCCTGCTACCCAACGGCCAGGCCATGATCATCGGTGGCAACAGCCACACGGCGCTCTACACGCCCACCGGAACGACGTCGCCCGGGAGCTGGCGCCGCGGCCCCGACGTGCCGCTCGGGTTGGGTGCGCCGGACGCGCCCGCCGCGATGCTGCCCGACGGCAACGTCCTTTGCGCCGTGGGTCCGACACCCGTTTCGGACGACGAGGTGTTCGTCAGCCCGACGTCGTTCTACGAGTATGACTATCTAACGGACAC
>JANYDN010000223.1 GCA_025363585.1 Verrucomicrobiota bacterium | reverse complement strand
GGCATGGGAATCCTCTCACGCCAAGGGGGACCAAGGCCGGCCAAGAAGGCGGGAACGTGCATCGGGAGCCAGAGATTGGATCCCACCGTTCGGTGAAACGACACGCCGGCGGTCTTTGCCCCCTTGGATGGCCTTGGCCCGGCTTGGCGTGAGATAATTTCTCGGCCGCTACTGCATGGATACGGCTAAGCCGGAACGATCCAACCCAGGTGGGTGGCGGCGGCCCGCCGCCACTTTCAAGTGGCTGGAGCGACATCGCGCGGCTTGCCGCCACTCGGAGCACGAGTTGCATTCGGGAATTGGCTGGCGAGTGGCACCGAGCCGGTGCCACCCACGGCAGGCCGCGGGATTGCGACTTGGGTTGACGCGCATGCGCGACGGCGGGACCCCCTGTCGCTCGCGGGGCCGCGACGGCGCATTCCTCACCACCGCCGCTTCCCGCCGAAGCCGGGCGAAGGCAGGGGACGGCCGCTCCACATCATGCCGCTTGCCCAGTGCAAACGCAGGCGAGGCGCCCGCGCCAAGGCGGACGCCACTTCACTTCAAACTTGAATCCTGAAACTTGAAACTCCCCTCGGAAACTCCTCCCCACGCTTGCCCGCGCGCCGCGCGGTTCCTAGCCTCCGTCCCCACGTGATCATCGCGCCCTCCCTCCTCGCCGCGGACCCTTCCTGCTTCGGCCGCGACGCCGCGCGCGCCGAGCGTTCCGGCGCCGAGTGGCTCCACCTCGACATCATGGACGGGCACTTCGTCCCGAACATTTCCTTCGGGCCCGCGGTGGTGCGCGCCGTGCGGCCGCACTTCAAGGGCACCCTCGACGTGCACCTCATGTGCTCGAAGCCGGAGATCCTCCTCCAGTCGTTCGTCGAGGCCGGTGCCGACCGCATCACGGTCCACGTCGAACTCGGCGAACAGGTCACGCCGCTGCTCTGGAAGATCCGCTCGCTCGGCAGGAAGGTCGGCCTCGCCGTCAACCCGCCCACCCGTGTCAGCGAGATCCGGCCCTACCTCGACCTCGTCGATCTCGTCCTCGTCATGACGGTCAATCCCGGCTTCGGCGGCCAACCGTTCATCGAGGAATGCATCCCCAAGGTCCAGCAGGTCGCCGGGTGGCGCCGCGAACTCGGGCTGAAATTCCGCCTCGAGGTCGACGGCGGGATCAATGACAAGACCGCGGCCGAGTGCGCCCGGGCCGGGGCCGACACGTTCGTCGCGGGCACCTCGATCTTCCGCCACCGCAGCCTCGGCACCGCCGTCCGACGCATGCGCAAGGTCGCCGCGGCGTTCGCGCCGGTGTCCTGATCCGCTCCCACCGATGTTGCCCGCAACGTTCGCGATGGTGCTGTTCGCGCTGTCGTCCGTCACGGCGCGACGGTCGGTGCGCATCCTCGGATCGGACACGGCGAACCTCGCCCGCATGCTGCTGGCGACCACGCTCCTCGGGCTCTACGCCCATACCGTCGGGGTCGGGTTCCACGGACCGGCGCTCGGATGGTTTCTGGTCAGTGGCATCATCGGCTACGGCATCTGCGACACCGCGATCTTCCTCGCCCTGCCCCGGCTCGGCGCGCAGCTCACGACGTTGATGGTCCAATGTCTCTCGGTGCCGGTCGCGCTGGCGACCGAATGGCTTTGGCTCGGCACTCGGCTCACCCCGTGGCAACTCGCCGCCATCCTCGTGATCCTCGCGGGCGTGGCCACCGCGCTCTTCCCGGCCCGTCGCGATTCGCGTCCCTCTTCCCCCGCGCGACTCCCGTCGCCCGGCGCCGGCGCCTTGCTGTTGGGCGTCGTCGCGGCGATCGGCCAGGCCGTCGGCGCCGTGCTCGCGCGCCACGGGACGCAGATCGCCCGCGACGCCCACGCGCCGATCAACGGCTTCGGGATCGCCTACCAACGGATCGCGGCGGGACTCGTGTTCACCCTCGGTTGGTGGCTCTGGCAGCGGACGCGCCGCGGCACGGCACCGGGAATGGTTCCCGCACCGAACCTTCGCGCGGCCTGGCCCTGGGTCGCGCTCAACGCGCTCAGCGGCCCGACGCTCGGCGTCGCCTGCTACCAATGGGCGCTTGCGATCGAACCCACCGGCATCGTGATGTCCATCACCGCCCTCGCGCCGCTCGCGGTGATCCCGTTGGCGGCGTGGATCGAGGGCGTGCGCCCAACGGCGAGATCGGTGGCCGGCGGAATCATCGGTGTCGGCGGGGTGGTCTGGCTGGCATTGCAGGGCGGGCGTTGAGCCGTGTCCGTTTCGTTGGAGTTCACCAGGGATCCACGCGAAGCCGAGATGCGAACGGTTCCCAAAAAGCGGCGAGGAACAATTCCGGTATCACGCCAAGACGCCAAGAATCCAAGCATTCCCGACCGAGCCGGGACGGAACCTTGCGGTCGCGGCATGGGAATTCTCTCACGCCAAGGGGGACCAAGGCCGGCCAAGAAGGCGGGAACGTGTATCGGGAACCAGAGATTGGATCCCACCCTTCGGTGAAACGACACGCCGGCGGTCTTTGCCCCCTTGGATGGC
>JANYDN010000222.1 GCA_025363585.1 Verrucomicrobiota bacterium | reverse complement strand
GGCATGGGAATTCTCTCACGCCAAGGGGGACCAAGGCCGGCCAAGAAGGCGGGAACGTGTATCGGGAACCAGAGATTGGATCCCACCGTTCGGTGAAACGACACGCCGGCGATCTTTGCCCCCTTGGATGGCCTTGGCCCGCCTTGGCGTGAGATAATTCCTCGGCCGCTACTGCATGGATACGGCTGAGGCGCAGAGGGAATGTGGTTCAAGTCCAGAATCTCTGCGTCGCCGCGTCGCCGCGCTTCTGCGGGAGTCACGGCCCCCGGCTCCGTTGCCTCAGTTACCTCCTGTAAAATGTTCCCACCGAGGCCTGCAACGTCAGCCTCTCTTTTTTTATCCGCAGATGGCGAAGATGACGCAGATGCCCTACACGAATCATTATCTGCGGCATCTGCGCCATCTGCGGACGTCTTCCGGCGGACCCAAGATCGTGTTCAGGCGCTCGACTGACCGGGAGCTGTTTGCCCCAGGTTTTTATCCGCAGATGACGCAGATGTCGCAGATCTTATCTGCGGCACAGGTCCCCATCTGCGGCATCTGCGCCATCTGCGGACGCCTTCCCGCGGCACTTGGATCATTGCGCACCGAACTCGGGCTTCAGCCACGGCGTGTCGCCGTAGTACCAGCGCGACGACTTCAGCGGCTCCACGTGCGCGTCCACGAACGACACGTTGCTCTTCGCGGTGTGGCGCAGGTGCGGGCCGCCCCAGTTCGGGTCGCCCGTCGACGGCGCGATCACGCAGCCGTCGCACGGCGTGCTCTTCACCGGGTCATGGAGCACCCACGCGCCGGCTTTCTCCGCGGAGTTCACGGTGATGCATTTCTCCGGGTCCTTCGTCGCTACCGGTTGGGCGCCGCCGTCGGTCAACAGCACGGTGCCCGACGGATTTCGCACGGCGGAATCCTTCGTCTGCGGCCAGTCCTTGGCGTCCCACACGCCGGGCCAATCACAGCCGCCGTACTTGAAATTCATCATGTAGTTGGAGACGGCCTTCTCCCGTTGGTCGCTGGGATAGAGCGCGACCAGTTCCTTGAACTTCTTCGTCTTGCTCGGGCAGAGCAGGATGTTGGTCGTCTGCTGGTAGCGCGCGAGGAAGTTGAACCAGGCATGGCGTTCGGCGTTGCTGTTGCGCACGGCAAACGTCGGCGTGGCATGGCCGTCGAAGTCCACGCTGTAACCCTGCTGCGCGATCGCCATCTGGCGCAGCGCGTTGATGCAACTCGTCGCCTTGGCCTTCTCCTTCGCCTTGGCCAAAGCCGGCAACAGCATGCCCGCGAGGATCGCGATGATCGCGATCACCACGAGGAGCTCAATGAGCGTGAACCCGGCGGTGGGCCGGACGGGGCGAAAGCGGTCCGCGGTGGTTTTCATCGGCGTGGCCATTGGGGGCTTGGGAAGGCGGTGGAGGGAGGCTGCGATGCGAAAAAGAGGAATCCGGCTGATTGACCAAAGGCAACCACGGCCCATCGCGCGACTCAAGCCATGTGTCGGGGCATACCCGTCGTGGCCGCCGTGGTGACACGGCGGATCGGCGTAGAGCGGGCGTCCTCGCCTGCGCAAACAGCGGGCGTCCTCGCCCGCGTCGAGCCGGAGCGTCTGCCACGTAGCGCGGGCATCTCGCCTGCATTTTTCCCCGGAACCCTTCATTGAACAACCATTGGAAGTGCCGGCAGGGCCGCCGGCACCCACCGAGGCTTCTTGGTTCCACGCAGCCGGTCCTGCCCGCCGAAGCCAGGCGAAGGCGGGGGACGGCCGCCCTACACCTTTCCCGGAACCCGGTTCGCCAACACCGCCTCGGTCTGCCGACGGCGAAATCCTTCGTACGCCTCGCGGAACCGGGGATGTTTGTTCCCGAGAATCGCGGTCGCCAACAGCGCGGCGTTGATGGCCCCCGCCTTGCCGATCGCCATGGTACCCACGGGAACGCCACCAGGCATCTGCACGATGCTGAGTAACGAATCCATGCCGTTCAGCGCCTTCGATTGCACCGGGACGCCCAGCACCGGCAGCGACGTCTTGCTCGCGCACATTCCCGGCAGATGCGCCGCCCCGCCGGCACCGGCGATGATCACTTCGAGCCCGCGGCCCGCGGCGGCCGACGCATACTCGAAGAGCAAGTCGGGCGTGCGGTGCGCGCTCACCACCGACGCCTCGAACGGCACGCCGAGCTGCCCGAGTTGCAGCGCGGCGTGCTCGAGGGTTTCCCAATCCGATTGGCTGCCCATGATGATCCCGACCAGAGGCGCGTCCTTTGACATAAGTCCGACCGTACCGGAGGGGGCCTCACGCGAAAACCGCGAACTTCCGAGGCAGTGCATCAAGTTTGATTGCTTCCTGCTGGTTGACCGATGCAGTGGCGGCCGAGGATTTTTTCTCACGCCAAGGGGGACCAAGGCCGGCCAAGGTTCCCCGAGGCGCGAATCCAAATGATGGATGGCCGGCAACTCTCATTTTGCCACACGGCGGCATCCACCAATTGTACCCCCTTCCACGCTCCCCATCGCTTGGTCGGCCTTTGTCCCCCTTGGCGTGAGAATCCCTTGTTCCACAGGATCCATTTCCTTCCCAACCTCCACGGCTTCGCCCCTTGCGCGTTCACGCAATCATAGTATCCCTTTTGCGGCGTTGGGACGCCTGCGAATGAATCATGCGGAATCCTTGGCATCGTTGTCTTTCGCGGCCATCCAGTCGTTTCAAAACCGGACCCCGGCCCTCCTCGCCGCCTGACCACTGAAAACTGAACACTGATGACTTCGCCTTGCCTCGGATGAATTTGGTCCAACTCACGCCCGGAGCCGGGGGCATGTACTGCGGGAATTGCCTTCGCGACAACGCGCTCGTCACCGCGCTCCGTCGCCAGGGACACGATGCCGCCATGGTGCCGCTGTACCTGCCGATGCGACTCGACGAGGCGCCGGCCGTCGTCTCGACGCCGACGTTCTTCGGGGGCATCAACGTCTTCCTCTCGCAACATTCGCGACTCCACCGGCGCGCCCCCGCGTGGTTGCGACGCTGGATGGACGCGCCTTTCCTGCTCCGTTTCGCCGCCGGCAGGGCCGCGAAGACGCGCGCGGCCGACGTCGGCGAACTCAATCATTCGATGCTGCGCGGCGAGTCCGGGAACCAATCCCGCGAACTCGACGAACTCGTCGGATGGATGAATAACCTCCCTCGGCCCGACGCCGTGTTTTTGTCGAACGCGTTGCTCGTCGGGTTCGCGCGGCGGATCCGCGAGGCGCTCGGCACCCGCGTCTTCGTGTTTCTCCAGAGCGAGGAAGCGTTTCTCGACGCCATTCCCGAGCCGTGGGGTTCGCGCAGTTGGCAGATGCTGGCGGAACGCGGACGCGACGTGGACGGATGGATCTCGCCGTCCCGCTATTTCGCGGACCGAATGACGCGTCGGCTCGGCCTTCCGCGCGACCGCGTGAAAGTCGTTCCCAACGGGATCAATCTTGACGGCTACGACCGACTCCACGCACGCGAGCCCCGCAGGCCGGGCGATCCGTTGACGATCGGTTTCTTCGCGCGCCAATGCCACGACAAGGGCCTCGACCTCGTCGTCGACACTTATATCGAACTTCGCCGCAACGGCGCGTATCCCAACCTTCGCCTGCGGATCGGCGGCGGATGCGGGCCGACCGACGAACCGTTCGTCGCCGAACAGAAGGTCAAACTCGCGGCGGCCGGGCTTCTCGCCGACGCGTCGTTCCATCCCAACGTGAGCCGAGACGAGAAGATCGCGTTCTACGCGGCGTGCGACGTGTTGTCGGTGCCCGCGCGGCCGGGCGAGGCGTTCGGGTTGTACGTCATCGAATCGCTGGCCGCCGGAACGCCGTTGGTCCAACCGACGTTCGGCACTTTTCCCGAATTGCTCGACGACACCGGCGGCGGGGTGCTGTGCGGTCCGCACGATCCCAAGGCGATCGCCGCCGCGTTGCGTCCGCTCCTCGACAACCCGTCGCGCCTGCGCGAGATGGGCGACGCCGGACGACGCGCGGTGTTCGAGCGTTACACCGACGACGCGATGGCGCGGGGGACGATCGACGCGATCGGCCAGCTCAGGACGTAGTGGACGTAGAGCGGGCGGCTGCAGATGTAGAGCGGGCGTCCTCGCCTGCGCAAAGAGCGGGCGTCCCCGCCCGCGCCGAACCGCAACGGCTGCCCCGTAGCTCGGGCGTCCTCGCCTGCGGTAGTTGCGGGCGTCCCGCCTGCGTTTTCCCCGGAACCCTTCATGGAAAACCGGTGACGGCAGGGCCGCCGTCACCCACCGAGGTTTTGTGCTTCCTGCCAAGGCTACGAAAGGAACGCACCGGGGACGGTGCTGTCTGTGCAGGCGGGGACGCCCGCCCTACGCCATTCCCGTGGCCGCCGTCGTGAGACGGTGGAGACACGCCGAGGTCCGCGGGGAAGCTCAGCGCAGGCGAGACGCCCGCGCTACGCAACTTCCCCGCACCGCTTCACCCGCCACACCCGCGCCAACACCCACGACACCAGCAACGCCGGAAACACCCACACCGCGAACAAACGCAGCACCATCAGCGCGATCGCGCACGGGATCCCCAATCCCGCCGCCACCGGATTTGCCGCGAGGACCGATCCCATGAGGCTCGTCCCCACCGCCACGTGGCGCGCGATCAACTCGAGCACCACCACGATCACGGCCTGCACCAGAACGCTTCGCCATGGGCTTCGTTTCATCGGACTCCCTCCCGCCGGACCAACGGCCCGGGCCGTGCGGTCAACATCGCGAGCATCATCGAATCGCCGAGCGGTCCGCCCAACGCGAACGAGAAGCGCCGGGCACGCCAGGCCGGCGCGCCGAACAGATGGACGCTCCGGTAAATCGCCTGGTATGCCTCCTCGTCCCCGTTCTGCCGCGCGCACGCCAGCATCATCCCGCTGCACGAGACGCCGCGGCCCATGATGATCGGCCCGGAATCGATGTCACCGTCGCCACGGACGACTTTCTCCGGATATTCCCGCGCCGCGCCGAAGCCCATCCACGGCGCGTACAACGCGCGTCTTGCCGCCGCGTACATCACGGCCGCGCGCGGTTCGCCCGCGAGTCCCAGAAAGTACGAGCCGAGCAACGTTCCCGAGCCACGCG
>JANYDN010000133.1 GCA_025363585.1 Verrucomicrobiota bacterium | reverse complement strand
CGAGCGGGCGCATCCGGACACTGCCCCCGGAATATTCCGGGCCCTCCAACCCACTGAAGACCGTTCTTTAGGACCGCGCGCGACACCCTGGATTGACTGGCGCGGCTGACGTTCACTTGGAACCCCGCGCAAGTGCGCCTTCTTCAAGGCTTTTGAATTCGGGGGCAGTGTCAAGATGCGCCCCGCGCTTGCCGTCGACGCCCCGCGGGCCAACGCTCCGACAAATTCCTGCCGCATGAATCCCATTTCCCGCATTGCCAAGTCGGTCGCCGCGGTGGCGGCCATCGCCGCCTTTTGTTCGTGCACCACGTTCCACGAAACCGGCTGGCGTCCGATCTTCGACGGCCGTTCGACCGACGGTTGGAAGATGACCGGTCCCGGAGAACTGGTGCTCGAGAACGGCGAGCTCGTCACGCACGGCGGCATGGGATTGCTGTGGTACTCGCCGGAAAAGTTCGGCGACTGCGAGATCCGCGTGCGCTTCAAGATGTCCGCGGCCGACGACAATTCCGGATTCTTCGTCCGCATTCCCGAGGCGCCGGCGGATCCATGGTACGCCGTGCACCACGGCTACGAGGTGCAGATCTGCAACATCGGCGACGAGCGCCATCGCACGGGTTGCCTCTACTCGTTCTCGAAGGCGGTGAATGCAGTCGACGCGCCGGTGGGCGAATGGAGCGAGATGATCGTGCGCCTCGAGGGACCGCACACGTTGGTGAAGGTGAATGGCAAGGTCGTCACGGACTGGACCGAGGGCGACTCCGCGCCCCCGAAGACGAAGGACTACGAGCCGGAACGCGGGTTGCGTCCGAACTCCGGTTACATCGGGCTTCAGAACCACGGAGAGCCGGCACGCGTCCACTTCAAGGAAGTCAGCGTCCGGTTGCTTGCGAAGAAGTCGTGACCGGCGAACGTCCCGCCATGGCCAACGAAGAAACACTCGTCGTGAAGTGTCCCCGGTGCGGGGCGCGCGGGACGTGGTTCGCCGCGAAGTGGGGACCGTTCTGTTCCGAACGCTGCCGATTGATCGACCTTGGCCAATGGTTTTCCGAGGAACACAAGATCTCGCGTCCGCTCCGGCCCGGCGATTTCGCGGGCTTTGAGGAACTCCCGCCAGGCACCCATTTGGACAAGGCCGAGGGAGAGTAGGCAGTAATCAGTTTTCAGTTTTCAGTTTTCAGATTGCGGAAACCGACGACCGACGACCGACGACCGACGACCGACGACCGACGACCGACGACCGACGACGACCGACGACGACCGACGACGACTGAACACTGAACACTGAACACTGAACACTGAACACTGAACACTGAACACTGAACACTGAACACTGCCTACTGCTTCCTCCCTACTTCATTCCCACGGCCAGCAGCGTCTCGAGGTGCGGGGCTTCCTCCTCGCGCGCCACGACGTTAATCTCGATGCGGCGGAAGCCCGCGGCCTCGAGCCACCGATGGAGATCGGACTCGGGAAACCCGAGCCAGCGGTCGCCGTATAGTTCCTTCGCCTGTTCGAAACGATGGCGCAACAGGTCGAGGATCAACACCTGTCCTCCCGGACGAAGGATCTTGTGTGCGGCCGCCAACGCCGCCGCGGGATCCTCGGCGTGGTGCAACGCCTGGCTCAGGATCGCGAGATCGACGCTGCCCGCATCGAGCGGCGGCGATTGCAGGTCGCCGAGCCGGAACTCGAGGTTCTTCAGCCCGTTCTTCTTCGCCTTGCGCGCGCCGAACTCGACCATCTTTTCCGAGTTGTCCACCGCGATGACCTTGCGGCAACGCGGCGCCAACAACTCCGCGATCAGGCCCTCGCCCGACCCGAGGTCCGCCACGTCGATCGGCGGCAACATCCGCAGCAGCAGATGACCGAGCGCTTGCCACGAGCGGCCCGGGCCATAGCTGCGGTCGAAGCGTCCGGCCACTTGGTTGAAGTACACCTGCGCCTGCTCGCGGCGACGCGCCAACACACGGCGCAAGTTCAGCGCGTCGCCCGATTGCTCCGGCAATTCGTGCGCACCGCGCAACGCGAGCCGCAGGAATTCCATCGCGTTGCCGTCCGCCGCCGCGTTCACGCGGTAGAACGTCCGGCGACCCTCGCGGCGCGACGCCAGCAGGCCCGTCTCGCTCAGGAGGCCGAGGTGCGTCGAGATGCGCGACTGCCCAAGCCGCGTCACTTCCTGGAGTTCGTTGACCGACAACTCGTCTTTCTCCAGCAACGCGAGGATGCGCAGCCGCGTCGGATCGGCGAGTGCGCGCAGGGATTTCAGCGTCGCTGACATGTCAGGAAAAATGCGTGGTCATCGCGTGGCTCCCAGACCGGGCACGCGCGGGTCCGAGGCCGCCTCGAAACGTCCGTCGGGCAAAATCCCCACGGCCTGCGTCGCGCCCAATTCGCCGACGCGTTCGACGCGATGTCCGCGTCGCGTCAATTCCGCCGCGATGGCGGGACTCCATGCGTTCTCGAGTTTGAGCGCGTCCGGTTTCCATTGGTGATGGAACCGCGGGGCCTTCAACGCCTCGGCGGGTCCGTGGCCAAAGTCCACGACGCGGATGATCGCGAGCAACGTCTGGCTGATGATCGTCGGCCCGCCCGCGGCGCCCACGGAGAGGATCGGCTTGCCGTCGCGCAACACCACGGTCGGGCTCATGCTCGAGAGCGGGCGTTTGCGCGCCTCGACGGCGTTCGCGTCCGCGCCCACGAGGCCGAAGAAATTCGGCACTCCCGGCTGCGCTGCGAAATCGTCCATCTCGTTGTTCAGCACCACGCCGGTCCCGGGCACCACGACCTTGGATCCGAACGTGGTGTTGATCGTCGCCGTGCACGCGACCCAATTGCCCGCCGCGTCGGCCGCGGAGAAATGCGTCGTGTGACGCCCGCGCTCGCGTTCGAAATAATCGTCGGCCGCTCCCGGCGGATCGCCGTGGGTCGGCACCGCGACGACGTGGTTGCGGTCGATCCGCGACGCGAGCGCGGCCGCGTATTCCTTCGAGAGCAACCCGCGCGGCACTTTCGCGAAGTCGGGATCGCCCAGCCAATGCGCGCGGTCGGCGAACGCCAGCTTCATCGCCTCCGCCACCACGTGCACGAAGTCCGCCGAATCCTCGCCCATCGCGCGGAGGTCGAAACGCTCGAGCACGTTCAGGATCTCGCCCACGTGCACGCCGCCGGAGCTCGGCGGCGGGAAGCCGACGATCTCCACGCCGCGATACGTCGTGCGCAGCGGCTCGCGTTGGCGCGGTTCGTAGCGGGCGAAATCCGCCTCGGTCGCGAGCCCTCCCAACAACCGGAGACCGGTGGCCGCGCGACGCGCGAAGTCGCCGCGGTAGAATTCCTCGACGCCGCCGCGCGCGAACCGCCGGTAGCTCGCGGCCAATTCCGGTTGCTTGAAAATCCAGGTTCCATTCGCGGGCGGCCCTTTCCAGATCCGGCGAAATTCCACGAAGGCCGGCGCGCCGACGGGAGCCCATTCGAGATCCTTCACGGCACCTTGCCATCGGCCGCGGTAGTGCGCGTCCGGCTCGAAACCGCGGGCGGCCACCTTCGCCGCCGCCTCGAGCAGGCGACGCATCGGCAGCTTGCCGTAATTCGTAGAGACGTACGCGAGCGCCGCAAACTCGCCGGGCACGCCCACCGCGAGCGCACCGTCCTGGCTCAGGCGCGGGTCGGCTTTGCCGTCGCGGAGAAACAGGTCCTTCGTCGCCGCGCCCGGCGCCGTCTCGCGCCCGTCCACCGCGATCGTCCGTCCGTCCGCCAACCGAACGACGAGGAAACATCCGCCTCCGAGTCCGGAGTTTTGGCCGTCGACGACGCCGAGCGTCAGCGCGCACGCGACCGCCGCGTCCACCGCGTTCCCGCCCGCCGCCAGCGCGTCGAGCCCCGCGCGGGTCGCGATCGGATTCACCGTCGCCACGCCGCCGCGACTCGCGCCGTCCGCGGCGAATGCCACGTCGGGGAACAAGGCGATGCCCGCAGCCCAGAGCAACCCACCGATCCCAATCCATCGACCGATCCTGGTATTCATGGGGTTTTTCTTCTCTTAGGGATTTCGGAGGTCACCGGCCATACCGCGTCGGGCAACGTCCAATCCGGTTGGCCACGTTTCTCGGCGTCGCCGTCGTCCTTGCCGCCGTCGTCCTTGCCGTCCTGTCCCACGCTCCAGATCACCCCGCGTTCCGCGGAATAGTGCAGCGGCGCGCCCGCAAATGGATCGGCGGGAACCGCGTCCAGCAATCCGTCGGCGACCAACGCCGACCAATCGCCCGGCCCTGTGCCATGGCGCGACCGAAACCGCGCCATCGCGAGCACCGAGCGCGTTGCCTCGCGCTCCGCGCGTGCACGGAACGGCAAGTTGACCCCGACCTTGAACAGGTCCTCGCTCGACGCGAGCAGTCGTCCGATCGGATCCTCGACACGATTGTAAAGCGGACGGACGCGCTCGATGGCCTTCTTGGAAAGCGGCAGGGATTCTTTTTCAACGCGCTTCAGCAGCTTCGCCGAATCCGCGAGAAGCTTGGCTGCCACCGCGTCCGCATCAGCCGGATCCTCCACTTGGTCGCGCCATTGGCGTCCCAGATTCGCCAGCCAACGATGGTACCGTCCCGCCATCCGCTGGAGGGCCTTTTCGTGATCGAACGGCGCCGGATGTCCGGACACGAGGGAAGGTTCCCAAAATATCCGATGGAGCCTCTGCAACGATTCGGGAACGAGGATGCCGGTGACTTCGGGCATCTTGCGATAGGCCTCCGTCATGATTTCCGCCTGGCGGATGATGTCGGTTTTCGGGAGTTCGTAATCGGTCCATTCCACGCGGATCACCTTGGCGAACACGTCCGGCTCGCCCTCCAACCCCGGCAATGCCCTCGCCAGCGCCTCCAGGTGGGGCGCGTCGAGCAGACCCCGCGCCGCGGCCAATCGGACCGTGCGCTCGGCCTGCGCGCGGACGGCTTTGCCCACGGCGTAATGGATCAAGGCACCATGAGCCTCGCACATGCGTTGGCCCAGTTTGACGGATCCCAACAGCAGCGTGACGCACTCATCCGGCTTGCCCTCGGCCAACGATCGGCGCGCCAGATAGAGCCGCGCCATTTGAAACGTCCGCAGCTTCGTCAGCGCTGGGTCGAGCTTCCCCTCTTCCCATTTTGGCCACTGCGCCTCCGGACGCGAGAGGCTCGATTCCACGGCATCGAGCGCCGCCCGATTCCTCAGGCATGCCTCGTCCGCCGCCGGGTTCGCCGACCACGCACCCGGATTCCAGGCCGACGCGAAGGCATCGGTGGCTTCTTTTCGCGGACTTTCCCAGAGGGCCGCCGCACGCGCCCAGTCGGTGGCGGCGTTTTGGTCCGGGGGAACCGACGGACGGGAGATTTCCAGATCCGGGTAACCGGTGGACACGGGATCGGCCGCGATGGCCCGGCCGACCGCCAGCAACAAGGGCAGTACGAACGGCGGCAATGGCAGACGGATTCTGGCCGGGCTGCGGGCGGGATTCATGGAAGGACGGAAAAACTCCGTTGACCGGACTCCCGAGGTATCTATCATCCCATCCTGATACGTCAATACGTCGTTGCGAACGACCATCTCTAAAGCCATCCGATTCCCCATGAGCAAACGCTTCATCTTCTCCTCCGAATCCGTCGGCGAGGGCCATCCGGACAAAGTCGCGGACACGATTTCCGACGCCGTCCTCGACGCCTGCCTCACCCAGGACAAGCACAGCCGCGTCGCCTGCGAGACCTACGTGAAGTCCAACCTCGCCATCGTCGGCGGCGAGATCACCACCAAGGCCAAGCTCGACTTCGTCCAGATCGCCCGCGAGGCCATCCGCGGCATCGGCTACACCAACGACGACGACGTCTTCCACGCGGACAAGGTGTTCGTGAACGTGTACGTCACCCAGCAGTCGCCCGACATCGCCCAGGGCGTCGATGCCAAGGCCGCGAAGGGCAAGAAGAAGGCGGAGCAAGGCGCCGGAGACCAGGGCCTGATGTTCGGCTACGCCAGCGACGAGACGCCGGAGCTCATGCCGGCGCCGATCATGTTCGCGCATCGCCTCGGACGTAAACTCACGCAGATCCGCAAGGCCGGGAAAGCCCATTGGCTCCGGCCCGACGCGAAGTCGCAGGTCTCCGTCGTGTACGAGGACGATGTTCCCGTCGCGATTTCCAACGTCGTCATCTCCACCCAGCACACGGCCGACGTGGAGCACAAGGTCATCGAGCAATTCTGCATCGAGGAGATCGTCAAGAAGGTGTTGCCCGCGAACCTGCTCAACAAGGACACGCTGTATCTGATCAATCCCACCGGTCGTTTCGTGACGGGTGGTCCCCAGGGCGACACCGGCCTCACGGGCCGCAAGATCATCGTCGACAGCTACGGCGGGTTCGGTCGCCACGGCGGCGGCGCGTTCTCCGGCAAGGATCCGTCGAAGGTCGATCGCTCGGCCGCCTATATGGGCCGCTACGTGGCGAAGAACATCGTCGCGGCGGGCCTCGCCAAGCGCGCGGAGATCCAGTTCGCGTACGCGATCGGTTATCCCGATCCCGTCTCCGTGTACGTGAACACGTTCGGCACCGCGCAGGGCGGGCTGACGGACGAGGCGATCACGCAGGCGGTGGAAAATGTGTTCAGCTTCAAGCCGGCCGACATCGTGTCGCAGCTCAAGCTCCTTCGCCCGATCTACGGCAAGACGACGAACTACGGCCACTTCGGCAAGGACGACAAAGACCTGACGTGGGAAGCCACGGACAAGGTCAAGGCGCTGCAAAAGGCCGTGAAGTAACCGCGATGTAGGCGGCGGGTGTGCGGAAGACCGATTCGCGTCGTGAAGGGGTTTCAAGTTTCAAGTTTCAAGTTTGAAGGGCTGGCGGACTCGCCGGTCCCGGGCGACTGGTGTGGTCCCAAATGGCCTGCCAGTCGTACGAACAGCTTGAAGACCAGGGACCAGTTTTCAGTTTCAAGTTTTCAGTTTCAAGGACTGGCGCCAGGCCGGAAACCGACCGACAGGTTGGCACCCGAATGGCCTACTCCTCCTACGAAAACCTTGATGTTTGGAAACGCTCCGTCCGGCTGGCCATCGAAGTCTGCCGTGCCGCGGGCAGGTCGCGCGACTTCGGTCTGCGCGATCAACTCCGCCGGTCGGCGGTCTCGGCTCCATCCAACATCGCCGAAGGCTCCGAGCGCGACAGCACCCAAGACTACATTCGCTTCCTAAGGATCGCCAAAGGCTCCTGCGCGGAAATGAGAACCCAGATGATCATCGCCCGTGAACTCGGGATTCTGGAGGTTGTCGAGTCGGAGCGGCACTGCGCCGGGGCCCGGGAAATCTCCGCGATGATCCAGGGCCTAATCTTCGCCCTGGGCCGTAGGACTCCGACGGTGTCCCGAATCTGAAAACTGAAAACTGAAATCTGAAAACCTGACACTTCTTATGCCGAAACCCTCCAAAAAACCCGCCGCCGCCCCCGCTGCGGCCGACGCTTCCACCGCCAATTACCGCGCCTACGCCGCGCTGACGCCCGCCGGTGGCGACTACATCGTCCGCGATCTCTCGCTCGCCGAATGGGGCCGCAAGGAAATCTCCGTCGCCGAGCACGAGATGCCCGGACTCATGTCCGTCCGGAAGAAGTACTCGAAGCAGAAGCCCCTCAAGGGCGTCCGCGTCACCGGATCGCTCCACATGACGATCCAGACCGCCGTGCTCATCGAGACGCTCTCGGATCTCGGCGCCGATGTGCGTTGGGCCAGTTGCAACATCTTCTCGACCCAGGACCACGCCGCGTCCGCCATCGCCGCGACCGGCGTGCCGGTATTCGCGTGGAAGGGCGAGACGCTCGAGGAATACTGGGACCTCACGCTCAAGGCCGTCATCCACGACGGCGACAAGGGCCCGGAACTCGTCGTCGACGACGGCGGCGACGTGACGCTTTTGATCCACAAGGGATTCGAGCTCGAGAACGGCAGCAAGTGGGTCGACACGGCCAGCGGCTCGCACGAGGAACAGGTCATCAAGAACATCCTCAAGCGCGTCGCAAAGGAGAAGCCCGGCATCTGGACCAAGATCGTCAAGGCGTGGCGCGGCGTTTCCGAGGAGACCACCACGGGCGTCCATCGCCTCTACCAGCTCGCCGAGCAGGGCAAACTCTTGGTGCCCGCCATCAACGTCAACGACTCGGTCACCAAGTCGAAGTTCGACAACCTCTACGGTTGCCGCGAGTCGCTCGCCGACGGCATCAAGCGCGCCACCGACGTCATGGTCGCCGGCAAGGTCGCGGTCGTCTGCGGCTACGGCGACGTCGGCAAGGGTTCCGCGCATTCGCTCCGCGCGTACGGCGCCCGCGTGATCGTCACCGAGATCGATCCGATCAACGCCCTCCAGGCCGCGATGGAAGGCTTCGAGGTCAACACCATCGAATCCACGCTCGGCGTCGGCGACATCTACGTCACCACCACCGGCAACTGCGACATCATCACGGTCGAGCACGTGCTCGCGATGAAGGACCAGGCGATCGTCTGCAACATCGGCCACTTCGACAACGAGATCCAGGTGGACAAGCTGAAGAAGGCCAAGGGCGTGCGGATCGAGAACATCAAGCCGCAGTACGACCGCTATTTCCTGCCCGGCAACAAGAGCATCTACCTGCTCGCCGAGGGACGCCTCGTGAACCTCGGCTGCGCGACGGGCCATCCGAGCTTCGTGATGTCGAACTCGTTCACCAACCAGACGCTCGCGCAGATCGATCTCTGGATGAACAAGGACAAGTACGACAAGACGGTCTATCGCCTGCCCAAGAAGCTGGACGAGGAAGTGGCCCGGCTTCACCTCGAGAAGATCGGCGTGAAGCTGACGAAGCTCACCAAGCAGCAGGCGGAATATCTCGGCGTGCCGCTGGACGGTCCGTACAAGCCCGAGCACTACCGGTACTGACCGGCAACGCGGCCGGGAATCTCCGGCACGAACGCGCAACGGCGGATGGGAAATTCCCATCCGCCGTTTTGTTTTTGCGATTCGCGAGGCCGCCGACGCGAATCGGCTGGCCACAAGTTGCAAGGAGGTGACGGCGGGCCGCCGTCACCCACGCCAGACACGCCTAGACCTTCGTTGCGACCGCTCCGCGGCGGCGCCACGCGCGCGCGCCGGCGACCACCACGAGCGCGGCGCCACCGAACACCGCGTACTCCGCGGGCTCGGGCACGACCGTGATCTTCAGGTCGTCGTAGAATGCCCCGGCCGGAAGGATGATGTGCTCGACGCCCGCCAATGACCCGCCGAAGCCCACGGTGAGTCCCGCGATGGTTTGGTCGGTCGACAGCGTCCGGAGCAGCACGTTGTCCTTGTTGTAGAATTCGATCCGCGCGTCGGCATCGCCGAACGAATCGTTGTCGAGCGTCACCCCGAATTCCTGCAGGAGCGACACGCCGGGCAATTGGATGATCACCGGCTGGAACAAGGCGTTCATCGCCTGCGTTCCCGAGGGCGCCGCGCCGCGGCCGTAGTCCGACGGATTCTCCGCCGTGATCGCCGGCGCCGTGTGGTCGAAGCGCCACGTCTCCGAGCCCGGGATCGGGTCGCCGAAGGCATCGTTGGCCGCGAAGAACGCCGCGGGACGAAACGAGAATCCGGGGGTCGCGTAGTCGTTCGCGAGGCCGCCGGGGCCGTCGAACGTGAAGACTGCCGCCGATGCCGGAAGCGCGAGCGCGACCGCGGCGACGAGGGATTGGACGAGGTTTTTCATTGGGAATGGATCCGATCGGTCGGGATCAGTGCGTGCCGCCCAGCACGGCCTGCATGGCGTTGAAGAACACGTCCGTGTTGTCCATCACGCCGTGGAACAGCGTCGCGCCGCGGCCTCCCGCCGACAGCGGGATGTCGCTCGCCGTGTGCGCCGCCACCGCGTCCGGCACCTGGCCCAGGAAGAAGTTCCCGCCTGCCGCGTCGCGGTTCACCGGGTTCGCCGGGTAACCATTCAACGGCGCCGTCTTCACGAACGGCTGCTGGCTGTCCTGCAGCGGATAGGGATTCGTGACGTAGTCCTCGAAGCGATCGGCGTTCGCCGCGTAGCCGATGATCATCTTGAAGTCGGGATCCATCGTGGTCGGATACCCGTCCGTCGCGGAGATCGGATAGAACGGGAACCCGGCGGAATCGTAGGTGCCGACGTTGGTGCGGATGTTGTTCACGACGACCGGGGTCACGACCTCGACGCCGTTGATGACGTTGGTGTACTTGAAGGTGGTGGCCGTGGGCGACGCGACCTGCGCGACCAGCGTCGCGTTCGGGACGCGGGAACCGCCGATGATGTTGATGCCGCCGCACTCGTGGTCGGCAGTGACGATGATCAGCGTGTCCGGGTTCGCGTCGGCGAACGAACGGCAACGAGCCACGGCCTTGTCGAACTCGATCGTCTCAAGGATCCAGCGGTCGCTGTCCATGTTGTGCGCCTGCTTGTCGATGCTCGCGCCCTCGATCATCAGGACGAACCCGTTCTTGTTTCGGTCGAGTACCTGCAGCGCCTTGTCGGTCATCTCGTCGAGCATGGGCTGGTCCGGGAACCCGTAGTCGTTCACCACGGGCTGCGTCGCGCCGGCGGGCTTGGCGCCGCGGCGGGCGTCGATCTTGTCCTTCGTCACGTTCATGTTCGAGAGCGTGAAGAGGCCGATCAACTTGTCGGTGTTCGCGGGGATCGCGTTGAGCGACGTGCGATCGGGCGCATAGGTCCAACCGGCCGCGGCGAAGTCGCCCAGCAGGTCGCGGGTCTTGTCGATGGCGCCGACGGGCACGCCCCACGCGGTCGCCAACTCGGCCGGCAGCGTGTAGTCGAGCGCGTCGGTACGCGCGGAACCGGGCGTGGTGGAAGGCAGGAACCACTTGCGGCCGCCGCCGAGCAACACCTTCAGGCCCGTCCTCGCGCTCTCGTCGAGGTACTGGTCGCAGATGCCGGAGCCCGCGCCGCGGTTCTGCGTGTGCACCGCGAACGCCGCCGGCGTGGCGTCGAACACGTCGGCCGTCGTCACGATGCCGAGCGACTTGCCCTGCGTGCGCGACAGGTACTCGCCGATGTTCTCGGTGCGGGGATTGTCGAAGTTCGCCGTGGTGTCGTCGGGGAAGACGCCTTCCTGGTTGTTGTTGTTTTTGTTGCCCGTCGAGTAGCACGACGCGCCGGGCGCGGAGTCGGTGACGATCGAGTTGAGCGAGTGCGTGTTGACCAGCGCGGTGTACGGGAGTTGGTCGATCGCGAGGCGGTCGTTGGCCTTGCCCATCGACGCTCCGTGCCGAACGAGGCGCGCGGCGGTGCGGTGCGCGATGCCCATGCCGTCGCCGATCAGGAAGATCACGTTCTTCGCGCGGCGGCCTTCCTGGGTGATGGCGACGACCTCGAAGTTCCCGGTCGCGGAAACCTTCTGCCCGTCGGACTGGGTGGCCTTGACGGTGAGCGTGTGGACGCCGGGAGCCGACTTCGAATAGGCGCGCGCGGTGCCGAGGGTCGAGCCGGAGGCCGCCGCGACCGTGGCGGGAGCCAGCGTGACCGGATTGGCGACGGCGACCCCATCGACCTCGAACGAGATCGCGGTGATCGTGGTGGCGGCGTCGGGCTTGACCGTGGCCTGGAGGTCGAAGCGTTGGCCCGGCAGGAACCGGGAGATGTAAGGCGGCGTCGCGTCGTTGAACGTGAACAGCGCGCTGGGCGGCGTGAGGCGGGTGACGGTCGGCGCGGCGGAGGCCGAGCCGGCGAGCAGCGCCAACAGGATGGCGCCGCGGATGCGGACGGGAGTGACGTGTTTGTTCATGGTTGATTTTTCGGGTTTGCGGACGGCCCGGCCTCCACGCGCAGGCGCACGGTGGCGATCCTGCCGTCCGGCTCTTCCTGCACGCCCAGTTCGAGAAGCCCCTCGGCGGCGACGGGGCCGCGCACGAACGGGGTGACGGGTTTCGCGGAACGCGGGAGGAACACGTGGACGGTGTTCGGCGGCAGATCCTCGCAAAGGCCGTACTCGCGTTCGTGCAGCGTCATCGGCGCGGGCGACAACAGGAACGCGTACGGGATCGGCGTCGATTGCCGCACCATGAAGCCCTGCATGCGGACCTTCTTCCCGACCAACGCCCGTGCCCGTTCGCTGAATTCAAGCCCGCGCGGCCCGACGGGCTTCAGGAAAAGGTCGCCGAGCGACAACTCCTCCGCGGCCGGAGCGGGAGCGGGGACGGCCAAGGCAATCGCGTTCGTGCCCGACGGGGGTTCGGCAGCGACACGCGGGATTCCCGGAATCACGAGGCACGCGAAAATCGACACGACACGAACCGCGGCCCGCTGGATCGGATGCAACGGCGACGGCCCGGCGGAATAAGGAACGGACATCGGGGGAGACGCTGCCCGGAGTCCGTGTCGATCGCCGTTCGTCCAGCCGAAGAGTTCGAAACGAACCCGCGGAGGCACGCCTTCGGCCGCGTGTCGCGACGACGACGGAAAGTGTCGGCCGGATGTCGCGGGAAATTCCGGCGCGGGGATACGGATGCATCCGCGCGCGTCCCGTGGTACGAACGCGCCACCGATGCCGGCCGAAGTCCTCAGCATCCACACGCCCGCCTTGTTCCGGATCGCGGTCGCGCGCGCCGCCTCGCTGCTGCGTGCCGGCGAGGCCGTCGCGCTTCCCACCGAGACCGTCTACGGGCTCGCCGCCAATGCATGGGATCCCGCGGCCGTCGCGCGCATCTATGCCGCGAAGGGACGACCCAGCCACAATCCCCTCATCGTCCACGTCGCCGATCCCGGCCTCGCCGCCGCCTGCGCCGCCGAATGGCCCGCGCACGCCGCCACGCTGGCGCGGGTGTTCTGGCCCGGCCCGTTGACCCTCGTCGTTCCCCGGAGCCCGCGCGTGCCCGACATCGTCACGGCCGGCGGCGCCACCGTGGGGATCCGCTGGCCGCAGCACCCGTTCATGCGCGCGGTGATCGATGCCTGCGGGTTCCCCCTCGCCGCGCCCAGCGCCAACCTGGCCAACCAACTCTCGCCCACGTGCGCCGCGCACGTCCTCGCGCAACTCGGCGGCGTCCTCCCGCTGGTGGTGGACGGCGGCGATTGCAACGTCGGCATCGAAAGCACCGTCGTGGACGTCACCGGCCCCGTGCCGCGCGTGTTGCGACCCGGGATGATTTCCGCCGCTGCAATCGCGGCCGCGTGCGCGACCTCCGCCGAAATGGGCGCCGCCGTTGAGCGGGCCGCGTCCGCGCCGCCGAGGAGCCCGGGACAACTCGCGCGCCACTATTCGCCGCGGGCGCGCCTGGTGGTCGCCTCGTGGGCGGACGAGGCCGGGTTGGCGCGGGTCGTTGCCGACGCGCGCGACGATCCCGCGCGGGTGTGGATCATCGCGCATTCCGCGATCCCGATGTCCGGAAGGTTCCCGAACGTGATGTTGATCCCGGGCGACCCCGAGGCGTACGCGCGGGCGTTGTACGGGGAACTGCATCGATGCGACCAAGCGGGCGCGGAATTGATCGTGGTCGAGGCCGTCCCGGAAGATCCCGAATGGGCGGGCATCGCGGACCGCCTGAACCGGGCGGCGGCGAAGGGGTAGGAACCCGAGCTTTCCTTTGACGGAAGCCGGGGGGTTCGCTAGCAATCTTGCGTGGTATCCAGCCTTCTTTCCCTGGTCGCCGTGAGTTCCCGCGCGGGTCTTGTACTTGGTGCGGCGCTCGTGCTTGCCGCCGGCGCGACGGCAGGCGAACCGATCCGGGAAATCCAGCCCGGATCCGCCAAGAAACAGCCCCCGGCTTCCACCGCGCCGTCCACGCCCACCACGTCGTTTCTCGATCGGCTGGCAAATCAACGCAGCCTCGGGTCCGGCATCAATCCCGGATCGCTTCCCGACACCGCGGCTCCGGTCCCGTTCCAGCCCGGCAAGATGGATCCGGAATCGCAGCGCCGCTGGGCATTGATCTACGACAAGCAGAAGAACTGGCTCATCGAAAACGCGGCCAGGATCAATTCCCCTGGCAAGGCCTCCAACGGCGACGGTGCGGTTGCCGAGAAACGGGACGCTTCCATGGACACGGTCGCCAAGGTTTCCGCGGAGCGCCTGCGCCGCGCGACGGAACGCGACGACGGAAAGGTCGAGCGCACGAAGTCCGCCAACAAGGACCCCCTCGACCCGAACGCGACCGATGAGCCCGGCACCGACGGAACCGCCGCGAAGAAGAAAGGGAAGAACGGCGAATCCACGGACGATCCGTCGCAACAGAACACGGGGATCGCGTTCGTCGTCGGCGAACTTGGCAACGCCGACCGCGCCACGGATTCGGCACGATCCGCGTTGGGCAACGACCTTTTCAAAGCGTCGGCTTTCCAGAACCCCAACGATCGGCAGCGCGACCGACAGGCCGAACGCGGGGCGGAATTCGACCAACTGCTCGGCACGTTCGGCTCCGGGCCGGGCGGCTTGGACACCGGACGGACGGCGCTGGACCGCACCCACCAATTCGAGGCGATCCTGGGCGGCGGCGACCTGGGCGGAATCTTGAATCCGGCGCCGATCGCGGCGGCCGCACCGGGACCGCGCCCGGACGTGTTGCAGACGCTGGGAAGGGTCAACGCGATCCAGTTGCCGGGAATGGCTCCCGCGCCGGCACCGGCCGCCCCGCCGAAATTCTCGCCGCGTCCGGTATTCCTCCAATTGCCGACGCGCGGGCTCTGAAACGCGGGCGATCCGCCGTCCCGTCCTTTCCCATGGCCAGATTCCTGATTTTGCTGGGTCTTCTCGTTTCCTGCCGCTTGGCCGGCGCGGACGCCCGGATCAACAAGGTCCTCCCGCTGTTGCTCGACTCGAAAGGCCGCGTGGCTCTCTCGCCGAGCCTCTACGAACGGGACGCGTACCAGGCCCAATTGCGGCTGCATCCGACCAACATCGCGGGCCTCCGCTTCGACGTGCATTGGAAGGCGCCGCGGACCTCGACCAACGCCCTTACCGTCCGGATCGAACTCCGCACCGCGAACCGTCCCGGCCTCGCGCCCCTCGTGGTCGAGACCCAGGCCGAGGCGCCGCGTTTCGGTAGTCGCTGGACCCATCTTGCCCTCGACGGCGAGTCGTTTCGCAAGGAAGGCGACGTCGTCGCGTGGCGGGCCGTCCTCCGGGAGGGCGACCACGAATTGGCAAGCACCCATTCTTTCCTTTGGTGACCGCTGCCCCGGGGAAGTCCGGGCGGTTTCCGCGTTGACGGTCCCCGACCCCGTTCCCACTTTCCTCGCCGCGCCGGCATGAAGACCATCCTGTTTGTTTGCACCGGGAACACGTGCCGTTCCCCGATGGCCGAAGCCATCGCCCGCCGCCTCGTCGCTGGACGCGGGGATTGGAAATTCGCGTCCGCCGGCATCGGCGCCATCAACGGCCAACCCGCCAGCCCCAATTCCGTCGTTGCCGTCCGCGCCTTCGGCCTCGATCTCTCCGACCACCGGTCCCGGATGATCACGGGTCGCCTCGTCGACGAGTCCGACTACATCGTCGGCCTCACCCACGGCCATGCCGACAGCATCGCGCTGCTGTATCCGCATGCCGGCGAAAAAACCTTCGTTCTCCGCGAGTTCGACGAGACGCTCGACCCATACGAGCGGGACATCATCGACCCGATCGGCGGCCCGTTGGAGGCCTATGTCGAGTGCCGGGACCAAATCGAGCACGGGATCATCACCATGTTGAAAGCCATCGACCATCACGAAGCCCAATCCGCCATCCGGAAAACCCTGCGCTTCGCGCTCGGCAGCGACCACGCCGGTTTCGCGCTCAAGGAATCGTTGAAACCCGTCCTCGCCGCGCTCGGCGTCGAGGTGAACGATCTCGGGACGCACTCGGCCGAACCCGCGGATTACCCGGACTTCGCCCAGGCGGTCGCCCACGCCGTCGTCGGTGGCGACGCCGACTTCGGGCTCCTGTGTTGCTCCACGGGCGTCGGCATCAGCATTGCCGCCAACAAGGTCGCCGGCGCCCGCGCCGCCTTGGTCACCAGCGAGGAAGTCGCGCTGCTCGCCCGCCGCCACAACGACGCGAACATCCTTTGCCTCGGCGCCAAGGTCACCCCGCCGGAAACGGCCGCCGCCATCGTCCGCGCCTTCGTCTCCGCTTCCTTCGAGGGCGGACGGCACGAACGCCGGCGCGACAAACTCGAGGCTCCCAACGCCCATACCATCGAGTGCGTCGACCCCGAGATCGCGGACGTCATCGCCCGCGAACGCCGGCGCCAACAGGAAAACATCGAGCTGATCGCGTCCGAGAATTTCACGAGCCCCGCCATCATGGCCGCGCAGGGCAGCGTGCTCACCAACAAGTACGCGGAGGGATATCCCAAGAAGCGCTGGTACGGCGGATGCGAGTTCGTCGACATCGCGGAGCAACTGGCCATCGACCGCGCGAAGAAACTGTTCGGCGCCGAGCACGCGAACGTCCAGCCGCACTCCGGCTCCGGCGCGAACATGGCCGTCTACTTCTCCATGCTGAAGCCGGGCGACAAGCTCCTCACCATGGACCTGTCGCACGGCGGCCACCTGACGCACGGCAACAAGGCCAATTTCTCCGGCAAGTTCTTCGAGATCGTCCACTACGGCGTCCGCAAGGACGACGAGCGCATCGACTACGACCAACTCGCCGAAAGCGCCCGGCGGGAACGTCCCAAGATGATCACCGTCGGCGCGTCCGCGTATCCGCGGATCATCGACTTCGAACGCATGGGAGCCATCGCCCGCGAGGTCGGTGCGCTGCTGCTCGCGGACATCGCCCACATCGCCGGCCTCGTCGCCGCGGGGATCCATCCGAGCCCGATCAAGCACGCCGATTTCGTCACCACCACCACGCACAAGACGCTCCGCGGACCCCGCGGCGGCTTGATCCTGTGCGGGGAGAAACACGCCAAGGCGATCGATTCCCAGGCGTTCCCGGGCATCCAGGGCGGACCGCTCATGCACGTCATCGCGGCGAAGGCGATCTGCTTCCAGGAAGCGCTGCAGCCGTCGTTCCGCGAATACCAGGCGCAGATCGTCCGCAACGCCGTCGCACTGGCCGAAGGCATGAAGCGGAACGGATTCCGCCTGGTCGGCGGCGGCACCGAGAACCACCTGATGCTCGTCGACGTCGGTGCCCGCGGCCTGACCGGCAAGCAATGCCAACTGGCGCTGGACGAGGCGGGCATCACGACGAACAAGAACACGATCCCGTTTGAGACCCGTTCGCCGTTCGAGGCATCGGGCATCCGACTCGGCACGCCCGCGGTCACCACGCGCGGCATGAAGGAAGTGGATATGGCCGCGATCGCCGACATGATCAGCGAGGTGCTGCTCGACGTCGGCAACCCGGCGACCGCTCACAAAGTCCGTGCCCGCGTGCGCGCGCTCACCGCGCGCTTCCCGCTGCCGTACTGAGACGAGCCCAGCACGGCAGCATGGGTGGGTGACGGCGGCCACGCCGTAGTCGCGGGCGTCCTCGCCTGCGGGAGTCGCGGGCGTCCCGCCTGCGCAAGAGAGGGCGTCTCGCCTGCGCAAGAGAGGGCGTCCTCGCCTGCGCAAGAGAGGGCGTCCTCGCCCGCGGAGCCGCTTCCTTTCCACCGTCTCACGACGGCGGCCACGGCGTGGCGGGTCGCAACGCCGCCCGCCGGCCAATCGATCGTTGACCGGGCCTGCCAACGGCGTATGGCTTCATGCTGTCACCCCAGAGGAGCCATCGCATGAACACGCCCCGTACCCGCAGGAACTTTCTCGCCGAGGTCGGACGAGGAATGATGATCGCCACCGTCGGCTCCACGGTCGCCGTGGACCTCGGTCTCGCCGCCGTTCCTCCCACCGAGGCTGTCCCCGAACTCTCGTTCGGCGCGCTCGAGCCGCTCGTGCGAATGATGCAGGAAACCCCGATCGACCGTTTCCTGCCGCGGTTGGCGGCTGAATTCCGCGACGGCAAGACCCTCGCCCAACTCGTCTCGGCCGGCGCGTTCGCCAATGCCCGCACGTTCGGCGGCGAGGACTACATCGGCTTCCACACCATGATGGCGTTGTCGCCCGCGCTGCACATGTCGCGCGAGTTGTCCGGCCCCATGCAGGCGTTGCCGGTGTTCAAGGTGCTTTACCGGAACACGGCCCGCATCCAGGCCCATGGCGGCCGCACGGGCGAGGTCCTGCACCCGGTCGAGGCCGCGGCGGTTCCCGAGGGCCAGAATCCCGGCGAATACATCCGCGGGCTGGTCCGCGCGAAGGACACCGCGACCGCGGAACGCGCCTTGGCGTCGATCGCCCACGGTTCGGCCGCGGACGCGTTCAACGCCGTCCTCTGCGCCATCCAGGACAACGCAGAGGTCCATCGCGTGGTCATGCCGTACCGCGCCTGGGATCTCCTTGGGGTCGTGGGCATGGAACACGCCCACACCCTTCTCCGGCAATCGATCCACTATTGCGTCCGCGCCGAGACCGGACAGAGCGGGGCCGCATGGGACGCCCCCCGCACCCTTCTCCCGAAGCTTCTCGAGGAACACCGGCTCCTCGCCGCGACCCCGGGCAACCGCCGCGCGGATGCCGCGTGGATCGACGGACTCTCGGCCACGATTTTCAAGTCGTCGCCCGAACAGGCTGCCGCCGCCGTCGCCGCGGCATTGGCCGAGGGATTCTCCGTGCGCGACATCGGCGAGGCCGTCTCGCTCACCGCGAACCAACTGGTTTTGCGCGACCACGGACGCACCCCGCGCGAGGAGGTTGCCGGAAAACCCGTGGGCAGCGTCCACGGCGATTCAATCGGCGTCCATGCGTGCGATTCCGCCAATGCCTGGCGCAACATGGCGCTCGTCGGGAATTCCCGGAACGCGTTCTCGTGCCTGATCGTCGGGGCGTTCCAAGCGGCGTACGACCGCATCAACCGCGGCGGGGACTTCAAGGAATGGGAACCGCTTCCGATCCAGCGCCACCTAGACGAGGTCAAGTCGACGGACGCCGCCGCGCTTCTCGCCGAGGCCGGGGAAGCCATCCAGGGAAACCTGCAGGGCAAGGCGAGCGCGGTGGTCCATCGCTACGGCCTGTTGGGCCACGACCCGCGGCCGGTATTCGACCTCATGCTGCGCCACGCGGTGAGCGAGGACGGCGCGCTGCACGCCGAGAAGTTCTACCGCACCGTCTCCGAGGAATTCGCGGCGGCAACGCCCGCCTTCAAGTGGCGCCACCTCGTGGCGCTCGCGCGCGTGACCGCCAGCGAGTACGGCCGGCCCGCCGCCGGTGTCGCCGAGTCCCGGAAACTGCTCGGCGTCTGACGCGTCGTGGAGCGGCCGTCCCCGGCTGCGCAAAACACGGGCGTCCCCGCCCGTGCGGGCAAGACGCGGCGTGCGCTCCGGCTGCCCAAATTCCGCGGATCGCACCGGGGACGGTGCTTACTGCGCAGGCGGGACGCCCGCGTCTACGCCGGACGGCGACCGCCGCACCGCGATCACCTTTCATCCCGACGCCCTTTTCCCCGTTGACTCCGCGCTTATATAGGTAACTACTTAGTTACCTGATGTCCGAAGAAGCCGATACCGACGCGGTGTTCCAGGCCCTCGCCAGCGCGACCCGGCGGCGCATGCTCGACGTGTTGAAGTCGATGCCCGGCGCCTCGGTGAACGACGTCGCCAAGTATTTCCCCATGTCCCGCATCGGCGTCATGAAGCACCTCCTCGTGCTCGAGCAGGCGGGCCTGGTCGTCTCGCGCAAGTCCGGACGCATCCGCCAGCTCTACTTCAACATCGTCCCGCTCCAGGCCATCCACGACCGCTGGACCACGGAGTTCGGCGAATTCTGGGCCACCCGCACCCTTGATCTCAAACGCCGGCTCGAGGCCGGCGTCGTCCGCGAATCCAAACCCGCCCGAAAGCCATGAGCCCGATCGCGAAAGCCGCCTTCAAGATCCACATCGACGCCCCGATCCAGACGGTCTGGGAAGCCCTCACCCGCGAGGGCGAGGTTCTCCCGTTCTTCTATAACTCCGTCTTCCACACGCCCGCGCTTCGCGCCGGATCCGCGCTCCGCATGCGTTCGACGGACGGCCGGTTCACCGGCGTCGTCGGCGACATCCTGGTGGTCGATCCCCCGCGCCGGTTCTCGCACACGTTCAAGTTCACCCAATTCAACGACGCGCCGTGCCGTGTCAGCTATGAATTGTCCGAGGCGGGCGGCGGCACCGATCTCGTCATGTTTCTCGACGACATGCCGTCCGGCACCAAGACCGAGAAGTACATGATGTCCGGCGGCACCTTCATCACCGGGACGCTGAAGAGCGTGATCGAAACCGGGCGCCCGTCGTTCGGCTCGCGATGCTTCCTCGCGATGATCGGTTGCTTTTCCATCTTCACGCCCAAGGCCTGTCGTTCCGAGAACTGGCCCTTCGGGAAAAACATCAACTAAACCACGCCACCCATGCCCAATGCCGTCGACGCCGCCTTCGCCACCATGGTCCGCAACCTCGAGGAAAGCTCGGGCGCCACGCTCGCGGTCTGGATCCAGCGCGCCCGCGCCTCGGCAGGCACCAAGCACGGCGAGATCGTCGCCCATCTGAAAGCCGCGCACGGACTCGGACACGGTTATGCCAACCTCGTGGCGCATCGCGCTAGGGAAGCCGACGCCGGCGGGCCGGCGGGGGACGACGCGTTGATCGCGGCGCAATACTCGGGCACCAAGGCCGCCACCCGCCCCATCCTCGACGCGATCCTCGCGGTGGTCCGCGGATTTGGCGCCGATGTGGAAATCGCGCCGAAGAAAACCTGCGTGAGCCTGCGCCGGAAAAAGCAGTTCGCGTTGGTACAGCCGGGGACGGCCACGCGCGTCGATCTCGGACTTATATTGAAGGACGTGGCGCCGACGGACCGGCTGGAAGCCGCCGG
>JANYDN010000122.1 GCA_025363585.1 Verrucomicrobiota bacterium | reverse complement strand
AATGACAGGGGTTTACGGGCCGAAGCCATTCATCCCCCACGCGGCGTCGCTCCTTCAGGCTTTCGCCCATTGAGAAAAATTCTCGACTGCTGCCACCCGTAGGTGTCTGGACCGTGTCTCAGTTCCAGTGTGGCTGGTCGTCCTCTCAGACCAGCTACCCGTCTTAGCCTTGGTGGGCCGTTACCCCGCCAACTAGCTGATAGGCCGCGGGCTCATCAAGAAGTGCCAGGCCTTTCGGTCCCCGGCTTCGAACGGATGCTGATGCCAGCCTCCGGTCACATCCGGCATTAGCTCCGATTTCTCGGAGTTATTCCGGGCTTCTTGGCAGATTACCCACGTGTTACTCACCCTTGCGCCACTCCGGATCCGGAATATTGCTACCCCGAATCCAGCGTTCGACTTGCATGTCTTATCCACGCCGCCAGCGTTCGTTCTGAGCCAGAATCAAACTCTCCGTTGAAAAGTTTGCATGAACCGGTCGTTAAACCGGCTTGCAAGATTATTTATCCATCTGGTCTCGTCTCGACCTCCCCCGCTCGTTTCCAAGCAGTCTCGGCCGGACAAGGGCTCTCTCATCGCACAATTCGAATTTCAAGGAACCGCGACCCCGCCTGTCAGCTAAAGACGACGAAACATTCTGCCGACTGCCCTTTCGGACAGCAGCCCGATTGTTTCACCGACTTGCTTCGCTGCGTTAGCGGCGTCGCAAAGAACGAGACCTTTATAGGGAGCCGACCCGCGAGGGACAAGGGCTTTTTTGAAAAATGTCATGCCGCCCACCGGAAGGGCCTGTTTATGGGCACTTTATTGCCGTTTTTGACCCGGATATTTTTCGCAATCTTCGCGCTGTTTCGAGCCCCAATCCGCTCCGGATGGGTGGCCTGGTCAAAAGCCCTGTGTTTCGTGGCTTTTGTGTGCTCCAACTTATTGCCATGGTAGCTTTTGTTAGGTTTTTGATGCGTTTCGGCGGTCTCGCAACCCTCTCATCTCCAGAAGCCCCATCATGTCGCGTGGCGGTCGGGCTAGACCACGGCGCAAGTCTTTGCACCACAAACCAACGACTTTCCCATTCGTGGTTACCGGAAGACTGAGGAAAGCGCGCGCATTTGATCCCGGTGCGGATTGCGGCACCGACACGATTGTGCGCGCGTTTGCCCGAAAACAGGCGTCGAAAGCGAAGTGAGAGTGCCGGGGTCCTGTTGATCGAAGAGCCGCTCCGCCTGCCGCTCACTCGGGATGGAACAACATGATCTGGCTGTCGCGGGCCGCGCCGCGCCGTATCACGCTCACGAAACGCTTGTGGGCCGATCCAATCCGCGCATCCACGTGCAATTCGAAGGTCGTGCTTTGGACGGTAAAAAGGTTGCCCGTCGTGACCCCTGCCCCGGGCACCTCGGCCATGGTCCGGTAGGGGTTGTCATCTTCGGTGCCATCAACACCGTCCGGCCCCGCGCGCCGCTGGATGACCTGCATCGCTAGGTTCGGATCGCCTCCCAACATCACGCGGATCACCGCCTGCGGGGCCGTGTTGATGTTCACCCGTCCCACGGAAATCGCGCTGAAGATATCCACCATTCCCGCTCCGGATTCGTCCGGGGTGACGCTCGAAATCGGCTGTCGATGCCCCGCGGCGTTCCGATTCGACACCATAGGGCCCAATCGGCCGCCCCAATACATCTCCGGCGTCACTCCACGGACCTTGAGCAATTCGCTGGGATCGTCGAACGCCCCGTCTTTGGCGATGTACGGCGGATTTAGGCCCAAATAGTAGCTTTTCTCGGCACCGCCGCCCGCGTGTTCCAGATCGTCTCGATCCCGCCAATCAGCGATCGCGGCCGTGATCGATCCCGCGTCGCCCGCTCCGACGCCCGCGACTTGCAACGCCAACTCCAACGTCGGCTCCGATACCGTGTTCAGATTGATCCGGCGTTCCAAATCGATGATCTCGATGGAAACGAGGCCTTCGCCGATGGGAATGTCCTTCAACGAAATCCCCGCGAACGGGTTGTCGACCGACTCGATCGGGCCGGGTCCGCCCGCCCAAAACTGATTCAGGGCGTCGTATCCGGCTTGGTCGGGAATGCGTCGCTGCGTGTCGAGGACCCATTTCGAGAACTCGACACCGGAGCGTCCCAGCCACTCGAGTTCCGGCGCCGATTGGGTGTTCACCGACAACCGGGTCTCGATCTTCATCGCGTACGCGAAAGCGCCGGCGATGACGGCCATCGACAGAACAAGCACCAAAACGATGACCAAAGCCGCGCCGTGGGCGCTCGGACGCATGCCGACCGAACGGCCAAGACCCGGCCGTATCCCACGATCGCACCTCGGCCGCGCGTTCACCGGGCGCCTCCCCGCGGAAGCTGCGGCACGCCCCCGGGAACGATGGCCTGGGCCTCGCCGGCCACTCCCGCGCTCGGTATACGGACGATCCGAGTGATCGTCTCGGAAGGTTCCTTCGACCGACCGCGTTGGCCGAATCCAACCGAAACCTGGACCAAGGCCGGCAACGAGTTCGTCTGCGTCCATTCCGCGATGAACTCGCCGCGTCGCACGTCCCAGTACAATAGCTCGAAAAGGGAAACGTCGTGCGCCAACACGATGGGATGTCCCTCGACGTCCAGATCGGGCGGCGAGAGCAACGAATTTTGGCGCAGAACCAAGTCGGAGCCGCCCTGCTTTCCGGGCTCCACCGTGAAGGTGACGCGACGGACCCGTTCGCCATCGAAATACCCGCTCGCGGGGAAGGCATCCGAAAGGTGCGCGACGAAACTCACGGCCGAGTACGCTCCCTCGCCCCCGGCGAGAAACGCGTAGTGCCGGGCGTTGGCATTGAAGAAAACCGCCGAATTGAGGGCCTCCTCGATGGTTTGTGCCGTCATGCGGCTGCGCTGCGCGGTCGCCGCCAACTTCAGCGCCGCGGCGTTGCTCGAGATCAGGATCCGCCAGGATCCGTACAGCAACGACAGCACCAGGGCGAAGATCGACAACGCCACCAACACCTCGAGCAACGTGAAGGCGGAGCGCGTCCGGCGGTTTTGCAGGAACGGGTTCATCGTCCGGCGCGCCGGATCGAATCCGGACGGAAAAACAGGAGTTGAAGCCGTGAACGATCCTCGTGGCCGTTGCTCACCCCGCGGACCTCGAACTCAACCTGATAGAGCCCGTTGGTGTTGTATTCGGCGATGTTCCGCGTCCAGGAATAGCCCGGGTGCATCTGCCCGAAATCGCCCGATTCGACGCCCTCCTCGAGCCGGTTCGTCATGCTGAGTTGCGCCGCGAGACTGCTGGCATCGACGTGCACCCGACCCAGCGCGCGCGCCGAGCGGATGCTGATCGAAC
Source organism: Verrucomicrobiota bacterium (assembly GCA_025363585.1). Lineage (GTDB taxonomy): Bacteria > Verrucomicrobiota > Verrucomicrobiia > Limisphaerales > UBA9464 > UBA6176. The sequence goes on along the minus strand of JANYDN010000122.1, from coordinate 11,550 downwards.
AAAGGTTGAGGATCGCGAACAACGCGATGGCCAGCACCGCCGACGCCACCGCCACCTCGAGCAAGGTGAACGCCTCCCGTTTCCGCGGATTTTTGCCGGTCTTCATCGGACGCTCTCCACGTCGGCGATTCCCGTCATGACCTCGACCGTGAGCCGGCGCGCCTCGGCGTGGCGCCAACTCATCACGCCGTCGAATTGGTCCGCCGTACCGTTCGGGAAAAACCGGACCGCGGCCGCGCGCGCGTCCATGAAATTGCGCTGGTTGACGACGATCGCCTCGAACGCCACCCCGTCCTCAAAGCGCTTCGCAAAGTACGGCGCCGGACCGTCGCCCTCCGCCCGCTGCAAATACGACACCGCGCTGACCCCGTTCGTCGCCCCCGTCACGCCCTCCGGCGCGGCCTCGACCGCGATCTCGCCGCCGCCATCGCGGATCACGATTTGCATCGGCCGCGACTCCATGATCGCGCGCGACCGCGCCTCGACGCATGCCTCCACGAAATCGTGGGTCGCCTGTGCCAACGGCGGCCGGACCGTCCGGCGCAACGTCGGCACCGCCAACCCCAGGATGATCAGGCCGATGGCGATGGCGACGAGCAACTCGACCAGCGTGAACGCGCCTTTTCCGTTGGCGGCCCATCGCCGGGAATGTTGCCCTGCCCGCGTTTTCATCGCATTTGGATGCTTTGGGTGATGGCAAACATCGCCTGCATCACGCCCACCAAAAGGCCGCCGATCACCACCGCCAGCAGCACGATCAGGGTCGGCTCGATCATTCCCATCATCGTCCGCAACGCCACGTTCAGGTCCGCCTCGTACGTCTCCGCGACGTTCATCAGCGCGCCGGGAACATCGCCCGTCTCCTCGCCGATCCGGATCAGGTCGATCATGAGCTGCGGGAAAACGCCGGCCTTCGCCAACGGTTGCGCCAGCGTCTTGCCGTCGGTCACCGCCTCCCGCGTCGCCGCAAGCGCGTCCTTGATGACGGTGTTCGAAATAACCTGCTCGGTGATCCTCAACGCCTGGAGCACCGGCACGCCGTTCGCCAGCAACGTCGAAAGGATCCGCGCGAACTGCCCGAAAAGATTGAGCCGGATCACCGAACCGAAGATCGGGAGCCGGAGCAGCAATGCGTCGATGCGACGCCGCCCGTCGGGCGTGGCGCGGTAACGGTTGACGATGAAATAGGTGGCGGTTCCGGCCAGCGGGATGAGCCACCAGCCGTAGTTCTTCATGAAATCGCTGATGGCGATCACGATCCGGGTCGCCATCGGCAGCCCGTCCTTGAGGTTCATCGTCGTGAAGAACTCCGTGAACTTGGGCAGCATCACCGCGGTGAAAAAGACGATGAGCACGAGCCCGAAGAAACAGACGAACATCGGGTAGATCATCGCCGACTTGAACTTCGACTGCACCTCGGAGAACCGCTCGAAGTGGCTGGCCAGACGGCGGAGAACCTCCTCGAGCGCGCCCGACTGCTCGCCGGCACGCACCATGTTGATCACCAGATCGGGAAACACCGCCGACTGCCGCGCCAAGGCGTCCGAAAGGCTCCGGCCCTCGATCACGTCCTGCTTCAATTGCTGGCTGACGGAGCCCGGGATGCCCTTCGAGGTCAACCCCATCATGGAATGCAGCGCCATCGTGAGCGGCATTCCGGCCTTGAGAAGGTTGGCCAATTGCTGCGTGTACGTCGCGAGCTCCTGCAATTTGGGCTTCCGCTGGGTCTTGAATAGCTTGGCCAACGACTCCGGCATCACCCCCGAACGTGCCGGCGCCGCCGCCGAGCCATCCGCTCCCTTGGGCTTGCGGTCACCCTTCGCCGCCGCCGCCGCCGCGACCGCCACCGGGAACAATCCGGCGCGTTGCAGTTGGAGGACGGCCGCGGACTGGTCCGCGACGTCGAGGATCCCGTCCACCAGTTCGCCGGTTCGCCGGCGGGCCTTGTAGTTGAACTGAGGCATGCGTCAGGGACTTTTGATAACCGCGCGCGGGGGAAAGTTCCAGCCGGCCGGGTCCAACCCGCGATTTCGTCCCCGCCGTTTTCCCGGGCCCACGCCCGTGCCGGACAAGGTGGCGGGCCGGGACGCCAGCGTCCACGAAGTTCCCGGCGCCCCGCGTCGTGGGCGTCCATTCACCGACGCCACGCCGACCCGCCGGGATATTCGTGCGCCGCCAAACTCTCCGGCAGGATCTCCGTGCTGTAGCCCGGCATTTCCGGGGCCACGTACCGCGCGTTCCGGATCCGGACCGGATCGACGAAATGTTCGTGGAGATGGTCCACGAATTCACAGACGCGGTTCTCGAGCGACCCGCTGACGCAGGTGTAGTCGATCATGGATATGTGCCGCACGAACTCGCACAGACCCACGCCACCCGCATGCGGGCACACCGGAACGCCGAATTTCGCCGCCAATAGCAACACCGCGAGGTTCTCGTTCACCCCGCCCAGTCGGCAGGAATCGATCTGGCAGAAGGAAATCGCCCGAGCCTGCAACAACTGCTTGAAGAGGATCCGGTTCATCCCGTGCTCCCCCGTCGCCACGCCGATCCCCAGCGGCTCCAGCGCGCGCGCGATCGTCGCGTGCCCCAGCACGTCGTCGGGCGAGGTCGGTTCCTCGATCCACCACGGTTTGAATCGCGCCAACTCGCGCATCCAGGCGATTGCCTGCGGCACTTCCCAGACTTGGTTGGCATCGACCATCAGCTTCCGTTCCCAACCGATCTCCTCGCGGATCACCGCCAAACGACGGAGGTCGTCGTCCAGATCGCGACCCACCTTCACCTTGATGTGGTTCCAACCCTCGGCGACCGCCTCGCGGCTCAGGCGACGGATCTTTTCGTCCGGATAACCCAGCCAACCCGCGCTCGTCGTGTAGGCGGGATAACCCTCACGCGCGATTTCCGAGATGCGTACCGCTTTCCCGGCCAACTTGCCGCGCAGGAGTTCCAGTGCCTCGTCGGGCGTGATGGCGTCGGTCAGGTACCGGAAATCAACGCAACGAACGAAGTGCTCGGGGGTGAATCCCGAGACCAATCGCCAGAGCGGGAGCCCCGCGACGCGCGCGTGCAGGTCCCAGAGCGCGTTCACGATCGCCGCAAGTCCGAGGTGGATCGCGCCCTTGTCCGGTCCGATCCAGCGCAATTGGGAATCGGACGTCAGGCTTCGCCAGAAGGCCCCGGGATTCTCCGCGAATTCCTCGACCGTGCGACCCAAGACGAGGTGCTCGTGGGCGCGGATGGCCGCGCAGACCACGTCGTTGCCTCGCCCAATGGTGAACGCCGAGCCGTGTCCCTCGAGCCCGGTGTCCGTCCGAAGCACGACGTAGGCGGAGGAATAATCCGGATCCGGATTCATCGCGTCGGACCCATCCAACGCGCGGGAGGTCGGGAAGCGGATGTCGCGGACTTCGATGCGGTTGATGCGCGCCATGGTGTCGGCGGCAGCAAACGACGGAAGACGGGCACCGTGCAAGCGCGGCTTCCGTGCCGTAGCGCGGCGTAGCGTAGGCGTCCCGCCTGCGGTAGTCGCGGGCGTCCCCGCCTGCGGTAGTCGCGGGCGTCCCCGCCTGCGGTAGTCGCGGGCGTCTCGCCTGCGCAAACAGCACCGTCCCCGGTGCGTTCCGTTTGATCCGGTGCATTCAACTTCGGAACGGGCGGGGACGCCCTTGGTTTGCGCAGGCGAGGACGCCCGCCCTACTCCGCGTCACGCCGCTCCACGGCATTTCCCCTTTGCCATGCCCCGCACCGGCGCTTTGATGCGTCATGGCTCCACGATTCCGATGTCTCGCCGTCCTCGTCGTGGGCCTCGGTCTGTCATGCGCCACCGCGCCGGTGCCGCCCCGTGACGAACCCGCATCCCCGCGCCGCGCCGCGATCCTCGTCGCGATGCAATCGGTGATGGGCCCTCTCCACGACGAACCCGCCCGGCGTTGCCCGCTGGATACCAAGGTCGAATCCGAAACCGATTGCGGGACTTATATCCGCCGCGAGGTGACTTATACCAGCGAACCGGGCGGACGGGTGCCCGCCTATCTCCTGGTCCCAAAATCCGCGTTGGAACCGATGGCACCGAAGGCCCCCGCCGTGCTCGCGTTGCACCAGACCCACGCCGCCGGGCGAAAGGTCGTGGTGGGCCTCGGCAATTCTCCCGACGACGAGTACGGCGTCGAACTGGTCAACCGCGGTTATGTCGTCCTCGCACCGCCGTACCCGCTGCTCGCCGATTACGCGCCGGATCTGGGCGTCGTCGGACGCGAAAGCGGCACCATGAAGGCGATTTGGGACAACATCCGCGGACTGGACCTTCTCGCGTCGCTGCCCTTCGTGCGCACCAATGGATTCGGCGTCATCGGCCATTCGCTCGGCGGTCACAACGGCCTGTTCACGGCCGCCTTCGACAAACGCATCAAGATCACCGCCGTCAGTTGCGCGTTTGATTCCTTCCGGGACTATCAGGATGGAAAGCCCGAGGTTTGGCGGAAGGAACGGGGCTGGTGCCAGACGCGCTACATGCCGCGGCTCGCGGACTATGCCGGACGGCTCGGGGACATTCCCTTCGACTTCCACGACGTCCTCGAAGCCATTGCCCCGCGCACCGTGTTCGTCAACGCGCCGCTGGAAGATTCCAATTTCCGGTGGCGGAGCGTGGACCGCGAGGTGGCCGCCGCCCTGCCGGCCTTTCGCGCGCTCGGGTGTCCGGACGCCATCCAAGTGCGCCATCCCGACAGCCCGCATCGATTCCCGCCCGAACTCCGGCGCGAGGCGTACGAACAACTGGATCGAGTGCTGCGTCCCAAACCCTCGTCCAAATAGACAACGTGCCCGTTGCCTCCCTTCCTATATAAGTAAGGCCGGAAACTCCCTCACACCCTTCATGAATCGTCTTTTGGCCGTCGTTTGCCTTGCCGCCCTTCTCTCGGCCCGTGCCGCTGCCGGCGAACTCTGGCTATACGCGGCCGACAACCTCGCCGTGAACGACCGCGTGGCCCGCCTCGAGACGCTCTTCGACCGCGCCCATGCCGCGGGCTATACCCACGTTCTGCTTTCGGATTCCAAGTTCTGCCGGCTCTCCGACCTCCACGACGGATACTTCAAGAATGTCGCGCGAATCCGCGAGTCCGCGGCCCGCAACCAACTCACGCTCGTTCCCGCCGTCTATCCCGTCGGCTATTCCAACGATCTGCTTTGGCAGGATCCGGACCTCGCCGAGGGCCCGCCGATCCGGGACGCGCGCTTCGTCGTCCACGGAGGCATCGCGCGTCCCGAAAGCGAGGCGCCGCCCCGGCTTCGTGGCGGCGATTTCGCGGATCTCAAGTCGTGGGACTGGAAGGACGAGTCCGTCGTGGCCGACAACGGCTCGGCCCGAATGTCCGATCCGAAGGGCGGGAACGCGCGCATCGTGCAGAAACTGCGCCTCCTCCCGTGGCGACAATACCATCTGAGCGTCCGTGTGAAGACCGACGCTTTCAAGGGCGAGCCCGAGGTCAAGATCCTCGCGGGCGTCGAGGGCCGCGCCTTGAACTTCGCGACGCTCGGGGCCGCGTCGTCGCAGGACTGGAAGACGCATCACGTCGTCTTCAATTCGCTGACTTATACCAATGCCAACCTATATCTCGGGTTCTGGGGCAGCCGCGGCGGAACGGTATGGTGGGACGACGCCGCACTGGAAGAAACGGCGTTGGTGAATTTGGTCCGCCGCCCGGGCGCGCCGTTCCGCGTCCGTGACGCGAACGGCCGCGAGCTCAGCGAGGGCCAGGATTTCGAGCCGGTCCACGATCCCCGCATGGGCCACGTGAAATGGCCCGGCGACTACGATGTCTGGCACGAGCCTCCCGTGATCCACATGCGCGGACAATGGCCCGACGGCACGAAACTGCGCGTCGACGCGACACACATGACCGGGGTCCACGAGGAACAAGTGATGCTGGATCTTGCGGAACCCAAGGCCGAACTCCTCCTGCGGGAACAGGCCCGCGGCGTCCAACGGCTTTTCGGGGGAACGAACTACATGCTTTCGCACGACGAGATCCGGGTCCTCGGCTGGAGCGACGCCGCGAGGCAATCGGGAAAAACGCCGGGGCGACTCGTCGGCGACAGCGCCCTTTCGGGCTTCGATTTCCTTCGCTCGCTGGAGCCCGCCGCGCGGGTGTTCGCGTGGAGCGACATGTTCGACCCGAACCACAACGCCGTGAAGGGCCCGTATTATATGGTCAATGGTTCCCTCGAGGGATCCTGGGACTCCTTGCCGAAGGATTTGGTGATGGTGAATTGGAACCACGGCAAGCGGGACGCCAGCCTGCGGTTCTTCGCGGGACGCGGCCACCGGCAATTGATCGCGGGATATTACGACAATCCATGGAAGGAACTCGACGATTGGACGACCTCTGCGAAAGGCGTCGATGGGATCTTGGGTTATATGTACACCACCTGGCGCGGCGACTATTCGAAGCTGGAGGAATTCGCCACGCGGTTGAAGGCCTCGGCCCCTTGAATCAACGAGGCGAGTCCTCGCGCGGCACCGGCCCACTTCAACGCAGCCGGTAGAACTTCCGATCGGCGCTGGAATCCGGCTGCGCCAGGATGGTTCCCCCACCGGTTCCCGGCTCGGCGCCCCGCGGCGCTCCATCCACGGTCCACGGTCCGTTCACCGGATCGGGCGTCGATTCCAACGTCCACGTCGGACCGCCCGCGACCATCGCCCAGCGCAATTGAACCGCCGCTCCCAGATGCCCGGCGGCGAGCGTGGGCGGCGGGCCTTTAGGAACCACGCCGCCCGTGAGATGGACCGACTTCAAGAGCATGCTGGCCGAGCCCGACGTCGTGTCGTCGCCGAAGAACAGGAAGTCCGGCGTCTCATAGACATCAAAGTTTCCGGAAAACGCCGTGTAGTCCCGGACGGGTCCCGACAACAGCGGCGCACCGTCGGCACTCAACGTATAAGTATTACCGGCGATGATCAGCGAATAGGCCGCCATCGCCGTGGTCGTGGCGAACGCCTTGTCCTCCGCGTGGATGAATAGCGGCACGTCCGATTGCGCCCAGACGTGGTCCGTCCAAAAACCCAGCTCGATCCCCCGCTTGTCGTGGTCGAGGAGGATCACCGAGAAGCCCGCGCGATTCGTGCTCGAATGGGATTCCGCGACGACCCTCAGTTCAAAATCCAGTTGGATGCGGTCGGCACGCGCCAAAGCCGGGCTTGCGATCCGCGTCCAGCCACCGCGCACAAAAGCCGATGAAGTCGTGTCGAGTTTCGCGAACGTGTCGATGGAGTCCGGAACCGCGGGCAACGTTAGATAGGTCCAGCCCTGCGCTTCCGGAAGCGAACCCGACTGGGCGTCGTAGAGGGTTTCCGTCGCCGCCAGCGCGGTTGCCGCCGCCAGCGCCGAAATGCAGGCGATCACGGGTCGGGTCAAATGTCGCACGACGGCATTTTGCCGAACCGTTCCGTCATTGCCAGAAGTCTCGGTTCCCGATGCCCGCGCACGCCGATCCATCGCGTCACCCCAACACCAGCCTGCGCTCGCCCGGCGTCAATTCCCTCCACTGCCCCGCGTGCAAGACACCCAGATCGAACCCGCCGATCCGCACGCGCAGCAACCGGAGCGTCGGATGTCCCACCGCGGCCGTCATGCGCCGCACCTGACGGTTCTTTCCCTCGACCAACTCGAGTCCGATCCAACAATCGGGGACATTTTTTCGGAACCGGATCGGCGGATCGCGCGGCGGCACCTCGGGTTGCGGGTCCAGCATCCAGACGCGGCAGGGACGCGTCCTATATCCCTGGATATCGACGCCGCGCGCGAGCGTGGCCAGCGACTCGGGCGTTGGGACGCGTTCGACCTGCGCCCAATAGGTACGCGGGTGCCCGTGCTCGGGATCGAGGAGCCGCGAGTTGAGCCCGGCCTCGTCGCTGAGCAGCAGGAGTCCCTCGGAGTCCGCGTCGAGACGCCCGAGCGCATAGACGCGCGGCGGGAGGCCGAAGCCCGCGAGCGTGCGATTCGGCGAGCCATCCGCCGTGAACTGGCTCAACACGCCGTGCGGCTTGTGGAACGCGATCAACACTCAACCATTCAAGCCGATACGGGGAGGTAGGGAAGTCAATCTCGCGCCAAGGGGAACCAAGAGAGACCAAGAGGGAGACTTTCGCGGCGGACAGCACGTGTTATCGTGCGCGGCAACCTTCCAACCGATGCCATCATCAGAATCCAGCGACGCCAAAAGGGATATCGCCCAGACACCTCGTATGCCCGATCAGCGGACCGTCGATGAGATCGCGAAAGTGGTCGTGGACACGGGATACCGACTTCACGTCGATTTGGGACCCGGACTCTTCGAGAGCGTGTACGAAACCATCCTCACGAAAATGCTGGAAGCGCGGGGACTGACCGTTCGCCGGCAGGTCCCCGTCCCCATCTGCTCTATCAGGGGATGACAATCGATGAAGGCTTCCGCGCCGACTTGATCGTCAACGACAAGGTCTTGGTAGAGCTCAAGTCGATCGCGGCCATTGCAGCGGTGCATCAAAAGCAGGTCCTCACCTATATTCGACTGCTCGGATTGCCGATCGGGCTTCTCATCAATTTCGGGACCGCAACCTACAAGGAAGGCGTCTCCCGAATCATCAACCATCAACGACCTCTTTTATAGAGCACGAGCGGCTTTCACTCCAATCGACCCGGAGTTCGCAGAAATCGACGAACCATCAAACGCTTGGCTCTTCTTGGTCTTTCTTGGTTTTTCTTGGCGTGAAATAAAATCAGGGCGTTCCGAGCCAGCGCTTGAGGAACGCAAACGTCCCCACGCCGTGGATCGTGTGCGGGCCGTCGAAGAATTCTATCTCGGTCCGGTCCCCGATCCCCAGCTTCACGTACTGCCTCCGGGTCCGCGCGTATTCGTACGCCACCCACTCGTCCGGCGCCACCCCGTCGTCGTGCCCGCGCTCCACCATGAACGGCCGCGGACAAACCAACCACGACAGCTCCGCGTAGTTATAGGTGTTCGCCAGGTTCCACTCCGGCATGTCGTATTCGTTGTTGAACAGATAGCTATAGGGCGAGGTCGTCGACGTGCATTTCCAGATCCATTCGTTGTAGTCCGCCGAACAGATGCTCAGGCAATACCGATCCACCCAAACCGGGATGCGCATCGCCGATTTCCCGCCGTAGCTCAGCCCGTAGAACGCGATCCGCCGCGGATCCACGTCGCCGCGCGACGCCAGCCAGTCCGTGATCACCTCGTGCTGCCGCACAACGAACGACCACAGCGTCAGCCCCATCGGCTGTGCCTTCCTCAGGACCTGGCGGAACCGCGTGTTCCCGATGTAGGCATTCTGCGGCGCGAATGTGATATAACCCTGCTCCGCCAAACGGTACGCGTAGCGGTGGTACGCCGAGTTCTCCACCCGCGGGTCCGCAACGTCGGTCGGACGCCCCTCCAACCCGTGCTGGCACACCACCACCGGGCGCCGTTCGCCGTCCTTCATCCCCGCCGGCAGCACGAGGATCCCGTAGGCCGGCAACCCGTCGTGGACCTGCAGCACCACCTCGTACCCGCGGATTCCGTTGGTTTCATACAAGAGCCGGCTTTGTGGAACGGGCGGCACCGACGCCGCGGGAATAATACCGACCGTCTCGGTCCTGAAGTAATCGCGCAACGGCCCAGTGGAATTCGTGAACGCCGCGAGGTTTTCCGTCTTGGCCCCCTTCTCTTTCCAGAACGCCTTCCGCTTTTCGGGCGACGACCGCACCAACGCTTGGGTGTCGTCCAACACCTGCCGGTATTGCCGCGCCTGCCGTGCCACCGGATCCGGCAACGCGCCCGACATCGCCGGCACCGAACCCACGCCGCGATCCGCGCGGAGCCCCAGCCACGCCGCGAGCGTCTTCCATGCGCCCTCGCCCAACGCCGCGTTGGTCGCCGCGTTCACCGACACCAGCGACGCCTTTCTATCCGCCGGCATCAGCGCCCGCGCGCGCTCGATCTCCGCCGCCACCGCCGCCGGCTCCGGACGCGCGAGGCTGCCAGGCGCGGCCCCATGCGCGTCCGTCCAGTTGCCCGCCGGATGCGCGCCGTCCTCGATCGCCAAGCGACCGCGCACCAGCGTCGCGATCTCCGCGTCGCCGAAATCCCTTATATAAGAGAAGGCGTTGCGATCGATCGGCTCGCGCCAGTTTTGTTCGCGCGGCTGGAAATAGCCGGAGACCAAGGCGGACGTGAACCGCGGATCGAGCGCCGCCGCATGCAGGGCCACGCGCCCACCCTCGCCGTGTCCCGCGATCGCGAGCGCCGTGTCGCGGTCGGCCGCCGGTCGCGAAGCCACCAGCCAATCCGCGGCTGCCAGCGCCTTCTGGATCTCGTATCCCGTGGGCGTGCGCCCCACCTCGTACGCCGCGCGCCACCAGGTTTCGCGCTGGCTCATTTCCATGTGCCTATAGCCCGGGTTCCCGCCGTTGGTCGTCGAGCGATCCAGCAATACGGGAATCACCACGCGGCATCCCGCCTCGGCCAACCGGACCCCAAAGGCCTTGCCCGACGCCGCATCCTTGGCGATGCCCGCGAGCGCCTCGGGCGACGAATCGCAATCGGGCACCAACACGACGTCGGCCACCGAATTGCCGTCGGGCACCAGCAAGAGTCCCTCGCCCTCGACCCCGCGGAACACGTTCCACGCAACGGCGAACACCCGGAAATTCGAACCGCGCGCCAGCAACGCCGCGGAACTGCCGCCGTTGCCGGGAACCGCCGTAGTGAAACGCATCGCGACGGGATCCCGCGGATCGACGACGCCAAGAATCTCGCCCAACCGCGCGCGCATCGCGTCGCGGTGATCGTCGAGCCAGAGCCCCGCTCGGTCCGCGACCACCGTCGACATTCGCGCGTCGAGATAGCGGTCGATTGAATCCACGACCCTCGCCGCCGGATCGCCCTCCCACGCGAGCGGCGCGGTCCCAGGCAGCGGCTCGGCGAACGCGGTCAACGAAACCAGACCGAGACCGGCCAGAAGCGGGAACAGTCGCGCGGGGAACATGGGGCGATCGTGTCCGGATTCCCCCGCCCCCGCCAGCCACGAGTCACGTCGTAGAGCGGCCGTCCCCGGCCGCGCAATCGAGGGCGTCCCCGCCCGAGTTGGTTTCCTGGATAAGAGTCCTTGGGAATGATTCGGAGGGAAACCATGGCGACGGCAGGGCCGCCGTCACCCACCGATGCTCGGGCGTCACGCCCACCAAAGGATTGCCACCCAATATCCGGTCGGATACGGTCCATGCGTTCCCCCGAACCATTAGTGCTCCCGCATTTGCCATGAAAAAGATCGCGTCCTACCTCGCCCTCGCAGCCGTGTTGGTCAACGCCGTGTCCGCGCTGGCACAGCAACCCAAGCGGGCCGCCTCCACCGGCGGCAACAGCCCCCACGAAACCACCAGCGCCGTCATCGACGATTCCCGGGTGACCATCACCTACGGGCGTCCGTTCACCAAGGATCCCAAGACCGGCGAGCCCCGCAAAATCTGGGGCACCTTGGTTCCGTGGGACAAGGCCTGGCGCACCGGT
>JANYDN010000038.1 GCA_025363585.1 Verrucomicrobiota bacterium | reverse complement strand
GGTGAATTGCACGAACCGCGTGCGGGGCGTGGCCGAGAGACGCCGCGTGCGCACGGCGATCCAGCCCGGTTCGACGATGCCGCCTTCGAGGGCAAGGGCCGAGGGCGCGGCCCAAAGCATGTGCGCGAGCCAACGGCGCCGGGAAAACCGCCGGGTCGGCGTCGGCGTGGGCAACTACAAGGACATGTCGTATGGACCGCAACGGCGGGCGGGTGTTGCAACAGAGTTTCAAGTTTGAAGCGGAGCGCCGGCATCCCTGCCGGCAGGTCAAACGACGAGGGCTGGCGATCGAGTACCGAAGAAGACGCCGGCAAGGATGCCGGTGCTCCCGGGCAGGTTTCGCAAACGTTGCGGGTTCCGGCTCACTTCGGAGCGGACCGCGGCGAGGTTCGCGGCAGGAGCTTCAAGCCGGCTTTCCTGGCGAGCGCTCGTTGGCGTTCGTCGAGGGACGCGAAGGCGGTGGCCCCGAGCTCCAAGGCGGCGGCAACGTGGAGGATGTCGAGGCTTCGTGCACCGGTGACGGCGGCGTGCCTGCTCGAGAGTTGTTCGGCACGATGGAAGACGGCGGAGAGGTCGAGCGGCGGCTTTGCCAGGAGACCGGATTCCAAGTCGTCGGCGAGCGTGCCGAGGATCCATTCCACCTCGGCGTCGGTGAGCTCGTTCCGGAATCGCTTGAGTCGAACCGCGTTGCGGGTCTCGAGCGCGTGGAGGTCGGTGAACGGGAGCGGTGGTTCGCAGGCCCGGATGATCCCGTGGGCCAGTGCCATGTCGGGCTCCGGACACAACGCCTTCACCAGCAAACCCGTATCGAAATAGATCATGTCAGCGGTCGCCCCGGGACTCGGCGACGATCCGGCTCAACGGCTTGCCCTTGGCGCCGCGCGGGAATCCGCGGCGCAGGCGGGCTGCAAAGTCCGGCCATCGGGACGCGGGCTTGGGGCCGCGCACGGGGGAAAGACGGGCGAACGGCTTGCCATCCTTGGTGACGAGTACTTCCTCGCCGTTCGCGATCCAGAGAGAGACGCGCGCGAAATTGTTCCGCAGGTCGCGGACGGTGGCCGTGGGCATCGTGATACAATGGTGTATCACGGATGGGAGAGGGTCAAGGGGGGGAGGAGTTTCAAGTTTCAAGTTTCAAGTTTTAAGTTGGGAACGGCCCATTGAAGGATCTCGGGAACCGCGATGGTTCGGGTCGTGGCCGCCGCGGTGACGCGGTGGATCGGGCCTGCGTGAAGCGAGCATCCCCCGCCTTCGACGAGCTTCGGCGCGCAGGCCGGCTGCGGTGGCCGCGGGCGTCCGCGCCTGCGCAATCACGGGCGTCCCCGCCCGTGTCCAAGAAGCCGAGGCCAGACGCACCGGGGACGGTGCTTGTCTGCGCAGCCGGGGACGGCCGCTCTACGTCTTGCTTCGATTCCCCGGCGGGACACTTCGCGCGGGGGGGGTGGATGGACGGACGCGCTACGGGCCGATCATCCCGGCGAGGGCCTCGCTGTCCCAGGGACGCCCGAGGTTTTCCAAAGCGTCGGCCGACGCGCCGTGACGCCACACGGCGGCCCGGATGGTCCGCGACGGATCGCGCGCGCATTCGGCCTGCGCCAGCAATCCGCCGATGTAGCCGGCGAGAACGTCTCCCGTCCCGCCCTGCGCCATGCCCGCGTTCCCGGTCCCGTTCCACCACGGCGGTTCCCCCGCCCTTCCGACCAACGTGTGGTGTCCTTTCAACACGACCCAACATCCGCCCAAGCGCTCGGAGACGGAGTGCAGCGCGGCCGGTCGATCGCGTTGGATCGCGCCGGTGTCCGTCCCGAGCAAACGCGCGGCCTCGCCCGGATGCGGCGTGACCACGCGCGGCCCGGCCCGCGCGACGACGCCGTGTTCCAGCCAATCGAGCGCGGAGGCGTCGGCCACCATTGGCCCCGGGAATTCGCGCCACCAACCGCGGACGGCGTCGCGCATCGCCGGCCCCGCGGCGGGATGGGCCAACCCGGGACCGACCACCAACGCCGTCGTCTTGGACGGCAAGGATCCGCCGCGTTCCCAGGGACGCACCATTGCCGACGCCAACTGCGAAGCGACCGGGACGTATGCGCCGGGACTCGTGAGAACGGTGACCAGTCCGGGCCGCGCACGCAGCGCGCCACGTGCGGCCAACACCGCGGCACCATGCCAACCCACGCTGCCCGCAAGAATGGCTACATGCCCGAAGTCGCCCTTGTGCGCGTCGACGCGGCGGCGTCCGGGAAACCCGTCGAAATCGTCAGCCTCGCTCCACCATTCGTTCGCCATCTGGCCGCGGATTTCCGGGATCGGGTGGATGAGCCCGACGTCCGTCGCGATTTCCAAACGTCCGACGGCACGCACCGCCGCGGGCGCAAGCAGGCCGCGTTTCGGCGCGCCCACGGTGAGCGTCACGTCGGCACGGATCACCGATCCCCAATCGTCTCCGGTATCGGCGTCCAAGCCGGACGGAACGTCCATCGCGAGCACGCGTCGACCGGATGCGTTGACCCCGGCGAAAAGCGCGCGCCAAGCGTCGGAGAGCGGGCGGTTCAAGCCGATGCCGAACAACCCGTCGACGATCCAATCGGGTCGCCGCTCCAACGCCGCGGCGATCGGGGCCCACGACTCGGCGGGATCCGCGACGTCGATGCACTCGAGGGCGAAACCCGGGAGATGGGGAATCGCGGCGCGAACATCGTCGCCATTGTGGCCCTTGCCCGCGAGGAGCAGGACGCGGTCGCCGCGACGGCACCAGCGCCGGAGAGCGGCGGCGAGGGAGAGTCCGACTCGTTCGATGACCCCGGACCCGCGCGTGCCCGCGGCCCAGGTGGCCGACTCCCAGGCGCGCATGCGGGCGACGGAGAGGATCGGCAGGGCCATGGGGGACGCGTTTGGGTCAAGCCACGTTGAGCTCGCGGCGGATGCCGAACTTGTCGACGCGTTTGCGGAGGGTGGCGCGGGTGATGCCGAGGATGCGCGCGGCCTGGACTTGGTTGCCGGCGGTTTCCTTGAGGGCCTGGATGATCAACTCGCGTTCGACCGCGGGGAGGACGCGGAGCTTGGTGTCGGCGCGGGCGTAGCGGAACAGCATCTGCGCGAGCTCGGGAATCGAGGCGGCGTCGGCGCGCGGTCCGCCGGTCGCGGACGTCGCGGCGGGAGCGGCGGCGGAACCGGCGGCGGCCTGCCGAACGGAGGCGGTGACCTCGGGCGGGAGATCGTTGACGAGGATCGCGGGACCCTTGGCGACGACGGTGGCGCGACGGATGACGTTCTCGAGTTCGCGGACGTTGCCGGGCCAATGATACGCGGACAGCGCCGCGAGGGCGGCGGTGCCGATGATCTTGGGCACGGCGCCGTTGCCGGCGGTCTTGCGAAGGAAGTAGTCGACGAGCAACGGGATGTCGTCGCGACGATCGCGGAGCGGCGGGGTCTGGATGCGGACGACATTGAGGCGGTAGAAGAGATCCTCGCGGAACTGGCGCGAGGCGACGGCTTCCTCGAGGGGCTTGTTCGTGGCGGCGATGAGACGGACGTCGACCTTGATGGGAACGTTGCCGCCGACGCGCTCGAAGGTGCCGCTCTGGAGGACGCGGAGGATCTTGGTCTGCGTGGCCGGCGACATGTCGCCGATCTCGTCTAGGAACAAAGTGCCACCGTTGCATTGCTCGAACTTGCCGATGCGTTGCTGGCTGGCGCCGGTGAACGCGCCCTTCTCGTGGCCGAAGAGCTCGCTCTCGAGAAGGTTCTCGGGAATGGCGGCGCAATTGATGGCGACGAACGGCTGCGCGCTGCGCTTGCCGTTGTGATAGATCGCGCGCGCGACGAGTTCCTTGCCGGTGCCGCTCTCGCCGGTGACGAGGACGGTGGCGTCGGAAGGCGCGACCTGTCCGATGAGCTTGAAGACGTTCTGCATCGGCTCGCTGCGGCCGATGACACCGAGATCGTAGTCCTGGGGCTCGAGTTGCGGACCGAGCGCGACCGTCTGGCGCATGTCGCGCGCGGCCTTGAGGGCGTCGCCGACCAACTGCTTGAGCTTCGGGACGTCGAAGGGTTTGAGAAGGTAGTCGTAGGCACCGAGTTTCATGGCCTCGATGGCCATCTGGGTGGTGCCGTACGCGGTCATGAGGATGACCGGGAGCTTGGGATCGAGCTGGCGGATGCGGCGAAGGGTCTCGAGGCCGTTGATGCCGGCCATGCGGATGTCGGTGATGACCAGATCCGGCCGGAGTTCCGCGATGCGCCGGATCCCTTCCTCGCCGCTGGACGCGGTGTGGAGTTCGAGATCCGGGGAATCGAAGATGCGGCGGAACGAGTATTGCACGTCCGCTTCGTCATCGATGAGCAGCAGTTTGTTCATGGGGACGGGAACCCGGACACCGGGCCCCCTTCGCGACCCAAGCCTAGCCCACGTCGGCGTTGGGGCACGCTGAATTTCAGTAAGGGGAACGAGAAGTAGGGAGGCAGGGGGAAGGAGGCAGTTTTCAGTTTTCAGTTTTCAGTGGTCAGTTGTCAGTGGCCAGTGGGCGGGGCGTGGCCGACGCGGTGACGCGGTGGATTCGCAAGCGTCGCGGGGTCGTCCTCGGCTGCGCAGTTCGCGGGCGTCCCCGCCTGCGCGACGAGGCCATGGCGCCGAGCCGGGGACGGCTCTCCTTGCGCAGCCGGGGACGGCCGCTCTACGCCGGACCTACGGTTGCTCGAAGGCGACCCAGGTGTGGCCGTTGGCGGGGACGCTCACCTTCAACCGGGCGCGTCCGGCCTCGTCGAGCTTCACGGCTTGGCCGCGGCCATCCTCGATCCGCGCGACGGCGGTGCCATGCAATCCCGAGTAGTACAGCGGCACCACGACCTCGCGCGTCACGGCTTCGGCCAAGGGGTTGTGGATCACCGTGAACGCGCGCTCCGACAGCAACGGATTCACGTTCACCACGAAATCCAGATCGCGCCCATCCGCGCGTCGCGCGTGCACGATGTCGGACTCCAGGATCGCCCGGTGCTTCTTGAACCACGTCACCCACTTCTTCACCGCGTCGCGGGTTTCCGGAGCGTCGTAGAGCCGCGGTCCGCGCCAACAGGCCTGCACGCCCGCGCCCAACGTGTTCGCGAGATGCGCCTCGTAGTCCGGGAGATGGTCCTTCAACGGCTCGATCGTCGCCGCGGGCCCGCCGCCCTGGTACTCGGTGAGCGGCACCATCATCCAGCCGGCGGTCTGCGGCTTCGTCCACGTGCCGTCGAAAATGTTCTGGCGCGCGTGGATCAATTGCTGCGCGCGCGGCAACGACCAGTTGTCCTCGCGATAGCCCATCCCCGTCTTGTTCCCGCCCGCGAGGAAATAGTAGTCGGGTTGGTTCACGTAGACGCCGCGCGCGCGGCACCAACCGTAGAGATCCGCCGACATCCTCCAGTTCGCCCATTGCGAATCGGCCAACCCATGGTGGCCGGGATGGTTCGTGGACGCGCAGACGTCGCCCGGGTACGGACCGTCGTGCTCGAGGAGATCGAGCCCGGTGACCGCGATGAAGTTCGTGAGTTTGCGGAAGTAATCCATGCCCCAACGACTGCCAAGGCACGGCGCGTTGCCAAAGATCGCGCCGCCGGGACGACCGGTCTTCGGGTTGATGACGTCGTTGGCGTCGTCGATGCGACGGCTGCTGAACAGCGAGTACGCGCCGACCTCGATGCCCTTCGCGTGCGCATAGTCGACGTCCTCGCGCACCTGCGCGAGGTACGCCGGATCCTCGCGCTCCATCTCGAGCCCGCTGCCGAAGGTGTAGATGATCATCTCGAACCCGACGTCGGCGCATTGGTCGACGGCGTTGCGGAAGATTTTCCGGTCGGCGCTCCGGACGTGCATCATCACCGGATTCTCGGTGATCCAGGGCGCGAGCGCGCGGGTGGCGCGGCGCATGGCGAGGCCCTGGCGCTCGCGGTCCTGGGAGTCGTGCAGGACAAGGTGCACGCGGAACGACGTGAAGCTTTCGCCCGGCGCGAGGACCACGCCCGGCCCGACCGGCGGCTCGCAGACCAACACGCACGGCGTCCGGCGCTCGAAGCTTACCTGGCTCGTGTACGAAGGGTCGGGCCGCCACGAAGCGATCTGGTTGCCGGTGACGACGTCCATGCCCTTGAACATGTAATCGCTCAGGACGTCGATCGCCGGCGTGCGCCACGCGAGCGCCGGACGTTCGTCGACGGCCGATTCCGCCTCGACGGCAGCGAGGCGTTCGACGGCGCAACGATCGATGGTGATCGCGTGGTCGGTTCCGTTCGAGACGACGAGCCACTTGGAGAGCACGGGAAGCCCGTCGTAAATCTCGTGGTGAACGGTGACGGCGATACCGCGCGTCGCGGGGTCCGGTCCGCGGAACACGAGATCCACGGCACTGCCGGACGGCGGCCAACGGAGATCGGCGGCGTGGCGTTTGCGCTGCCACGACACGGTCTCGACGGGCGCGGACGGACGGACGTCGACGAGATGGAACGCGCCGGGATCGTTGGTCATCGAAGCGACCCACGACGGGAGGAGGTAGGCGCGGTCGCGTTGCCCGAGCAGTCCGCCGACGCGGTATTCGTGGCCGTCGAGGGTGATCGTTGCCTCGGGCTCGACGGCGCGGAGCGCGCTGGCGCCGGTCATGAGGTTGTCGAGGCCGACGGTCGCGGCATTGGGTCGTCGCGCGATGGTGCGGCGGACGAGACCGTTCTCGAGGACGACGCGTCGGTCGGAGATGGAGACGTTGGCGCGGGCGAAGGATGGATCGACGAGCCAATCGCGCTCGAGGACACCGACGGGACCGGCCGCGGCCCGCGACGCGACGAGGGTCAGGAAGGCGACGAGAAGTGGACGAAACCGCACGGCGACAGGATAGCGACGGGCAGCCGAATGAATCGATCCCCTATCCGGACAAGTCGCCAGAGCGAATCCACGGAGAGGCTTTGACAGGATTTACAGGATTTACAGGATGGAATCCTAGGAGCCGACGAATTCGCATCGCCCTGTTTCCGGACTAGCCGTGGCGGCGATCAAATCCTGAAAATCCGGTCAATCCTGTCAAAACTCCGACGGGCGATTGGCTCCCGTCACGGCATTGGAACTGGGAGTCCGGACATGATGCTCGGGTCAAACCCCCAACACGCTTTTTTGACAGGATTTACGGGATTTACGGGATGAAATTTCAAAGGCCATTGAGTCGGATTGCACCCTGGCGCCGCGTTGCCCCATGCGGTTTTCCAATCCTGATAATCCCGTCAATCCTGTCAAAAGATCCCCTTCCAAAACAAACAAGCCCGTCCCGACGGATCGGGACGGGCCTTTCGCAAATCGAGTCTGCGGATCAGACGGTGATCGTCTTGCCCGGGACGGCGATGGCGTAGCTGCCGTCGGCCATCGGCTGGCTCTTGGTGATCGCGTCGAAGGAGATCTTGTCGGGGGCGAGGCTGATCTGGGAGTTGAGCGCGTCCTCCCATTTCACTTCCTTGCCGGAGTACGTGGCCATGCGGCCCATGATGGCGGTGAGCGTGGACTTGGCACCGTTGAAGGCCTCGTTGTGCTCGGTGTTCGCACGGATCGCCGCGAACAAATCGTCGTGTTCCTGCTGGTAGGGATCGACCTGCTTCGTCGCGCTGAAGCGCCACTTGTCGCCGCCGGTGGCCCGGATGAGATGGCCGCTGACGTCGGCGCTGCCCTTGGTGCCGACGCAATGCTCGCTGACGGAGCTCCACGCGCCGCGGATGTGACGGCACTGGCTGTACATGCGGGTATCGTCCGCGTAGCGGTACTCGACGGCGTGATGGTCGAAGATCTCGCCGAACTCCTTGCCGGTGCGGACTTGGCGTCCACCCATGCCATGGCAGCTCACCGGATAGCCGTTCTTGATCCAGTTGCCGACGTCGAGGTTGTGGATGTGCTGCTCGCAGATGTGGTCGCCGCAGAGCCACACGAAGTAGTACCAATTGCGCATCTGGTACTCCATCTCGGTCTGTTCGGGCTTGCGGGGATTCACCCAGACGCCGCCGTCGTTCCAGTAAAGACGGATCGAGGTGATGTCGCCGATCGCGCCGTCATGGAGCCGCTTCAGCGTCTCGAGATAGCCGGGCTGGTGGTGACGTTGGAGACCGACGCCGACCTTGAGGTTCTTGCGCTTGGCTTCCTCGGCGGCGGCGAGCACGCGGCGGATGCCGGGGCCGTCCGTGGCAACCGGCTTCTCCATGAAGATGTTTTTGCCCTGACGAACGGCTTCCTCGAAGTGGTACGGGCGGAAACCGGGGGGCGTGGCGAGCAGGACGACGTCGGCAAGCGCGATGGCATCCTTGTAGGCATCGAGACCGACGAACTGGCGCTCGGGCGGGACGTCGACGCTGTCGGGATGCTCTTTCTTGAGATTGCCGAGCGAACCCTCGAGGCGATCCTTGAAGGCATCGGCCATGGCGACGAGTTTCGTTCCGGGAACGGTGAGCGCCTGGTTGGCGGCACCGGATCCGCGGCCGCCGCAGCCGATGAGGGCGATCTTGATCGTGTCGCTGGCCTGGGCGTAGGCAAAGCGGTCGATGGCGAGCGAGCCGACGGTCGCCGCACCGATCACGGCGCCGGACGAATGCAGGAAGCTGCGCCGCGTGATCGGCGAGCCTTGGGGAGCGGACTGGTTCATGTGGATAGCGCGTGTGGAATTCTGTGGACGTTCCGACGCGCGACGCGACGGGCCAATTCAAGCCGGCTTCGTTCGAACACGCGGGGAACGGGCCGAGCCTACGGCCCCGCCCATTCCGGGCAATCCTAAGTTTGTTGACGGAACGGGCGCTCACCACCCGCCGGAAATCGCGCGGTGCACGGCCGACGCGGATCGCTCGGGTTGGCACATCAACACCATGTGGTCGGATCGCGCGAACACCTCCGCGCCCCGCCAGCCCGGGCATTCGCGCCGCAGCCAGCGGTGCACGAGCGGCATCGCGACCACGGCGTCCCATCGTCCGGCCAACGACCACACCGGTCCCCGCCACGCCCGCGCCGTGGGCCGCGGATCGTTGTCGCGGATCAAGCGCAGACGGTGCGTCAACGCCGCGAAATCGCCGGGCGCCCGGCGCCGCGCCGCGAACGACTCCACTGCAGCGCGCTTTTCCGGCGTCGATCCATGGATCCATCGGGCCCAGCGGACGAACCCACCGAGCAACAGCGCCACGGCGCGCGACGGCAGGTTCGCGGAAGCCGCGCGCGCGGATCCGACCAACCATCGAAACGGATACCGCACGAACCCGCCGGCAAGAATCAGCCCGTGGACTTGGAACCGGGATTCACCGCGACCCACCGCCGCGATGATTTCCCACGCGACCTGCGAGCCGAACGATTCCGCCACGAGCCAACCTTCGTGGACGCCGTTTGCACCGAGCAACTCCAAGACCGATCCCGCGATCGCGGGAAGTCCGACGGAGGTCGAGCGCGCGTAGTCGATCTCGACCCACCGGACGCCGTCGCCGAGTGCCGCGCCGAACGCGCCCGCGAGCGTGGCGTCGCCGTGCGCGCCGGGCAGGTAGGTCACCGTGGGCAACCCGGCTTTGCCCCGGACGCGGCAAGTGGACGTCTCCATGGGCATTCCCGCGGGATCAATTGCCTTCGGGATCGGCGGGTTTGGACGCGGGCACGGGGCCGAACGCGCACTTCGTCATGGGAATCACCATGACGAGCCATTGCCAGAGCGGGAGCCAGAGGAAGGCGTTGATGTTCCGGATGCCGCGCGGGTGGAACATCATGAAGTAGGTGTAGGCCACGAGCCCCAGCACCGCGGCGACGATCGCGCGAGAGGCGAGTTTCGCGGCCGGTTCCGCGAAGCGCGCGCGCCACGCCGCCGCCACCGCGAGCGCGAACGGCAGGATGGTCCACGGCAGGAGGATTCCGAAAACGGGCGAGCCCTTGTTGCCGGGCTCGGAGACGAGCGTCATGTAGACGCCCGGCACCATCGCGCCCAGCAACGACGCGAACAGCGTCTTCACGAACCGCGGCGGCAACGCGTGCGACGCCGCGGCATCGCGCTCGTCGACGGAAGGCGGGGGGAGTTCGTTCGGATCGCTCACAGGCCGAACGGTACGGTGGATCGGGTCCCGAGGCCATCTTCGGCGAGCCTTCAATCTTCGCGCTTCCCCACCCCGGTCCGGGCGCGTCTATTCCACCCATGCGCCAGCCCGTCGAGATCAAGTCCAAGATTCGCCTGAAAGACCTCGATCCTTCAGAAACCTTCGGGCTCACCAAGGAGAAGGCACGGGCGGCGACCCACAAATTGCTCAAGCGGATCGGTGAACTGCAGTCCAAGCTCTACGCCAACACCGACCGCGCGCTCATCGTCGTGCTGCAGGGCATGGACGCGAGCGGCAAGGACGGCGCCACGCGCGCGTTGTTCGAGTTCGTCAACCCGGCCGGCGTCGAGGTCGCCAATTTCAAGGCGCCTTCCTCCGAGGAGCGCGAGCACGATTTCCTCTGGCGCGTGCACCACGTCGTGCCGCGGTACGGCCACATCGGCGTCTTCAACCGTTCCCACTACGAGGACGTCCTCGTGGTCCGCGTGATGAAGCTCGCGCCGAAGGAAATCTGGGCACCGCGCTTCGAGCAGATCAACCGCTTCGAGAAGTCGTTGGCGGAATCCGGCTACACCGTGCTGAAATTCTTCCTCCACATCTCGCGGAAGGAACAGGCGGAGCGGCTCAAGGCGCGGCTCCAGGATCCGGCGAAGCACTGGAAATTCGAGGGGGCCGACCTCCGCATGCGCGCGCACTGGGACCATTTCATGGAGGCGTACGAGGACGTGCTGGACAAGTGCTCGCCGCCGCACGCGCGCTGGCACGCGATCCCGGCGGACAAGAAATGGGTGCGCGACCATCTCATCGCACGCCGCGTGTGCGAGGCGCTCGAGGACATGAAACTCGCCTGGCCCAAGGCGAAGGAGGATCTCTCGAAGTACAAGGTGCGGTGAGCCGGAAGCATGCAGTCGCGGCCGCGGAATTATTTCACGCCGAGACGGACCAAGGACATCCAAGGGGAACGAAGATCGACTGGTTTCAATCCACCGAACGCTGGGGTTCGACGATTGAATCCCAATCCGCTTTTAAGTCCGCTTGGCTGGCCTTGGCCCCCCTTCGCGTGAGGAATTCCCGTTTTTCGAACGAATCGTCCCCGGCTGAGGGCGCGGCGGCCGCGACGCGGCGCGGTCATTCCACCAACATCGCGGCGTAGCCCTGGCGGAAGGTCGGGTAGCGGGGTTCCCAGCCCGTCTCCGCGCGCAGGCGATGGTTCGAAACCCGTTTGTCGGTCAAGCCGCGCTTCGCGTACGCGATGGGTTCCAAGTCCCCGGGTTTCGGGAAAGATCGCCCCGTCGCTTTCGCCAACCACCTCAGGAAATCGCCGCGGGTGACGGGCTCGTCGTCGCACGCGTTATAAGCCCGGCCCGCCGTGCCGCGCGCAAGGCATGCCTCGACCGCGCCGGCCACGTCGTCGCGATGGATCATGTTCATCCACCGCGCGTCGTCCGGTCCCGACCGGGCCTCGCCGCGGAGGAATTGCCGGAACAAATGCCCGCGTTCCGGCCCGTAGATTCCCGCGACCCGCACGATCATCGCCGGAAACGCCGGGCCCGCGGCGACGCGTAGCACGCGTTCGGTCTCGAGCAACACGCGCCCGGTTTCGGCCGCGGGTTCCGTCGCGGATTCCTCGCCGACCCATCCGCCATCGGCCTGCCCGTAGACGCTGGTGCTGCTGGTGTAGACGAATGCCCGGACACCAGTGCCCGAGAAGGCCTCGACCAATCGCTGCATCCCGCCGAGATACACTTCCCGGTATTCGTCCACGCCACCGCCGGACGACGACACGCAGTTCGCGATCCAATCGAATCGTCCGGCCAACGGGCGGAGATCCGCCGCCCGGGTCACGTCGCCGACGATCGGCTCGAGGCCGGCCGCACGGAGTTCCGCGGCGCCCGCGGACGTGCGGCGCAATCCCGCGACCGTGTGCCCGGCCGCGAGCAGGCGACGCCCGAGTTCGAGTCCCACGTAACCGCAGCCGGTGATCAACGCGCGCATGGCCCCACCCAATCGCGCGGAACGGGCGCGGGTCAAGCGGCGGGCTTCGGGGGGACGACCGCGGAGGCCGCGAGGACGGCGTCGCGAAACGCCGCCACCAAGGGGTCTGACTCGTGGCGCCGGTGCACGAGCGCGGTGTAGACGGGTGGCAATCCCTCGGGAAGTTCGCGGAACACAAGTCCCGGGCGCTGGACTTCCGACAGCGTCGCCGTGGTCGGCGCGACGCCGAATCCGGCCGATATGAGCCAGAGCTTGGTCTGGATGTCGTTCGCGAACTGCGCCGGGACGGGACGCGCGCCGGCCGTGGCGCAGGCGGCAAGGAAGGCGTCGTAATAGCCGTGCTGCAGCGACGGGTGCATCATCACGAGGGCCTGGCCGTGGAAATCGGACCAGGCGATTTTCCGGCGCCGGGCCATCGCGTGGCCGGTGGGCATCGCGAGCACGTAGCGCGAGGCCTCGATGATCACGGCCTCGAGTTCGGGGAAGGACGCGGGGGGACGGAGCACGCCGACGTCGATCTCGCCGGCGCGAAGGCGCCGCAACTGCTCGGTGCTGCCGAGGTCGAACAGCGCGAGCTGGACCGCGGGATGCCGCGTGCGGAAGCGGCCGAGGACGCCGCCGAGCCACGCGTTGGCGGAGGAGGAAAGCACGCCGACGCGCAGCGAGCCGACGAGCCCGTCGCGGACGCGCCGCGCGCTTTCCTGGACGCGGGTGGCGGTGGCGAGCAACGCGCGGGCCTCCTCGAGCCACGCGCGGCCGGAAGGCGTGAGTTTCACGCGGCGGGTGGTGCGCTCGAGCAACCGCACGCCAAGCTCGCCCTCCAGCGCCTTGACCTGCGCGCTCAGCGACGGCTGGGCGACGCGCAGGCGTTCCGCGGCGCGGCGGAAGTTCAGTTCCTCCGCGACCGCCACGAAGTACCGCACGTGCCGCAGTTCCATGCGATTGATAGTCACGGGCGATCAATCCATGCGCAAACAAGTATTGGTCGGGCGCGCCGTCATGGCCCATGCCTATTCGGCCCGGGGATCGTTTGCCCGGGACCCGAGCCATGTGGATCGTCCGTCTAGCACTCCGAAGGCCGTACACGTTCGTCGTGGCGGCCCTGGTCCTCGTGTTGCTGGTCCCCCTGCTCCTCCTCCGCACGCCGACCGACATCTTTCCCTCGATCAACATCCCCGTCGTCAGCGTCATCTGGCAGTACGCCGGGCTTTCCGCGCAGGAGGTCGAGCAGCGGATCATCTACAACCACGAGCGCTCGCTCAGCGCGACGGTCAACGACATCGAGCACATCGAATCGAACGCCTACGCGGGCGTCGGCATCATCAAGGTCTTCCTCCGCCCCGGCGCGTCCGTCGATGCCGGCGTCGCCCAGATCACGGCCATCGCGCAGACGATCCTGCGCCAGATGCCGCCCGGGCAGACGCCGCCGCTGATCATCCGCTACAGCGCGTCGACCGTGCCGATCCTCCAGTACAGCTTCAGCAGCAAGACGCTCTCCGAAGGCGAGCTCTACGACATCGCGCAGAACCAGGTGCGCGTCGGGCTCTCGACCATCCGCGGCGCCGCCGTCCCCTGGCCCTACGGCGGCAAGACCCGCGTGGTGTCCGTCGACCTCGACCTTCCCGCGCTCGAGGCGCGCAACCTTTCCGCGCAGGACGTGGTCAATGCCCTCAACGCGCAGAACCTTGTCCTCCCCGCCGGCACGGCGAAGATGGGATCCACCGAGTACGACGTGGAACTCAACACGAGCCCGCGGCGCATCGACGAGCTCAACCACCTGCCGATCCGCACCGTCAACGGCGCGACGATCTACCTCCGCGACGTCGCCCAGGTCCGCGACGGTTCGCAACCGCAGATCAACGTCGTCCGGCAGGACGGCAACCGGGGCGTCCTCATCACCATCCTCAAGAGCGGGTCCGCCTCGACGCTCGACGTCGTCGCCCGCGTGAAGGCCGCGATGCCGGGAATCCTCGCGGGACTTCCCCCGTCCCTCGAGGTCCGGGAATTCGCCGACCAATCGGTCTTCGTCCGCAGCGCCGTACACGACGTCATCCGCGAGGGACTGGTCGCCGCCGCGCTCACCGCGATGATGATCCTGCTCTTCCTCGGCTCGTGGCGCAGCACGGTGATCATCGCCGTCTCGATCCCGCTCTCGGTGCTCGCGTCGATCGGCGTGCTGAGCGCGCTCGGCGAGACCGTCAACCTCATGACGCTGGGCGGCCTCGCGCTCGCCGTCGGCATCCTCGTCGACGACGCCACCGTCGAGATCGAGAACGTCCACCGGCAGATGGCCCTCGGGAAGCCGCTGGAACAGGCGATCCTCGACGGCGCGCAGGAAATCGCGCTGCCGGCGTTCGTGTCCACGCTGTGCATCTGCATCGTGTTCGTCCCTATGTTTTTCCTCGCGGGCGTGGCGCGCTACCTGTTCGTGCCGCTCGCCGAGGCCGTCGTGTTCGCGATGCTCGCGAGCTACGTGCTGTCGCGGACGCTGATCCCGACGCTCGTCCTGTTTTTCTACCGCAAGGTGCACCGGCCGGAATCGGGCCATGGCCACGACCCGCACGTCGTGCAGGGGCGCGGTCCGTTCGTGCGCGTGCACGGTTCTTTCGAGCGCGGGTTCGCCCGCTTCCGGCTTTCCTACCGCCGCCTGCTCGACGCGTTGCTCGGGCGGCGCACGGCGTTCGCGGCGTTGTTCGTCGTCTTCTGCCTCGGTTCCCTCGCGCTGGTGCCCGGGCTCGGCGAGGATTTCTTCCCGACCGTGGACGCGGGCCAATTCCGCCTCCACGTCCGCGCGCGGACCGGCACGCGCATCGAGGAAAGCGCGCGGCTCGTCGACGAGATCGGCGGCGTCATCCGCGAGGTCGTCCCTCCCGACGAACTCGGCGGCATCCTCGACAACGTCGGCATCCCGACCTCCGGCATCAGCCTCAGCTACAGCACCAGCGGCCTCATCGGCGTGGGCGACGCGGACATCCTCGTGAGCCTGAAGCCGGGACATCGCCCGACCGACGGCTACATCGACCGGATCCGCGACCGCCTGGGTCGGGATTTCCCGGGGCTCATGATCTATTTCCTGCCGGCGGACATCGTGAGCCAATCGTTGAACTTCGGTTTGCCGGCGCCGTTCGACATCCAGGTCACGGGCCGGGACCAGACGTCGAACCGCGCGATCGCCCATCTCATCGCGGCCCGGATCCGGAAGGTGCCGGGCGCGGTGGACGTGCGCGTCCAACAGCCCGCGGACCAACCCAGGTTCCGGGTGAACGTCGACCGCGAGAAGGCCGGCGAGATGGGCCTCACCGAACGCGACGTCGCCAATTCGGTGCTGCTCAGTTTGAGCGGCAGCGGCCAGGTGCAGCCCGGTTACTGGCTGAACCCGGCCATCGGCATCCAGTACCTTTTGAACGTCCGCGCGCCCGAACACGCGATGGGTTCCCTCGCGAGTCTCGACGCGATCCCGATCTCCGCGTCGGTCGCCGGGCTTGGCGACGGGCAATTGCTCGGCAACCTCGCCACCATCGTCCGCACCAACGGACTTCCCGTGGTGTCGCACTACAACGTGGCGCCGGTCATCGACGTCTTCGGCGGCGTCTCCGGCCGCGACCTCGGCGGCGTGATGCGCGAGATCGACCCGATCCTCGACGAGGCGCGGAAGCTGTTGCCACGCGGGAGCACGATCCAGGTCCGCGGCCAGGTCGAGACGATGAACTCGAGTTTCCAGGGACTGGGCTACGGCCTGATCGGCGCGATCCTGCTGATCTATCTCCTGCTCGTCGTGAATTTCCAGAGCTGGCTCGACCCGTTCATCATCATCTCGGCGCTTCCCGGAGCGCTCGCGGGCGTCGCGTGGGGACTGCACCTCACGCAGACGACGCTGTCGGTGCCGGCGCTGATGGGCGCGATCATGAGCCTTGGCGTGGCGACCGCGAATTCCGTGCTCGTGGTCAGCTTCGCGCGCGAGCAACTCGACCGCGGGGAATCGCCGTTGGCCGCCGCGTTGCACGCCGGTGCGGGACGCCTTCGTCCCGTGGTGATGACCGCGCTCGCGATGGTCATCGGCATGTTGCCCATGAGCCTCGGGCTCGGCGACGGCGGCGAGCAGAACGCGCCCCTCGGTCGCGCGGTCATCGGCGGCCTCGTCGTCGCCACGATCGCCACGCTGCTCTTCGTGCCCGCCGTCTTCGCCATCCTTCACCGTCCCGCGCCGAAGCCGGCCGGCACCCCTTCGCCATGAACCCGTCCACCCCACCGTCGCGCGAACCGCAGAACAACGCGCGGACCGTCCGGCTCGGCCGCTGGGCCCTCGCCGCGTTCGTCCTCGTCGCCGTCCTCTGGTACCTCGGCGCCGCGCCGAAATGGAAGGCCCGCGCGGACACCGCGGACCGCGCGCGGCAGACCGACGTGCCCTATGTCCTCGTGACGCACCCCTCCGGCACCAACGGCCCCGAGGCCGCGACGTTCCCCGCGGAACTCAAGGCGTGGACCGAGGCCCAGATCCTGCCGCGGGCGAGCGGTTACATCCGCGCGTGGCACGTCGATCTCGGCGCGCGCGTCAAGGCGGGCGAGCTCCTGGCGGAGATCGAGGCGCCCGAACTGGAACAGGAACTGGCGAAGGCCCGCGCCGACCTCGCGCACGCCGAGGCCGCGACGTCGCTCGCGGAAACGACGTCCGCACGGTGGCAGGACCTGCTGAAGACCGCGGGCGTCAGCGAGCAGGAAACCGCGGAGAAGGTCGCCGACCTCGCGCTGAAGAAGGCGGCCGGGGAATCGGCCCGCGCCTCCGTGCGGCGCCTCGAGCAACTCATCGGCTTCACGCGCGTCACCGCGCCGTTCGACGGAATGGTGACGGCGCGGCGGCTCGATGTCGGCGAACTCGTCTCGTCGGGTTCGACCCGCGAGTTGTTCCACCTCGCCGACACCTCTCGCATCCGCATCTTCGTGCACCTGCCGCAGTCGCTCGCGTCCACGCTCGCGACCCACCAGGCCGCGGAACTGATTCCCGGCGAGACCGCCACCCGCGTCATCCCCGTCCACGTCGCCCGCACCGGCGGGCAACTCGACGCCGCCACCCGGACGCTGCTGGTGGAATTCGACGTCGACAACGCCAAGGGCGAGTTCATCGCCGGATCCTTCGCGCGCGTGCGCTTCCCGGAGAACCGCCCGGAAAGCGTGCTGACCGTCCCCGCGAATTCCCTCGTGTTCCATTCCGAGGGTCCGCAGGTCGGCGTCGTCCGCAACGACAACGTAGTCGAGATGCGGCGCATCACCCTCGGACGAGACCTCGGTCCGGTCGTCGAGGTCCGCGCGGGCCTCGCGGCCGCCGACCGCGTGGTCATGAACCCGTCGGATTCGCTGCACGATGGGCAGGCGGTACAAATCCGCCCGACGGCGGCGGCAAGAAAGCCATGAAGCCGACTTCCCTCGCCGGAGTCGTCGTCGTTCTCGCGGCCTTGGCCGCGGGTTGCCGCGTGGGTCCGGACCACCACACTCCCGCGCCCCTCGGCACGAACGCGATGCCGGCGCGTTTCGACGGCGCGACCAACGGCGTCGCGTGGTTGCCCGCGCGCACTGGGCCCGCGTCGGTCGCGCCCGATTGGTGGCGCGGATTCCGCGATCCCGAACTGGACCGCTTGGTGCGATTGGCGACGAACGCCAATCCATCCGTCGTGCTCGCCGCGGCGCGCGTCGCCGAGGCGCGGGCCCAGGCGGGCATCGCGGGCGCGGCCGCCTTTCCATCGGTCAATCTTTCCGGATCCCACACCCGCCTGCGCGGTTCCGAGAACGCCTTCAACCCGGGTCCTGCCGCGGGCGTCGGCCGGACCTATTCCATCGACTCCATCCCGCTCGAGGCCACGTGGGAGGCCGATCTGTGGGGACGCGTCCGTCGTATCCGCGAGCTGGCGAACGCGAACGTGGCCGCGGTCGAGTCCGACGAACGTTCGGCGCGCCTCGCGGTCGTGGCCGAGGTGGCGGCCGACGTCGCGACCCACCGCGAGCTCACGGCGGAACTGCGGGTGCTGTCGGAATCGACCAACGCCTTCGCACGGTCGATGGACCTCGCGCGCCAACGACGGCGGGGCGGCATCGGCACCGACCTCGAGGTCAGCCAAGCCGAGGCGCAGTACGAGGGAACGGCGGCGAGAATCCCCGCGGCACGACTCCGTCGGGCGCGCGTCGAGCATGCATTGGCCGCGCTCTGCGGCGTGGCGCCGAATGGCTTTGCGATCGCGGACACCGCGCCCGGGGCGGATGCCGGCGCGATCCCGGCGATTCCGGAATTGTTGCCGTCGGAATTGCTCGAACGGCGTCCGGACATCGCCGCCGCCGAGAAACGCGTCGAGGCCGCGAACGCCGGGATCGGCGTGGCCAAGGCCGCGTTCTACCCGCGCTTCCACATCTCCGCGATGGCCGGTGTGCAATCGCTGCACGGGTCGGATCTCTTCACGGCGCCGAGCCGGATGTGGTCGTTGGGTCCGGGCGTGGATTTTCCCGTGTTCACGGGCGGACGATTGCGCGGGCAACTCGCGGCCGCGCGCGCCGAACACGAGGCCAGCGTGGCCATCTACCGCCAGGCAGTGCTCGACGCATTGCGCGAGACCGAGGACGGGTTGTCCGCGCGACGCGAACTCGACCAGCAATGGCTTTCCCAGAACGCGGCGTTGGCGGCGGCCCGCAAGGCCCGCGACATCGCGGGGAACCGCTACAAGGCGGGGATCGTGTCGTACCTCGAGGTATTGACGGCCGAGACCGTGGCGCTGGAACGCGAACTCGACGCGGTGCGACTCGAAGGCGATCGCCGGCTGGCCTCCGTCGCGCTGGCGCGGGCCCTCGGCGGTGGATGGCAACCGCGCCCGTGAAGGGAATAGCACCCGACCTGCGTGGGTGTTGGCAGCCCTGCCACCACCAAGGGGGTCAAGTGGAGTGAGATGACCAACGTCACCCACGGAAGAGTGGCGGCGGGTCGCCGCCACCCACGCCGTCCGCATCGCTCGGCCTCCACAAAAATCCGCGTGATGACGCGCGCGACGAGACGCGTCAGAATCGGCATCCAGTCCCTATGACGCGATTCCGACCCTCGTTCTTCCGGGCCGCTTGGTGGCTGCTGGCCCTCGCGGGTTTTGCCGCCGTCGCGGCGCCCGCCGCGTCCGTCGTTCCCGCGATGCCGACGCATCCCTTCTCGTGGACCCGTTTCCTCGCGCCGTTCCACATGGTGGTGCTGCATTTCCCGATCGGCGTGGTCGCGACGACCGCGCTTCTGGAAATCTGGGTCTGGCGGAAACCGTCCGCGGAATTGCGCCGCGTCGTCCAATTCACGATGACGATCGCGGTCCTCGCGAGCATCGCGACGATGCTCTTCGGCGTGCTGCGCGCGGAGGGCGGCGAGTACCAGCCCGCGACGTTGTCGCATCACCGCGGCTGGGGGATCGCGGCGGGCAGTTCGATCTTCGTCGCGTGGGCGTTGCATTGGGTCCAACTCCGCGAGCCCGGGCGCGGCGCCGTGGTTGCGTTCCGGGTGATGCTCTCGGTCTGCATGGCGTGCCTCGTCGTCGCCGGACATCTCGGCGGCAGCCTCACGCACGGCACGACCTACCTGACGGAAAACGCGCCTTCCGCGATCCGTGATTTCCTTTCCGAAACGCCGGAATCCACGCCCGCGCCCGGATCGCTCTCGGCCGCGTCGAGCCCGGAGGCCATCGCGGTGAAAGCCGTCTTCGAACACAAATGCATCGCGTGCCACGGACCCGAGAAGCAGAAGTCGAAGTTCCGCGTGGACGACCGCGAGATCCTATTGAAAGGCGGGAAGAGCGGCGTGCCGGCCGTGGTCCCGGGCGATCCCGGCAAGAGCAATCTCATCCGCCTGTGCACGCTGCCAATGACCAGCGACGACGCGATGCCGCCCGACGGGAAAGAACCGCTCGACGCCCGGGAATTGATGACGGTCGTGAAATGGATCCAGGCCGGCGCGCCGTTATGACGGTTCGGAAATGCAGGAATTCCCCTGCCCCGGCTGCGTTCTTCCGGCTACGCCTTCCGGCCCTCGTCGACGTCGTAGTAGTCGAAAAACGTGACGAGGTCGTCGCGGTGGCCAAGACCGGAGCCCGCCTTGTGCTTCGCGAGCGCGGCCGACCCGCCCTCGTCGTCGCGCCAACCCCGTTTCCGCGCGTAGGTATTCCAGACGACGATCTCTTCCTCCGTCCGTGCGTGTCCGTTGGCGCGGCACCACGCGAGGATCTCGTCGTCGGTCCCGCCCTCGAGCGTCCGCGAACGCAACGCCTCGTACCCGACGCCGAGAAACCGGCAGCAACGCCCGTCGAACCCCCCGCCGAGAAAATCGAAATACGCCGCCGGCAAAAGATCGGAGTCGTGCAGCCGGACCTTGTCGAGCATCCGCGCGAAATAGAGCAGGCCGCCGGTGGCGTCGTGCGCGCTCCGCGGGAACCTCTGGATCGGGTCCATGCGCCCAGCATGGAAGGGCGGCTTGGGATTGGCGAGCCCGCGGGCCACGCGGCGGGTGGTCACCCGATGCGTCAGGAATTCCACGACACCCCCATGGCAAAATTTCGGCTTGCGCGTTCTGGCCAAAGCGCCAGTTTGCGGCCGTCACATCCCCGGGCGCCTGGCAACAGGTTCCGCCCCGATCCGTTTTCCCCTCCTGCCGGACCGAAACGTGCTTCACCACGCGTCCCCGGAGGGTAAACCGCCGAAGGGGGACCAGCATTCATCCAGAAGATTTTTCCGCACATGCCACCTCGCGCTGCCAAGGATCCCGGCGCCCCCAAGAAGCCCCGGGTTGTCCGCAAGAAAACCGCCGTGTCCGAATCGGAAACCGACGCACCCGTCGATCCGATCGAGCCGGTCGGGCCGACGCCGAAATCCAAAACCAAGCCCGGCGCCGCCCGCGTCGATGCCGCCCCCGACCCGGAGCCGGCCCCGGCCCCGGCGGCCAGTCCCGAGGAAGAAGAGCCCCTCGTGATGAAATCCGTCCAGCGGCCCCGCGAACGGATGGAGAATCCCAACGAGGACACCCCCGCCCCGCCCGCGCCCGAGGTACCGGCGTTCGTGGTCAAGCCCCGGACCCTGCAACTGCACGAGCTGCAGCCGATGCCCATCCTCTCGCTCAGCGACGTGGCGAATGAATTCGGCATCGAGAACTACGGCACGCTCAAGCGGCAGGAGATCATCTTCCAGATCGTCCAGCGCAACCTCCAGGCCGGCGGCACGATCTACACCCGCGGCATCCTCGAGGTCATGCCCGAGGGATTCGGTTTCCTGCGTTCACCCGCCTTCAATTACCTGCCCTGCCCCGAGGACATCTATGTATCGCCGTCGCAGATCCGGCGCTTCGACCTGCAGACGGGCGACGACGTCGAGGGCCAAGTGCGGCCGCCGAAGGACAAGGAGAAGTTCTACGCGTTGCTGCGCGTCGAGAAGGTCGCCGGACTCGATCCCGACATCGCGAAGGAAAAGGCGCATTTCGAGAACCTCACGCCGCTGTTCCCGAACAAGCGGTTCCTGCTCGAGACCACGGCCGACGAACTCAGCACGCGCGTCGTCGACATCGTCTGCCCCATCGGCAAGGGAACCCGCGGCCTCATCGTCGCCCCGCCCCGCACCGGCAAGACGGTCCTGATGCAGAAGCTCGCGAACGCCGTGTTGAAGAACGACCCCGACGTGAAGCTGATCATCCTGCTGATCGACGAGCGTCCCGAGGAAGTCACCGACATGGAGCGCTCGTGCCGCGGCGCCGAGGTGGTCAGTTCCACCTTCGACGAACCGCCCGAGCGTCACGTCCAGGTGGCCGAGATGGTCATCGAGAAGGCCCGCCGGATGGTCGAGCACAAGAAGCACGTCATCATCCTGCTCGACTCGATCACGCGCCTCGCGCGCGCCTACAACACGGTCCAGCCGCATTCCGGAAAGATCCTGTCCGGCGGCGTCGACGCCAACGCGCTGCACAAGCCGAAGCGGTTCTTCGGAGCCGCGCGCAACATCGAGGAAGGCGGCTCGCTCACCATCATGGCCACCGCGCTCGTCGATACCGGCAGCCGCATGGACGAGGTCATTTTCGAGGAGTTCAAGGGCACGGGCAACATGGAGATCTATCTCGACCGCGCCCTCGTCGACCGCCGGATTTTCCCGTCGATCAACGTCGAGCGATCCGGGACGCGGAAAGAGGAACTGCTCTACCATCCCGACGAATACGGCCGTATCACCGTGTTGCGCCGCGCGCTCACGGGCGTGCCACCGGTGGAGGCGATGGACCTTCTGCTCGGCAAGCTGAAGAAGACCCCGAACAACATCATGTTCCTGCTTTCGGTCGGCCAACCGGGACGTTGATCCACCATGCTCGAAGACTCGGTGAGCAAGCTGAAACGCCTGCAGAACGAGGTCACGGCCTCGCTCGGCGAGGACGCGCCGGCGGGTTCGGCCGACGCCGCGCTGCCGTCGCGCCTCGCGCGTTTCGTCCACTTCTGGAGCCTTGTCGGCCGGTTTTTCTGGCGCAACCGGTGCCAGGTCCGCGCCTCCGCGCTGGCCTACACCACGCTCCTTGCCCTCGTACCGCTCCTCGCCGTCTCGCTCACGGTCGCCTCCCTCGTCTTCGACGCGAAGAGCGAGGCCTCGCGCGCGAAACTCACCGAGTACATCGGCCGCGCCATCGACTCCGCCGCGCCGATGCTCGGGCTCGTGCAGCCGGACAAGACCGAGGACGACGCGGGCGACGGAACGGTCGCTCCCGCGCTTCCGAAGCCCGGGCAGAACCCGGCCACGAAACCGAAGGGACCTTCCTCGGAGCAACGGGCGAAGATCGCCGACACGATCCTGGACTTCGTCGGCAACATCAAATTCGGGACGATCGGCGTCACCGCCACCGCCGGGTTGATCTTCGTCGCGATCTCGCTCCTCCGCACGATCGAGTCCGCGTTCAACGACATCTGGGGGGTGACCAAGGGCCGCGGGTGGTTTGACAGCATCATCCTCTATTGGGCCGCGATCTCGCTCGGTCCGATCGCGTTGCTCGTGGCGACCACGTCGGGTTACCTCTCGACGATCGGCGACGGGGTCGGGTGGATCTCGCAGGTTCCGGGGGCCGCGTTGTTCAAGACCCAGCTATTGCCGCTCGTGGTGAT
Organism: Verrucomicrobiota bacterium; assembly: GCA_025363585.1. Classification (GTDB taxonomy): domain Bacteria; phylum Verrucomicrobiota; class Verrucomicrobiia; order Limisphaerales; family UBA9464; genus UBA6176. Next base: position 8,394 of record JANYDN010000038.1, on the reverse strand, counting down.
GTCGCTCGCCTTCGGCTGCTTCTACAAGTTCATGCCGAACACGCCGGTCCGGTGGCGGCCGGCATTGGTCGGCGGCGCGGTGGCGGGAATCCTCTGGTGGCTGAACAACCGTCTGGGTGCCCTCTACAACACCAAGGTGGTCATGTATTCCAAGATCTACGGATCCTTGGGCGTCGTGCCGCTGTTCCTCGTGGGGATGTATTTCTCGTGGCTCATCGTCCTCTTCGGATCCGAGGTGGCCTACGTGTTCCAGAACCGGCACGCGTACCTTCAGGAACGCATCTCGGAACGCGTGCACCAGCGGGCGCGCGAGTTCATCGCCCTCCGTTTCATGACCGAGATCGGCCATCGCTTCGTCCACGACCTTCCCGCGCCTTCCGCCCCGGAGTTGGCCGCCTCGCTCGCCGTCCCCGCCCGACTCACGGGCAACATCCTCACCATCCTGGTGCAGGCCCATCTCGCGTCGGAAACCATCGGCGTGGAACCGGGCTACGTGCCCGGGCGACCGCTCGACCGCATCACGGCGCGCGACATCCTCGGCGCGTTGCGCACCGCCAACGGCGCGGATCTCGCGACCACCACCGACGAGCATCGGCCCGTGGTGGCCGCGGAATTCGCGGCGATCCAGGCCGCGGAATCCTCGCGCAGCTCGGGCGTGACGCTCGAAAGCATGGTCGCGAAACTGCCCGCGTAGCGCGGGTTTCGTGGCCTCCGTCGTGAGACGGTGGAACGAAACAATCGGCCGCGCGAAGCGTCCCGCCATCGCGCGGGAGCGACTTGCCCAACACAGGCGGGGACGCCTGCGCTACACCCCGCTCCACCGCGTCACCGCGGCGGCCACACTGCCTGCGCTACGACACCTAGAAATGCGGTTGACCGCCCACCGTCCGCCGCCGTCACCATCCGCCCATGTTCCACCCGTTCCCACCCGGCGCGCGCGTCGCCGCGCTCGGATTTCTCGCCTCCCTCGCGACCCTCGCGGTTCAAGCCGACGCACGACTCCACCCCCTGTTCACGGACCACGCCGTCCTGCAGCAGGGGAAAAGCATCCACGTCTGGGGTTGGGCGGATCCCGGCGAGAAGGTCGCCGTTGATTTCGCGGGCCAACACGTGGCCACCACCGCCGACCCGCTTGGCCATTGGAACGCCTGGCTGAAGCCCCTCAAGGCCACTTCCGACGGACGCCCGCTCCGCGTCGTCGCCCACAACACCATCGAGCTCCAGGACATCGTCGTCGGCGAGGTTTGGATCGCTTCCGGCCAATCCAACATGGAATGGCCGCTCGACCGCAGCTTCGAATCCGCCGGTGAAATCGCCGGCAGCACCAATCCGAACCTCCGGTTCTTCACCGTCGTCAAGGCGCGGTCCCGCATCCCTCTCTCCAACTTCGCCCAGCCCGACAAACACGCCTGGCACGCGTCCGCACCCGAGTTCGCGAAATCGTTTTCCGCCGTTGGATACTACTTCGGACGCGACCTCCAGGCCGCGTTGAAGGTTCCCGTGGGAATCATCCATACGTCGTGGGGCGGCTCGCCCGCCGAGGTCTGGATGAGCGACGACGTGCTCCGGGGCAATCATCTTTACGAACGCGACATCCTGCGTCCGTGGGTCGGCCAGCGCGCCCGCGAGGTCGCCCAGCTCCGCCAATGGGAAGCCGAGCGGGACGCAGCGAAGGCCGCCAACCAACCGTTTTCCAAAGGCGCGCCGGGGTCCGGTTGGACCCCGTCCGAATTGTACAACGCCATGATCTCGCCCTTGCTCGGCATCAGCGTCCAAGGCGGCATCTGGTACCAAGGCGAGTCGAACGCCGGACGCGCGTGGGAATACCGGAGCCTGTATGCGGACATGATCCGCAACTGGCGCCGCGACTTCTGCCAATCGCCCTTCCCCTTCTACGCGGTCCAACTCGCGCCGTTTGACAAGAGCCGCAAGCGTTCCATCGAGGACATCACGAAGGAGCCCGTTGAATCCGATTGGGCCGAACTCCGCGAGGCGCAGTCCGTCGCTTCCCGCGCGGTCGGCCATGCCGGCGTCGCCGTGATCACCGACGTCGGCGACAAGGACGACATCCATCCGACCAAGAAAGCCCCGGCCGGTGCCCGCCTCGCGTTGCTCGCGCGACGCGACGTCTATCACCAGCACGTCGTTGCGGAAGGTCCGGTTTACCACTCGGCAACCGCGGCCAACGACCATGTCGACGTCCAATTCGACACGCAGGGCGAGGCCATGAAGAGCGCGGACGGCGGCCCCCTGAAGGGATTCGCCATCGCCGGCGCGGACCACAAATGGCACTGGGCCAGCGCCGAGATCCTCGGAGGTCTGGTGCGAGTCTCGTCTTCCGACGTGCAGAAGCCGCTGGCCGTGCGGTACGGCTGGGCTGATTTCCCGGTGGTGAATCTGGTGAACGGTGCCGGCCTCCCCGCGTCGCCGTTCCGGACCGACGACTGGCCTGCCACGACGCGCAAGCCGTAGCCCAACCTGCGTGGGTGACGGCGGCCCTGCCGTCACCCCCCTCTTGATTCCTTTCCAGCTCTGTTCCCTTCGTTTCCTTCCCGCCTTATCCCGGCGTCCAATCCCCGGGTAGGTTCCAATTCGCAAGATTTCCGGCCAACGGCACGGGAACATCCCACGCCGTCATCCATCCCTCGGCGACACCGCGTTCGACGAGATCGCGGGGAGCTCGGGAGTCCAATGCCCCGATCCCGCGCAACGCGGCTTCGCGAGGATACATCGCGCACAACGGTTCCCAACGCCCGTTCCACCTCGGGACCACGCCGATCCCAGGTGAAGTTCGGGCGATCATCGCAACGAGAAAGCCCGGATCCAAAGCCGGCAGGTCGACGGCCACGACCAGCACGACGGATTGGGTCGCCGCGCGGAACACGGCTTCGATCCCGGCGATGGGTCCGCCATCGGGCGCCGCGTCCACGACCCATCGGACTTGGGGAAGGCCATCCGCAAACGACGGGCGGGTCGCGTCCGAGGCGGTGGAGATGATCAGTTCGGAAGCGCCGGCGATCCGGAGTCGTTCGAGTTGGAGCCGCAGCAACGGCACCCCACCAACTTCGATCGCGGACTTGTCGCGCCCCATCCGGGACGAGCGACCGCCGGCGAGAACGGCCCCGGAAAACAGCCGCGTTTCGTTGGAATCATTCGGTTTCATCGGGTCCGGCAGCCGTCCACATCCCCGAAAAGACACCTTGCCACGTGGGGGGCTTTGGGTTCTTTTCGACGAAAGCCAATCGATTCATACATGAAAACACTGTTCAAATTCGCTGCCGTTGCCGCGCTCTCCGTCGGTCTCACCGCCTTCGCCGCCAAGGAAGGCAAGGAAGTCAGCCTCACCGGAGAAGCCAAGTGCGCCAAGTGCGCGCTCCATAAGTCCGACGAGTGCCAGAACGTCATCGAGGTCAAGAAAGGCGAGAAGACGACCGTGTACTACCTGAAGGGCAAGGCCAGCGACAAGTTCCACGGCGACATCTGCAAGGGTCCCAAGGACGTCGCGCTCAAGGGCGAGGTCTCCGAAGTCGACGGCAAGAAGTGGATCGCCGTGTCCGAGATCAAGACCGTCGAGAAGGCCAAGTAATCCGGGTCCCAACACCGATCGAAACCGCCCCTCGCCGGGCGGTTTTGCTTTTTTGGTGGTCCATCCGATTCCCCCTCCCCAACCATCCGCCGCGATGTTGCCCGATTTGATCGCCCGCCTCGAAGCCGGCACCGAACTCGATTCCCCCGCCATCGGGGCGGCCGTCGAGTCGTTGGTGGATCCCGCGGGCGACGCGGGCGCCAAGGCCGATTTCCTCGCGTCGCTGGGACGCAAGGGCGAGACCGCCGGCGAGATCGCGGGCTTCGCCGTGGCGATCCGCGGATTGTCGACGCCGATCCCGCTCGATGCTTCGACGCGGGCGCGGGACATCCTCGACGTCTGCGGAACGGGCGGGGACCGGCTCAACACGATCAACATCTCGACGACGGTCGCGCTGCTGTGCGCGGCGGCAGGCGTGACGGTCGCCAAGCACGGGAACCGCGCGATTACCTCGCAATCGGGGAGCGCGGACGTTCTCGAGGCGCTGGGGATCGCCGTGGATCTCGAGCCCACGGCGGCGGCGGAGCGACTGCGCGACCACGGTTTCGCGTTCCTGTTCGCCCCGCGGTTTCATCCGGCATTCCGGCACATCGCCGCCGCGCGGAAGCTCTGCGCCGATCGGGGCCAACGCACGATTTTCAACTTCCTCGGGCCCTTGCTGAACCCCGCGCATCCGTCCGTGCAACTGGTCGGCGTCTCGCGCCCGGAATTGACCGAGCCCATGGCGCACACGCTCCGTCACTTGGGCGTGCGCCGGGCCATGGTGGTTTCGGGCGCGGTCCCGGGACCGGCGTATCTCGACGAACTCTCGACGCTCGGCGAGAACGTGATCGCCGAATTCTACCACGACCGCGCGCTCGCAACCTCGCGGTGGTCTCCCACGGATTTGCCATTGGTACCCGCGACGTTGGCGGACCTCACGGGCGGGGATCGCCATGCGAACGCGCGGTGGGTGGAACGCATCTTCTCGGGCGAGGAGCGCGGCGCGCGACGCGACGCGGTGCTGCTCAACGCCGGCGCCGCGCTGTTCGTGGCCGGGAAAACCACGAGCATCGCGGACGGCTGGGAATTGGCCGCAGAGACCATCGACGCCGGCCACGCGGCCCGGAAACTGGCGGAACTGCGGGCGGCGTGAGGAAGCGGCGGGCCGGAGGTTGCCGGCCGGTGGATCCGAATGGATTCAATCCGCCGCGATCCGCTGGGATCCGCCGTCTCACGACGGCCGCCACCCCATAGCTTTGCTCAGGCCGAGACGGCTTCGCCCGTCGCGGCGGCGAGGTCTTCCTCGTGCTTCCGGCGCGCGGCCTCGACGTCGTACTTGTCGTTGTCGGGATGCGACGGGTTCAACGGCGAGATGTCGCGCAAACGCTGGATGATGCGCGGGAGATGCCCGAGGACGTAGTCCACGTCGGCGTCGGTGTTGTAGATGCCCAGGCTGAAGCGGACGGATCCGCGGGCGCGCATCGGGGGCAAACCCATCGCCGACAGCACGTGTGACGGATCGAGTGACCCAGTGGTGCAGGCGGAGCCGGAACTGCAACAGATGCCAACTTGGTCCAGCAACATGAGCACTGCCTCGGCCTCGACGAAGTCGAAGGCGATGTTCGCCGTGTTGGGAAGACGCGGTTCCTTGGCGCCGTTGCGGACGGTGTTCGGGATGTTGGCGAGGACCCAGGATTCGAGGCGGTCGCGAAGGGCGCGCACGCGGGTGTTCTCATCGTGGAGCGTGGCCATCGCGAGTTCGGCGGCGCGTCCGAACGCGACGATGTTGGCGACGCTCTCGGTGCCGCCACGACGGCCGCGTTCCTGGTGGCCGCCGATCAGGTACGGTTGGAATTTCGTCCGGCGCTTCATGTAGAGCATGCCGACGCCTTTCGGCGCGTGCAGCTTGTGCGCGCTGAGCGAGAGGAAATCCACGCCGAGACGGCGGACGTCGATGGCGAGCTTGCCGGGGACCTGTACGGCGTCGGTGTGGCTTAGAACGCCCTTGCCGCGGCAGATGGCGGCGACTTCCTCGATGGGAAACACGACGCCGGTCTCGTTGTTGGCGTACATCACCGAAACGATCGCGGTGTCCGGACGGATCGAGCGCTCGAGCAAATGGAGATCGAGGGAACCGTCGGACTCGACGGGAAGATAAGTGACCTCGTGTCCGCGGCGCTCGAGGAACTCGCCGTAGTTGATGTTCGCCGAGTGCTCGACCTTGGTGGTGATCACGTGGCGTTTGCCGGTCGTGACGAGCGCGCTGTGGATGGCGGTGTTGTTGGATTCCGTGCCGCAACTGGTGAAGGTGACTTCCTTCGGGTCCGCCCCGATCAACGCCGCGACCTTGGCGCGTGCCTCCTCGACGTGCCCGTGCACCTGGGCCCCGAATTGGTACGCGCTGGACGGGTTGCCCCAGAATTCGCGGAGGAACGGCACCATGGCGTCCACGACCTCCGGGGCGACCCGGGTGGTGGCGTTGTTGTCGAAGTAATAGACCTTCTGCGGGCTCATACGGGGAAATTCAAACCGGACAAAACTGCTCCGCTACCGTAGCGATGACCCCAATCGCCGCAAGGCCGAAGCTGTAGGGCGGCCGTCCCCGGCTGCACAATCAGCGGGCGTCCCCGCCCGCGGCCGAGTTCAAGTTTCCGGTTTCAGGTTTCAAGCGGCCCGCCTTGCGATTCCCAAAACTTCGGGTTCCCGCATGGGGTCGCGTTCTGATAGGCTTCCCCTCCCAGAAATGAAGGCGATGTTATTTTCGGAATTCGGGCTGTCGGCGGAACTGCAGAAGGCAGTCCAACGCCTCGGCTTCGAGCAGGCTTCCCCCATCCAGGCGGCGGCCATTCCCGTGCTCATGGCCGGACGCGACGTGGTGGGCCAATCCCACACCGGCTCCGGAAAAACCGCGGCGTTTGCCATCCCGGCGATCGAGCGGCTCGACCCGAAGGGTCCCGGCCCGCAGGCGCTCATCATCTGCCCGACCCGCGAGCTCGCGATGCAGGTCTGCGAGGAGGTCCACAAGCTTTCGTTCTTCAAGAAGGGCGTCCGCGCCGTCCCGATCTACGGCGGCCAAAGCTACGAGCGCCAGTTCTCCGAACTCCGCGCCGGCGCCCAGATCGTCGTCGGAACGCCCGGACGCCTCCTCGACCATCTGCGCCGCGGCACGCTCACCGTCGCCAACATCAAGACGGTGATCCTCGACGAGGCCGACGAGATGCTCGACATGGGTTTCCGCGACGACATCGAGGCGCTGTTGAAAGGGGTGCCCGATGGACGCCAGACGGTTCTCTTCTCGGCCACGATTCCCCGCGGCATCGAGGACCTGATCGGTCGCTACACCAAGAATCCCGAGCGTCTCCACATCGCCGCGTCGTCGCTCACCGTCCCGACCATCGAGCAGGTGGTTTTCGAGGTCGATCGCCGCTGGAAATTCGAGGCGCTCACGCGGTTGCTCGATCTCCACGACGTCACTCTCGGGATCGTTTTTGCCAACACCCAGCGCGATGTCATCGAACTCGCGGACCATCTCGTCGGATCCGGCTACAGCGCCGAGTGCATCCACGGCGGGATGCCGCAGGCCGCGCGCGAACGCGTGATGAACCGTTTCCGCGGCGGCAACATCCGCCTGCTCGTCGCCACCGACGTCGCGGCGCGCGGCATCGATGTCGACGACGTGCAGGTCGTTTTCAATTTCGAGTTGCCGTACGACCCGGAGGATTACGTCCACCGCATCGGACGCACCGGACGCGCCGGGCGCCACGGCATGGCGATGTCGTTGGCCGGTGGGCGCGAACTTTTCCTGTTGCGCGACATCGAGCGTCTCACCCGCCAACGCCTCCGCCGTGGCAAGATTCCGAGCGAGGGCGAGATCGAGGACGCGCGGCTCGATACCTATCGACGCGAGGTCCGGGCCACGCTGCAGGCCGGTGATTTCCGGCACTACGACCATCTCGTCGAGGCGTTGTTGGAAGAAGGGTTCGACTCGCTGGACGTGGCGAATGCGGTGATCCATCACTCGCTGGGGCGTTCGCGTCCCGCCGAAGCCGCGGAGAAAAAACCCAAGTCGATGAACCCGGGCGCCACGGCTACGGCGGCCGGTGCGGTGCCCGCCGCCGGCGCGCAACCGACGCCCCCGCCCGCTCCCGCAACGCCTGCCGCACCGCGCCCGGCGGCGCGGCCCGGTGCCCAATCCGCGGCCCCCGCACGTCGTCCGGACGCGGCGCCCAACCGCCAGACACCGCCGCCGGTGCCGCGCACGGTGGTGCCCCGCCCGCCGAAGCCGTCTGCTCCCGCGGTGCACGTCCCGGTTCCCGTTCCCGCATCGCCCGCGCCCGCGCCGGTTGCGGCCGCGGCAGCAAAACCGACCCCGCCGCCTTCTCCCGACGCCGCGCCTTCCACGCCGGCACCGGCCACGGCTACGACACCGTCGGCTCCGGCAACCGCCGCATCGGCTGATCCCGCCACCGCGAAGAAGGCTCCCCGTGCCAAGCCCGTCGAGGGCGAGGTCACGCGTCTCTGGATGAGCGTCGGCGAGGAAGACGGCGTCACGCAGGCCACCGCGCGCGAGTTCATCATGGGAACCACGGGCGAGCCCGAAGCCTCGATCATTCACGTCGACATCCGCCCGCGGCACACCTTCATCGATGTCGGTGCCTTGCGCGCCGCGGCGATGGTCGCGCAGATGAAGCGCGCGTCGTTCGTCGGACGCCGGCTCAAGGTCAAGGTGGCCTGAGCGGCAACCACCGCGGCATGGGTGGGTGACGGCGGCCCTGCCGTCACCCGTGCGAGTGGGTCGCCGGCTCCTCTCGCCTCACGGAGGTGAC
>JANYDN010000027.1 GCA_025363585.1 Verrucomicrobiota bacterium | reverse complement strand
CGACCTGCCTCGAGACGCGCTCCGCGAAGGCCTCGACGGTCGGGCATTGGAAAAGGTCGATCAACCGGAACCCCGCGCCGAGGCGTTGCTCGACGAGCGCGAGCAGCCGGATCGCCAGCAACGAGTGTCCGCCGAGATCGAAGAAGTTGTCGCGGATGCCGAGGCCGGGGCGGCCCAACGTCAATGTCCAGAGCCCAAGCAACTCGATCTCCAGGCCGGTCCGCGGCTCCGAGCCGGGCCCGTGCGGCATCGAGCGGCGCCCGGCCTCCCGATGCAACGCATCCCGATCCACCTTCCGGTTTCCATTCAGCGGCAGCCGTTCCACGCACACGATCACCGACGGAATCGCGGGCCGCGGCAGGCGTGATTCCAGATGCGCGCGGATCGACTCGACGCCCGGCGCGGTGCCCGGCCGCGGGACCACGGCCGCCTCCAGCGCGTTGGAACCGCCGGCATCGACGCAGGCCCAGACCGCGCATTCCGCGACGTCGGCGTGCGACAACAACGCCGCCGAGACTTCACCGGGTTCCACGCGGAAACCACGGATCTTGATCTGGTCGTCGATGCGGCCCAGGAACTCGAGCACGCCGTCTTCCCTCCACCGCACGCGGTCGCCGGTCCGGTACAACCGCGCGCCCGGCACGACGCCCCACGGATCGGGCACGAACTTCTCGGCCGTCAACGCGGGCCTCCGGAGATAGCCCAACGCCAACCCCGCACCGCCCAAACAAAGTTCGCCGGCGACGCCGATGCCCACCGGTTGACGCCGGCGGTCGAGGACCCGCGCGATCGTGTTCGCGATCGGCCGGCCGATCGGGACCGCGCCCGAGGCGAGATCATCGGACGCGTCGATCGAATGCGTGCACGCGAAGGTCGTGCATTCCGTCGGTCCGTACCCATTGGTGAGCCGAAGTCCCGGATGCAGCGCCAACGCGCGCCGGACGTGCGGGACCGACAGGACTTCCCCGCCGGTGATCACGTGGGCGACGCCGGACAACAATGACGGACGCGAGTCGACCACTTGGTTGAACAAGCCCGCCGTAAGCCACAGGCAATTCACGCGACCGCGCCGGATCGTCGATTCGACGGCCTCGAGGTCGGGCACCGGATCCGGGAACACGACGCACGTGCCGCCATGCAACAACGGCGCCCACAGCTCGAAGAGCGAGGCGTCGAAAGCCGGCGGCGCCAAAAGCAGCGTCCGCATTCCGGGTCCGAATTCGGCGAAGGTTTGCCCGTGGACCAGACGGCAAACCGCACGGTGCGGGACCACGACGCCTTTCGGTGTTCCCGTCGAACCCGAGGTGTACATCATGTGGGCCGCGGCGTCGGACGCCACGGATTCCGCGGGGAATGTTCCCGTCGGTTCGCGCGCGGTGTCCGTTGCAACGATCGACTGGAATTGGAGGACCTCGCACGACGCCGGGCACGCGCCGTCGGGCAGGACGCCGTCCGCGATCACCCACGCCGCGCCACAGTCCTCGAGCATGAACCGCAGCCGTGCGGCCGGATACTCGATGGGCAACGGCACGTGGCACGCGCCGCGCTTGAGGATGGCGAGGATCGCCAAGACGCCCTCGACCGAACGCCCGAGACAAACCGCCACCATCGCTCCCCGCGCCACGCCCCGTTCGCGGAGGACGCCGGCGAGGCGATCGGCGCGATCGTCGAGTTCGGCGTACGAGACCGACACTCCGTTGCATTCGAGCGCGACCGCTTCCGGCGTGCGTCGCGCCTGTTCGGCGAACAATTCGTGGAGACAGCGATCGCCCGGGAACGGGGTTTCGGTCGCGTTCCAGTCCACGAGAACCCCGCGGAGTTCCCCGGGTTCGAGCAGCGGCAGCGCGCCGACACGGCAGTCGGGATTCCCGGCAATCCCTTCCAGCAACCGACCGAAATGGCGAAGCCAGCGCGCGGCGGTCGTGGGTTGGAACAGTCCGGTGTCGTACTCGAGGATCGCCCGCAGCCCCGCGCCTTCCTCCCGGAGGAACAAGGTGAGGTCGAACTTGGCGGTCGAGGTATCGATCGGCACGGGATCGATCCGAAGGCCTCCGGGCGCGTGCGGAATCGCCGGCGCGTTCTCGAGCACCAGCATCGCTTGGAACACGGGCGCGTGCCCGGTGCCGCGCTCCGGATGCAGCGCCTCGATCAATTTCTCGAACGGAAGCCCGCGGTGCGCGTACGCATCGAGCGTCGTTTCCCTCGCGCGTCCCAGCAGTTCGCGGAACGTGGGATCGCCCGAAAGATCGCAGCGCAACGCGAGGGTGTTGACGAACAATCCCACCACGTCCTCGAACTCGGTGCGGTCGCGTCCCGCCACCGGGATCCCCACCACGAGGTCTTCCTGGCCGCTTTGGCGGGAAAGAAAAACCTGCCACGCCGCGAACAGCGTCATGAACAACGTCGCGCCCTCGCGTCGCCCGAGATCGCGCAACGCGCCGACCACGGCCGGGCCCAACGCCGCCTCCAACCGCGCGCCGCAACCGCCCGGAACCGACGGTCTCGGGAAGTCCGTCGGCAGTTCCAGAACGGGCGGTGCCCCGCGCAGGCGTTGCGTCCAATACGCCAGGTGCGACGCGAGCACTTCGTCCCGCATCCATCCGCGCTGCGTCGCCGAGTGGTCCGCATAGCGTGTCGCCAACGCGGGCAGCGGCGATTCCTTTCCCGCCGCGAACGCCGCGTGCAACACGGACAATTCGCGCCAGAGGATGTCCATCGACCATCCGTCGCACGCGATGTGATGCAGCGTCAGCACCAACTCGCTTCCCTGTTCACCGAGCTCCAGCAGGCAGGCGCGCAGCATCGGATCCCGCGAGAGATCGAACGGACGCCGTGCCTCCACGGCCTTCGCCCGCCGCGCTTCCCCGGCGCGTTCCCCAGGCGGCATTCCCGACAGATCCCGGACGTGCAACGCGAACCCCGCCGCGTCCGCGAACACCAACTCCGGTTCCCCGGCGGTGGCCACGAATCGCGCCCGCAGGACCTCGTGGCGATCCACCCATTCGCGCAACGCCCGTTCCAGCGCCCGCGTGTCCGTGCCCGCTTCCAGATGGATCGCGAACGCCAGGTGATACGCGGCGCTGGTTGGATCCATCCGGTTCAAAAACCAGAGGCGCTCTTGGGCAAAGGAGAGCGGGATCTTCCCTGCCGGCGCCGCGCGAACGAGCGGTTCCGCCGTTCCCCCGGACGCGCCGGCCCGCGTCGACTCCACCCATCGGGCCAACGCGCGCGGCGTCGGGTTCGCGAACAGCACCCGCATCGGAAGCGCGATCGCAAACGCGTCGTGGAACCTCGCCGCCATGCGCATCGCCATCAACGAGTGTCCTCCCAACGCGAAGAAATCGTCGCGCAAGCCGATCGCGTCGCGTCCCAGCAGCGCGCGCCAGATCCCCGTCACCCATTCCTCCACGGGAGTGGCGGGAGCCACCGACGACTTCGCCACCACCGTCACCTCCACGGGCGGCGCGGGCAACGCGGCACGGTCGATCTTCCCGTTGGCCGACACGGGCAACGCGTCGACGACCACGAAGACCACCGGCACCATCGACGCCGGCAAGCGCTCCAGCAGATGCGCGCGCAATCCCGCCGCATCGGGCATCGTTTCTCCCGGCGTCGGCACCACCCACGCGGCCAACCGCGCGTCGCCCACGCGCGCGTCCCACGTTCCCACCCACGCCCGCCGCACCCGCGGGTGTTCCACCAACGCCGCCTCGATCTCCGCCGGCTCCACGCGGATTCCATGCACCTTGAACTGCCGGTCCTTCCTGCCCAGAAACTCGATGTCGCCCGTTTCCCGCCAACGCCCGAGGTCTCCCGTGCGATACATCCGCGCGCCCGGCACCGACGCGTGTGGGTCCGCCACGAATCGTTCCGCCGTCGCGCCGGGCTTGCCGACATAACCCCGCGCCAATCCCGGACCGCCGATGTAGATCTCGCCCGCGACGCCGATCGGCACGGGCTCGAGATGCGTATCGAGCAGTTGGATCCGGTAGTTGGGCAACGCGCGACCGATTGGAATCCCGGCTCCGGTGTCGGCGTCGATGGCGGCTTCCGCGACGCGATGCGCCGTCGCATCGATGCACGCCTCGGTCGGCCCGTAGACATTGAGCACTTCCTTGGCGATTCCCGACGCGAGGATCCGCCGCGCCAATTCCCGGGGGAGAACGTCGCCGCCCACCAACAACCGCTCCAACGCCGGCAACTCGCCGCCGTCGGAAAGCAGGACGTCGACCAGATCCGGCGTGACGTCGAGGACGGTGACTCGGTGGCGCCGGAGTAACGCGGCGAAGGCGCGCGGATCGTCGCGCACCGCGTCGGGAACGAGCACTGCCGTTCCGCCGGCCAACAGCGGGCAAACGATTTGTTCCAGCAGCGGATCGAATCCAACCGCCGCGCACGCCGCGTGGCGCGAGCCCGGACCCGTTCGCCAAAGTCCGTTCAGCGTCGTCGCCTTGTTCACGAGCGCGCCGTGCTCCACGACCACGCCCTTCGGTCGTCCCGTCGAACCCGACGTGAACAACACGTAGGCCGCGTTTCCCGGCCGCACCGACAGCGACGATCCTTCAGTGGCGATGTCCGACGATCTCCCGGCGTGCGCCTTCGCCAACGATTCCAACGGGACCCGCCGCACGCCGGACGGCAGCCGTTCCGATTCGCCCGCGGCCACCAGCACGAGCGTCGGCGCGGCGTCCTCGACGATCCGTGCCAGGCGCTCCGTCGGAGCCGTTGGATCGAGCGGAAGGAATATCCCGCCCGCCTTGAACACCGCGACGACGAGATCCACCGAGCGCGGCATGAACACGCCGACGCGATGCTCCGGCCCGATGCCCAGAACCCCGAGCGAGAGCGCGATACGATTCGCCCGATCATCGAGTTCGCGATAGGTCCATTGACCGTCGTCGCCGTCGATCGCGACCGCGTCCGGGGTCCGCGCCACTTGGTCCCCGAACAATCCGTGCACGCAACGCGTCCCGGGATACGGCAGCGCCGTGTCGTTCCACTCGTCCACGATCCGGCGCCGTTCGGCTTCGCCCATCAATGCCAGCCGCGAGATCGGGCGCCCGGCATCGGCCACGATCGACGCGAGCAGGATGCCGAAGCGTTCCGCCAACCGCGCGATCGTCCCCGCGCGGAACAACTCGGTGGAATATTCGAACACGCCCGAAAGCCCCGGACCGTCGGGATGGAGCGCGAGCGTCAACGCGAACTTCGCGCTCCGCGCCTCGTACTCGATCCGGCTCGCCCGGAGTCCCGGCATTTCCAGGATCACGTCGGGCGTGTTCCGTAGGACGAGCATCGTCTCGAACAACGGCGTCCGGTCGAGCGACCGGCTTGGGTTGAGTTCCGCGATCAACCGTTCGAACGGGAGTTCCTGGTGAGCGTAGGCGCCGAGCGTCGTCTCGCGCACGCGACCCAACAGCCCGCGGAACGTCGGGTCGCCCGAGAGATCCGTCCTCAGGACCAGCGTGTTGATGAAGCACCCGATCAATTCCTCCGTCTCCGGCCGCGTCCGGCCCGCGATCGGCGTTCCCACGCAGAGCTCGTCCTGTCCGGTGTGGCGCGACAACAAAGTTTGGAACGCCGCCAGCAACGTCATGAACAACGTCGCACCCTCGCGCCGACCGAGCTCGCGCAGCGCCTCGGTCATCGGTCCGTCGATCCGCACCCGGTGGAGTTCGCCGCGGTTGCCGAGGATTTTCGGACGCGGAAGGTCCGTCGCGAGTTCGAGCGTGGACGACGCGCCGGCGAGGCGTTCCTTCCAGTACGCGACGTCCGCCCGGTCCGCGTCGCCGACCCCGCGCCCGCGCTGCCACGCCGCGAAATCGCGATGCCGGATTCCCGTTTCCGGCAACGGCGACGGCCCGCCCTTGTGGAACGCCCCGTAAAGCGCGCCCAACTCGCGCCACAGCACGCCCTCCGACCAACCGTCGAAAACGATGTGATGGAACGTCACGGCCAACCAGTGATCGTCCTCGCCCACCCGCAGCAGGCACGCGCGCACCAACGGTCCGTTCCCAAGATCGAACGGCGCCAGATTCTCCGCATCCAGCAGCCGCCGCGCTTCCCCCTCGCGTTCGGCGGACGGAATCCCGGTGAGATCGATCTCGCGCAGCCCGGGTTCGGGATCGTCCGATATCCGCACCGTCGGCGCGTCGCCCGACTCACCGAAGCGCGAACGCAGGACGTCGTGGCGCCGCACTATCTCACGCAGCGCGCGTTGCAAGGCGACCCGGTCCAACGCGCCTTCCAACCGCAGGTTCGCGGGACGGTTGTAGACGTCGGGCTGCGACTCGAACGCGTTCAGGAACCAGATCCGTTCCTGGACCGACGACATCGCGATGGCTTCGCCGTCCGGCCGACGCGGGATTCGGTTCGAGCCGCCGGGATCGGAAACGGCGCGCGCCACGCGGCCCGCGAGCAACGACTGCTGCGCGGGCGTCAACCGACGCCGACGCGCGTCCAATGACTCGCGGTCGGTCATCGATGGCTTCCGCCCTCCCGCCCGTCGTCGGCCGTCTCGATCTGGTCGAGCAGGAGTCCCTCCACCAAGGCCTCGTGTTCCCCGAGCGTCGGACCGCGGAACAACGAACCGATCGGAGCCTCCACGTCGAACATGAGGCCGACGCGGGAAAGCGCGCGCGTGGCCAACAGCGAATCGCCGCCGAGCGCGAAGAAGTTGTCGTTGGCCCCGACGCGCGCGTGTCCCAGCAACTCCGCCCACACCGACGCGATCGCCTCGCCCACCGCGGTCGCGGGCGCCGCGTACGGGACCTCGAGCCGCGACGCCAGCGCCTTCGCCAGCCCGATCCGTTGGATCTTTCCCGTCGGTCCCTTGGGGATCGCGTCGACGAAAACAAACCGGCTCGGGGCCTTCTGCGGCGCCAATCGTTCGAGACAGAATTGGCGGAGCTCGCGCTCGCCCGCCGTCGCGCCCGGACGCAGCACGACCGCCGCTGCCACGTCTTCCCCGAGCCGCGGGTGCGGCACGGCGAACGCCACCGCCTGCGCGACGTCGGGATGCGACGTCAAGACGTCGTCGACCTCGCGCGGGGCCACCTTTTCACCGCCGCGATTGATCAATTCCTTCAACCGGCCCGTCAGGAAAAAGTATCCGTCGTCGTCGCGATGCCCTTGGTCGCCCGTGCGGAACCAACCGTTCGTGAACGCGGTGGCATTCGCGTCCGGGTTCGCCTCGTAGCCGGCGGTCACGTTGGGACCGCGGATCACCAGCTCGCCCGTCGCGTTCGCCCCGAGCAGTGAGCCCGAGGCGTCCATCACCGCCACGTCGGGTCCCGCGGGCAAGCCGATGGACCCCGGCTTGCGCGTGCCCGGCGGCAGCGCGTTGCTGCACATCTGGTGCGAGGCCTCGGTCATTCCGTACGATTCCACCGCGGGCACGCCGAAAACGTTTTCCAATTCGTGCATCACCGCCGGTGGAAGCGCGGACGACGACGAACGGATGAACCGCAGCCCGTGCCCGATCGGGCCGCCCCGCGCGCGCGCCGCGGACAAAACCGATTGGTGGATGGTGGGCACCGCGGTGTACCAAGTCGCGCCGGGGTCGCGGAGCCATGCGAAAAAGCCGGTCGAATCCCAGCCCGGCGCGCACGACACGCTGGCGCCAACCGACCACGACGACAGCGTCGCGCCGATGAGCCCGTGGATATGAAACAGGGGCATCATGTTCAGGCAACGGTCCGCGGGTACGAGCGCGAGCGTGCGCGCGATGTGCCGGGCCGAGGCGCACAGGTTCGCCTGGCTCAGCGGCACGAGCTTCGGCCGCGACGTGGTGCCCGAGGTGTGCAACAGCAACGCGGTGTCGCCGGGTTCCGGATCCGGTGCGGTTTCATCGGGGATCTGGGTGCCCCCGGACAATTCGAACGTTCCCGCGCCCTCGGTTTGGACGGCCGTCAATTCGAGGACGGGAATCCCGAGGCGCGCCGCGATGGCGCGTGCGGGCGAGTCCACTCCGCGCTCGACCACCAGCGCGCCGACACGCAGGTCGGCGAGGTAAAACTCGAACTCCGCCTCCCGGTAGTCGGGATTCAACGGCGCGCACGCGCAGCGCGACGCGATCGACGCGAACGCGGCGGCCATTTCGGGCCCGTTCCGCAGCACGACGGCCACGCGGTCACCGCGACGCAACCCGCGCGACGCCAAAAACGCCGACGTGCGCGCGGCCAACGCGGCGAGTGAGGAGAAGCCCAACGGCATCCGGCCGGGTGCCGCGATCGCGGGCGCGTCCGGCGTTCGCCGCGCCTGTTCCACGATCAACCCGGAGACCGTCGCGAATTCCATGGCCGTCCCGTGCGGGACCTTGGGATCGCTCACGGCGTATCGCTTCCCGACGCGGCCTTGCCGACCGATTTTCCGGAGACCGAAGCGGGCCGGAGATCCGTCCAATTGGCGTCGATCCAATCAAGGCACGTGCGTCGGTCGCCGGTCGGCCCGACGGGCGTCCAACCCGCGGGCACCGCCATCGATCCGGGCCACAGCGAATGCTGGCCCTCGTGGTTCACCAGCACCCGGAATTCCCCGGTTTCATCGTCGAAAGGATTGGTCATGAACGTTCGGTCGATGACGATTCCGCCAATCCCATCCCGGTGCAATCCCCGAGAGCGGTACGGGGTAGAGCGGCCGTCCCCGGCTGCGCAAAAAGCGGGCGTCCGCGCCCGCGCCACACAAGCCCCACCGGAACGCACCGGGAAGGCTCGGACGGCGCAACCGTAGCGCTGGCGTCCCCGCCTGCGCGAAACTTCCGCACGCACGGCTGTATCGGGCGTTGGTCCGCGGTCTCACGATCGCCGCCACACCGACGTGGCGCGGACGACTACGTCAGGCGGAGACGACCGCTCGACACCTGCTTAAGACTGAAATCTTGAAACTTGAAACTCCGTTGTTGTTCTCGAGCAGTTGGTACTACGACGGCTATCTCCTCCTGCGCGACGGCTCCTATACGAGCCGCTGGTGGAGCAATCTCCTGTTGTCGCCGATCATCTACACCGCGGCCGGATTGCTTTGGAACCTGGAAGCGTCGGGCCGGTGGGGATTCCGCTTCTCGTTCGTCCGTCCCGATTGGCCGAATCCTCCCGCCGACAAACGGTTCCTGCCGTTGATCCTCGTGGCGATCCCGTTGGTCCTCGTCGCCGCGTTTAACCTCATCGCCTTCGTCGGATGGAATATGGGAGGCCGCCCGTCGTAGAGCGGCCGTCCCCGGCTGCGCAAAAAGCGGGCGTCCCCGCCCGCGGTAGTCGCGGGCGTCCCGCCTGCGCGGGAAGCACCGTCCCGGTGCGTTTGGATTGTGCTGGTTTGGCGCGGGCGGGGACGCCCGCTCTTTGCGCAGCCGGGGACGGCCGCTCTACGAAAAACGCCGGCGGATCCGTGACGGACCCGCCGGCGGTTTCCCCGCGCGCTTCGTCCTATTGCTTGTTAAGGCGGAACAGCTTGGTCCCCGTCGGCACCTCGCTATAGGAAACATTGCCCGCGCCCTGTACCGGCGCCCACGGCGTCACCAGGTCGGGCGTGGACTCGAGCACGAAGCCAAGGAGTCCACCCGGCCACGTCAGCGTGACTTTGCCGTCGGCTCCCAACGAGACCTGGAGGCGCGGCGGGATCGTGACCCCATAGCGGGTGCCAAGGTATGAGAACACCGCGGCGCGGTCGGCATCGGAGAGCGCCGACTTATATATAATGATCTCCGCGATGTCGCCCTTCATGCGGGTGAATTGGTCCCCGCGGGTCCCGATCAGCAATGGGGCGCCCGTGTCCTTGATCGCCGAGGTGATGTCGCCCTGCCCGTTCGCAACGCCGTTGAGATAGTGATGCAAGGTGGGGCCGGCCATATCGAACCCGATGATCGCGTACTCGCCCGCGTTGGGCGCGGCCACCGCATCCACGAACCCGGCGGCCGTGGAACCGTTGCCCCGGAACACCCGCGGAAGACCGCTGTCCGGCAGCGTATAGAAGTCGGTCGGCGCCGGTTGGTTGCCGGCCGTCTTGGCCCAGACCGCTCGGAACCCCGTGAAGTCGTCGAACTTGACGACGAAGAACGTGCTGATGTCCCCGGTGATGGCCAACGTGTCCGAACTGGTCACCGCCAGGAAATCATCCGTGCCGTCGAATCGGATCACGGGATTTCCGTTGGCCGCGTTGGACACCAACACCGGTCGCTTGGAAACGGTCGCCTGGGCCCCGTTGTTGAAATTGCCGGACTGGTCGTCCCAACCGCTCACCGCGCCGGCGGTCTCGGTCACGCCCTTGTCGGCGCGCAACCACAGGCTCAGAGTGGCGGTCGAGGGCAACGGGATGGGATCGTTCGCGCGCACCGTCAACGCGACCGGCGCCGAGACGGTGACCCCGCCGAGATTGTCCGTCACCCGCGCCGTCAGGCTGACCGACGACGCCACGGAGAATTTCACCGTGGCCGTGTACGGAGCCGTCGTGCTCGTCCCGATGAGGGCGCCGTTGGCGAGGAACTCGACCTTCGTCACCGAGCCATCCGCGTCGCCCGCATCCGCCGTCATCGTCACGTCCGCAGGCGCCGTCACCGCCGTGCCGTCCGCCGGACCGGTCAGCGAGACCGTCGGGGCGCCGTTGACCGCCGCGGAAATCGGCAGCCCGTATTTGCCCGCAAGATATAACTGCACGTTGTCCACATCCGCGCCCGTCAGCGCCGTGTCGAAGACCAGCAGTTCCGCGAGGTCGCCCTTCAACTTCGTCACGCCATCGCCGCGCGTCCCGATGAGGAGCGGGTTGTCGAGATCGGCGGTCGAGGTGGTGCTGGTTCCCGTGCCGCTGACGGCACCGTTGAGGTAATGGGTGAACGCGGCGCCCGCGGCCGAGAATCCCGCCACGTCGAACGAACCGGCGCGCAACGGGCTCGCCCCGTCCACCGACGCGATGTTCACGGCCGTGCCGTCGCCCCTATAGGCGCGCGGGATTCCACTGCCGGGAAGCGTATAATAGTCCTCGGGCGCCGGCAGGTTGCCCGCCGTCTTCGCCCACACCGCCCGGTACGTCGAGAAGTCGTCCATCCGCACCACGAAGAACGAGGTGATGTCGCCCGTGATCGACACGCTCGCCGAGTCGGCGACCGTCAACAGGTCGTCGTCGCCGTCGAAATGGATCGTCGGGAGCGAGTTGATCGCCGCCGTCGCCACGGTCGGCGACGTCGTGTCGCCCGCCGAGGTCGCGTCGTTCCCCTTGCCCGACTGGTCGGCCCACGTGGTCACGATGCCATCGGTACCGGTCGCCACGCCGGCATCGGCCTTCAGCCATAGCTGGAGCGACGATTTCGCCGTCAACGCCACCGGGATTCCACCCACGACCGTGCGGGTAACCGTCGCGGAATCCCCGGTCGCGCCCTTGTCGTCGACCGCACGTGCCGAGAACACATAGTCGGCCGGGGTGGACACTTTCACGCCGATCTTATACGGCGCCGCCGTCGCCGTCCCCACCAACGCCCCGTTCGCGAAGAACCGGACCGCCGCGACGCTTCCATCCGCGTCCTTCGGGGTCGCGGTCAGCGTCACGACATCGCCGGGCGCGACCGTCGGCCCCGCGGGGCTGACGGCGAGGGAGACGGTCGGCGGCAGGTTCGCGATGTTGTATTTCTTCCCGAGATAATCCACCACCGACGCCCGCTCCACCGCCGTGAGGGAGCGGTCGTATATCACGATCTCGGCGATGTCGCCCTTCATCTTGGTGAACAGATCTCCGCGCGTGCCGATCAGCAGCGCCGTGTCGGCATCCGCCGTCAACGCCGCGATCTCGCCGCTGCCCGTCGCCTGGTCCGCGAGGTAATGGGTGCAGGTCGTGCCTTCCATGCCGAACCCGACGGTGAGATAGGCACCTGCCACCAATGGCGTGGTCCCGGCCAGGGAGCCCAGATTGGCCGCGGTCCCGTCGCCGCGGTAAACCTGGGGAATACCGCTGCCGGGAAGGATATAAAAGTCGGTCGGGCCCGGAAGATTGTTGGCGGTCTTGGCCCAGACCGCGCGGAAGGTGTCGAAATCGTCGAACTTGACCACGAAGAAGGTGGTCAGGTCGCCGGCGATCGAGATGGACGGGTCGTCCGGGATGCTCAGGTAGTCGTTGTCGCCGTCGAAGCGGACGACCGGGTTGCCATTGAGGGCGTTCGCCACGAGCAGGGGCGCGTTGGGCACGTCGAGCGCCGACGCGACGAGGTGGTTGGGGCTTTGGTCGGTCCACGACGCGACGTTCGGGCCGTTGACCGTCACGCCGGCATCGGCCTTGAGCCAGAGTTGCAGGCCGCTGGTGACGGTGAGGCTTTGCGCCTGGGTTCGGCATAACCCGAGGCAGGCCGCGAGGCAGCCAAGGGCGATGGTTGGGAAACGGATGTGATACCTCATGACAGGGAGGGTGGGAGTTATAGGGGGAGCGAGGGTTCGGCCGGGAGCCAATTGGGAGGCTTTACCGATGCCCCAACGCCCCGGCCCGGGCAATCCCAAAGTTGCGGCCGGAGGGGGGGTGAAGTTTCAAGTTTCAAGATTCAAGTTTGAAGTTGGGAGTCGTTTCCCGCGTGGCCGACGCGGTGACGCGGTGGATCGGCACGTAGAGCGGGCGTCCCCGCCCGCGCCCACACCCAGCAATCAGAACGCACCGGGACCGTGCTTCGTGCGCAGGAGGGACGGCCGCGCTACGACCGCTTGAAACTTGAAACTTAAAACTCCCCCTCTTCTTACTGCTTCGGCGTAACCACCCTATAGAACCGCGACACCGACCCCGGCCCGGTCGTCACCACCGTTTCCGCCGGGCCATCCCCGATGCTCGGGTCCACGTCCAAGACGCGTTGCCAAATGCCCGCGTCCAATTGATCCGTCCCGAGGATGGTATAGGAACGTCCGGCCCGCGCCGCGAACGACAACCGGATCCCACCGGGCCCCGGGTCGGCCGAGAGCTTCAACACACTGGAGGAATCCTTGGGATCGGTGCCCGCGAGGTATTCCTGCAGGTTGGTCTGGCCGTCGTGGTCCGGATCCAGGCCAGAGTCCGCGACACTCGGATCCAGCCCATGCGCGGTTTCCCACAGGTCCGGCATCCCGTCCCCGTCGGAATCCTGGGCGAATCCCGCGAACGTCCCGGTCACGGTGATCGTGTTGGAGGCGACCAGCGCGCCGTCGAATCCACGGGCAAGGAATTTCAACGGGTTCGTCCCGAGCATCAGCGGGACGACGGCCTGCCACGACGTGACCGAAGTCCACTTCAACACGAGCGGCTCGGCATGGCCTTCCAAGGTGATCGTCCTCGCGTCGATCCACGCCGTTCCCGAGATCGGCACGCTTGCCGTCGACGCGAGGAAATCCTTCCCGCCATTGGACGTGATCGCGAACGGCACGGTGGCCGGCAACTGCGAGCGCACCGATGTCACCCGCTGGGCCACGTACGACCGGATGCCGCCGAAGTTCTGTCCGGCCAGGGTTCCGTAATGATTGATCCACGGCGTCAGGTACTCG
>JANYDN010000002.1 GCA_025363585.1 Verrucomicrobiota bacterium | reverse complement strand
GCGCGCGTCGCCCCCATGCTGATGCCGGTGACGCCGATGCGGGCCGCGTCGATCTCGGGTCGCGAGCAGAGGTAATCCAGCGCCATCTGGTCGTCCCGCACGATCATCCCCCACAGGGAGCGGCCGAGCCAAAGCTGGAGCTTCGCGGCGCTGGCCTCGCCGGCGGAGCCCTTCTCCCCGTCGGCGCCCTCGCCATTGCGTTCGCCGAAGCAATACGCATCGATCGCCATCACCGCGTAGCCCTTCGCAACGAGCAACGGTCCCGGCGCCGCGGGCGTGTGGTTGGTCTCGAACAACTCGGACTTGCCGCGCTCGTATTCGCCGCCATGCCAATGGCACAGGAGGATCGCCGGAACTTTCGTTGCGCCGTCGGTCTTGGGTAGTAGCAAAACGCCCGGGACCACCGCGCCCGCGCCGTTGTCGAAACGAAAGCGTTCCTCCCAGTGGTTCCCGCGATCCACGCGGGAAAGCGTCGTCACCACCGGAACCGCCGGACGCGGCGGGAGATCGCCGAGGCACCGGAGGAGCGTCGAGCGGATTTCCACGCGCCGGGTTTCCCATGCGGCACGATCGGCGGGAACGACGAACTCCGGAACCGGGCCGGCCGCGGCCAGCCAACGCGCGCCCGCCGCGGGATCGCCGGCCGAGGCCGATCGGGAGAATTCGGGAGCCATCGAAAGGAGAAGGGCGAGGAACAGGCGCGCCGCCCGGGCGGGACGCATCACGGGGTCATCGCGCCAGCGCGACGAGGTAGCGTTGGAGTCGCTCGGCATCGGCGCGGTCCCGGCGTTGTTTGTGGATGAGATGCAGGTTGGCGATGGTGCGCTGGAGGATGCGCCGCGGGCTGATGGGGAGCACGGCGCCCTCGTCGTATTCGACGGCTCCCTGCTTGAGCCGCTTGAGGCATTCGGCGCGCGGCAGCAACGCGCCCCCGTTGTAGGCATCGATGTAATGTTCCTCGCGCGGCGTCTGGTAGCGGCACAGGAAATGGCCCGGCATGCCGATGCCCGTCACGGGAAGGCTCAGGCGCCGGCACACGAACAAATACACGACGGAAAGCGAGATCGGGATCCCGAGGCGGCGATCCATCACGACGTTGAGGTAGCCGTTGCCCGGTTCGTAGAAGCCTTCCTCGTTGCCGCGGAAACCCAACTCGCCGAAGAGGAGGCTGTTGATCCGGCCCAACATCTCCTCGCCGTTCGAAACCCCGGGCATCTGCTCGCGGAGGCGCGCGGCCCATTCGTCCAGTTGCGCGATATAACCCGGGACCGGCGCGTCGGGGAAACGCGTCCGGACGAACATCCACGTCGCTTCCTCGAGGTCGAGATTTTCCCCGTGGCTATGGATATAGGAGAGGAAAGCGGCGTCGGCACGGGCCGATGCGAATTGGTCGAGGATGCCGCGGACCTGTCGTCGCGTGGCGGGATCGGGATGCAGGCGATGACCCTGGAGCCACTCGATCGTCGCGGTGCCGCCGGCCACCAATTGCTCGCGGATGCCGCGCGAGATCGCGGCATCGTCGTCGGCCAGCAGCGTCAGCAACGCTGCCTGTCGCTCCGGGGTCGGAGTGCCGGAATCCTTCGGATGGTGGGGCGCACTCATCGTCGACGCATCGAGTCTAGGCTTCCCGGCGAAGACTCCCAGCGTGAAATCCGACCGACGCCGGGATTCCGCGTCACGGGGCTTCGAAATGTCCCCGCCGGTCGCTACCGTGACGGGGTGGCATTGGTCCGGATCCTCATCGATGGCTACAGCCTGCTGCATGCGTGGCGCGAATTGGCGCCCCGCAACGCGCGGCATTCCGCCGCGGCCCGCGATGCCCTGCTTGCCGTGCTGACGGCCTACCAGGACGCCGCCGGTGTCCCGCTCACGGTGTTTTTCGATGGGCAGGGCGCGCCGCCGGATGCCCCGCGGCCGGTGTCGACGCGCCAGGTCGAGGTGCTCTATTCCCGGGCCGGGCAGACGGCCGACGACATGATCGAACGCACCGCGTGCCGCATGAAACCGTTCGGCGAGGTCCTGGTGGTGACGAACGACCACGCGGAGCGCGACACGGTGATGTCGTTCGGGGCGTTGATCCAAAGCTGCGACGCGTTCGTCTGCCAGATCCGCGCGACGCTCGGGGAAATGGCGGACGATCTGAAAACCCACAACCGACGGGAGCGAGAGCGATATCGCCGGGGTTAGCAGCCCGTTCAAAATGTAGCCGCCGTGGTGACACGGCGGACTCCAAAGGCTACGAATGCGAAGAAATCCGCAATCTTACGATTGCAGCCACAACGTGACGGACCTTTTTTGAACGGGCTGTTAGGGACCGCCGGGGCGGAACCCGAGATTATTTACACGATGGAACGGGGCCCGACTCCATTCCCCCCCGTTGCCCACGCAAACATTCGCATCGTTCCGCCCACGTTCCCACCGCTTGCAGGGGCGACGGTTCCTCCGCAGTTTCGGGCAATGCTTCGTCGGACATTGCTATTGCTCCTCGCGCTGTGGCTAGGGATGGGCGTCGGGGTTTCGTTCGTGGCGATTCCCCACGTGTTCTCGCCGGCGGTCCGCGACTCGTTGCCACCCGGCGGCGCGGGACGCATCGCGCAGGGCATTTTGCTGCGGATGTTCCAATGCCAAGTGGGGCTCGCCGGCGCGGCGTGCGCGATGCATTTCGCGGGGCGCGCCAACGGGTCCGTGCCGGCCTCGCGGTTCCGGAACGTGGCGCTGCCGGCATTGCTAGCGATTGCCATGGCGGCGTTGTTCTGGGTTTACCCGACGATGACTAGCTATTTCGAGACAAAGTACCGGGCCGGCGTCGCCGAATCGGCGCGACTCGAGGCCGGACGTCGCTTCGGTGCCTGGCACGGGGCGTCCCAGGCGGGAAATCTTCTCATTCTCGCCACGGTGCTTGCCTGCTCGTGGCAACTCTCCCATGGTCCACCCCGAGTTCCTCGGTCGGAACGCGCGCGAACCAACGGAAAGGGGGATGGGGAGGTCCGGTGATTCGTGCCGTCCAGCGGCATGGATGAAGGAGATTCGTCCAATGCTGCCCGCGGAGGACCACATTGTATGGGAGCCACCACGAACCCCCCTTCCGACGACTCGATGCTGAGCGTCAGCCTCCGCGTCGAGCGGAAGGTCATCACCCTTTCACTCAAGGAAAACCCGCGCGGGCGTTACCTGCGCATCACCGAGGACGTCGGTGGGCGCCGCGATGCCATCATCGTCCCCGCGGCCGGATTGGTCGAGTTGCGCCAGGCACTGGACGCAATCATCGCCAGCGACGAGGGGAAACCCAGGCCGCCGTCCAATCTCGACTGACGCGAACTATTCGGAATCCGCGGCGGCGGATTTTTTCCGGACGGCGCGGACCCGCGGTGCCTCGCCCCAGAGCCCCTCGAGATCGTATTTCTCGCGGGTCTCCGCGCGCATGACGTGCACGATCACGTCGAAGAAATCGAGGACCAGCCAACTGGATTGGGCGGAACCGTCGGTCGAATTGGGCGCGATGCCGTCCTCGTCGCGGAGACGGCTGACGAGTTCGTCCTCCACGGCGCGGAGATGCGGTTCGCTCGTGCCGGTGGCGACGACAAAATAATCCGTGACGGAGGAAAGCTTGCGGACGTCGAGAATGACGACGTCTTCCGCTTTCCGGTTCTCGGCCAGATCGCGGCAGCGCTGGGCGAGCTTTCTTGAATCCATTGGCGTGACTGTGCTTGAGCACGGCCCCGGAATCCAAGCCCATTCCCGGCGGCCAGATTCGGGTCGACACCAGGGCTTTGCCTTGCAAAGTACCGGGGATGAAACCCGCCGACGCGTTGGCGCAACTCGAGACCATCCGTACGCTGATGGAGCGATCCGCGTTGTACCGGCGGGCGCTGGGGCCCATCAACCTGGGGGTGGGCGTGGTGGGCGCGGTCGCGACCGGATTGGCGTGGAAGTTTGGGCCCGGCGGGGTCACGGCCTTCGCGGCCTGGTGGCTCGCCGCGGCCGCGGCATCGGTGGCACTGGCCTTCTTCGTGGCGCGCCGGCAGGCGATCGGCGACGGCGATTCGTTTTGGTCGCCGCCGACCCGCCGCATCGCCTCCGCACTCTTGCCCCCGTTCACGGCGGGTGCCGCGTTCGCGTTGCCGTTCCTCCTCGACCTACCCGCGGTGCGCGGCGTGACGTGGTTCCTGCCGGCCGTCTGGATGGTCCTGTACGGATGCGCGTTGCAGGCGGCCGGATTCTTCATGCAGCGCGGCATCCGGTTGTTCGGGTGGGCGTACGTCGCGGCGGGGGTCCTCGACGTGCTCTGGTGGAGTTGCCCGTTGCATTCCGCACCCACGATCGCCGGGAGCCATTGGGTCATGGGAATCGCCTTCGGTGCCGGGCATCTGGCCTATGGCGCGTACCTGCAGGCCACCGAACGTCGCCCGGCATCGTGAAACCCGGGCCGTTCCTCCAACTCGATCGCGTCATCCACGAGAAGGTTCGGCTTGGGTTGATGTCGATGCTCGCGGCGAGCGCGGAGCTTTCGTTCATCGAGCTCCGCGAGGCGCTCCAGCTCACGGACGGAAACCTGACCACGCACATCCGCACGTTGCAGTCGGCCGGTTACGTGGCGGTGACCAAGGCGTACCGGGACAAGCGCCCGTTGACCACCTGCGCGCTGACGCCCGCGGGGCGCAGGGCTTTCGCGGAGTATCTCGCGCTCCTCGGCGAGATCGTCCGGCAAAACCGCGGGGCCGCCTGAACCGCCCGGTTTTCCCCGACGAAACACCGCGAGATTCTTTGAACGCTTTCCCAACGCCCCGGTCATTTACTTTGCACTGCAAAGCTTGCCATGAAGATCCAACGCGCTTCCCATCTCGGCTGGTGCTTCGGCGTCCGCGATGCCGTCGGGCTCGCCAAAACCCACGCCGCCCAGGGCCCCATCACTTCCCTCGGCGAACTCGTCCACAACGCCGCCGTGCTCGAGGATCTGCGCCAGCACGGCGTCATGACCCGTCATGACGCGGGCGACGTCTCCACGCGCCGCGTCCTTGTCACCGCCCACGGTGCCTCCCGACGACGCCTGGAAGAACTCGCGCGGGCGGGCTTCGAGGTCACCGAGGCGACCTGCCCGCTCGTCCACCGCGCGCACGCGGCCCTCGACGACCTCGTCCGACGGGGCCTTCACCCGGTGATCGTGGGACTCCGCGATCATGTCGAGGTGCGCGGCCTCGCCGAGGATCATCCGGGTTGCGACATCGTCCTTTCCGAGTCCGACGTCGACGCCATCGTTCCCCGCGGAGGTTTCGGTGTGGTCGCGCAGACGACCCAGCCGGTCGCACGCGTCCGGGCCCTCGTGGCAAGGCTCGTCGTGCGTTTTCCCGATTCCCAGGTCGTGTTCCGCGACACCGTCTGCCAGCCGACCAAGGACCGGCAGAACGCCGCCGTCGAGCTCGCCCGGGCGTCGGACGTGGTCGTGGTCGTCGGCGGTTCCAAGAGCAACAACACCCGTGAACTGGTCGCGACCTGCAGCCGGCACTGCACCCGGGTCCATCATGTGGACGCCGCGGCCGAACTTCGGCCGGAATGGTTTTCAGCGGGCGATCGCGTCGGCCTGACGGCCGGCACCTCCACTCCCGACGAGCGCGTCGACGCCGTCGAGGAGTGGTTGCAACGGATGGCGAAGGACGACGTGGAAATCCACGGGAACGGGGAACATGCCGGGGCCGCGGCGGCCGCGCGCGCAACCGATTCCGGAGCGCGGTGATTCACTGACCGATCACCCGATGAACTTCCCTGTCCCGGCCCCTTCGCAGCCCGCCGCGTCTTCCGATTCGTCCGGGTTTCTGGGTCCGTTGCTCCGGGGCGAGACCGCGGTCCTCGCGCGCTGGATGTCGAAGCCCGCGCGTCCCTGGCACAGCAGCGTTCTCCTCGTGATTCTGGGTGCGGGCCTGTACGGCGCCGCCATCGGCCTTTGGCGATCGCCGCTACAGGCCGTCTATTCGGCCCTCAAGCTCCCGCTGATCCTCCTGCTCACGGCCACCGGCAACGCATTCCTGAACGCCGTGCTGGCTCCCTTGCTCGGCCTTCCGATCACGCTCCGGCAATCGCTTCGCTGCGTGCTGGCGGGTTTCGCCATCAGCGCCGTTTTTCTCGGCAGCCTCGCGCCGATCGTCGCTTTCGAGACCTGGAGTCTGCCGGCGTTGGGCGACAATTTCGGCTCGAACAACCACGGCTTCTACATCCTCCAGACCACGCAGGTGGCCGCGATCGCGATCGCCGGATTTGCCGGCAACGCCCGTTTGTTCCAACTCCTTTGCCACCTCGCGGGCAACCGGCATACGGCGCTCCGCGTCCTCGTCGCGTGGCTGTTGGGCAATTTCCTACTCGGAACCCAGGTCGGCTGGATCCTCCGGCCGTATTTCGGGGCGCCCACCCTGCCCGTCGAATTCCTCCGACCGCATCCGCTCCAAAGCAATTTCTTCGAGGCCATCGGTGCCGCCATCCGGCACCTGCTGGGCCTCGCATAATCCCAACCAACCATGAATCCACAACCACCACCGCCCATCCCGTCCCCAACCCATCCGGACGCCCCGGTCGCGCCCGAGCCCAACACGCTTCTCGGCCGACTGCTCCGTTCGCCGCACTCGCTGCTGGCGTCCGGCGACGATTCCGTGGCGCCGCGGCTGTTCGGGTTGGGATTGGGTGGATCGTTGATCTACGGGATCGTGCTGGCATCGTTCGCGACCGGACCCCATTGGTGGGCGCCGCCGCTCAAGGTGATGCTGGGCCTGCTCGTCTCGTTGCTCCTCTGCGCGCCGAGCCTTTTCGTCTTCGCCTCGCTTTCCGGCGCGCACCTTCGCGGGCGCGACGTCGTGGCGTTGCTCGCCGGACTCCACGGTCTCGCGAGCCTGCTCTTGTTGAGCCTCGCGCCCGTCGCGTGGGTCTTCTCGCAATCGACGTCCTCGGCCGGATTCATCGGCACGCTCCACTGGTTGTTCTGGCTCGTGGCGGCGGGCTTCGGACTCCGGTTCGTGGGACGCGGCTTGCGGCAACTCGGTGCCAATTCGACCGGCGCGTTCGGGGTCTGGGCCATCCTGTTCCTCCTCGTCTGCTTCCAGATGGCGACCAGTGTTCGTCCGCTGCTGGCCGATTCGGACGCGCTGCTTCCGTCGGAAAAGAAATCGTTCCTCACGCATTGGAACGAAGTCCTCGGGGAAGCCGAGCGGCGGAAATGAAACCGTCGGACTCCGCCGTGCCCAACGCGACGGCGGGCCGTCCCCGTGTCCTCGCCGCGGTGCTCTGCATCGGGGTTTCGCTCGTCGCGGTGCTGGCGACCACCCGGTTTTGCTACCGGCCCGATCCCGTCGATTCACCGTGGACCGACGGCGTCGCGCCGACGGCCCGGGCAATCGTCCAAGGCCAGACCGCGGCGCTCGCGACCGCGACCGATCCCGACGGCGCCACCGCCCGGATGCGCCGGAGCAATCCCGAATGGGATTTCATGGGCCGGACGTTCCTCGTGATGGCACTGGGTGAAGTCGCGCTCCGGGATGCCGCGTCGGCACCCGCCAATTTCCGCGTCGTCGACCGGATCGTCCGCGACACGCTGGAAGTGGAATCAACGAAAGGCCCACGGGCATTCCTCATGGCGTACGCGAAGGGACGCCCGTACCGCGTGCAACCGGCGCGCAGCCTGTTCGTCGACGGCGAGCTCGCGATGATGCTCGGCGTGGAATGCCGCGTGGCACGCGCGGCGGGCGCGACCAACGATCCGGCCGCACTCGCCGCGGCCGCCGGGTTGCGCGCCCGCGTCGCGCAAATCGAGGAAAGCCTCGCGAAGGCCGGCGACGGATTCGCGGAAAGTTACCCGGACGAATGCTGGATCTTCGACCACGCGTTCGCGCTCGCGGCACTGCGCCTGGCCGACCGCGAGTTGGGGTCGGACCACGACGCGTTGTCGCGACGGTGGCTCGCGCGCGCGAAAGTGGCTTTGCGCGAGCCGGCGACGGGTCTTCCCTACTCGGCGTTCACGATCGAGGGTCGCCCGTCGGAGGGGCCGGAGGGTTCCAGCGTCTGGCTCGCGGCGCACCTGTTTGGGGCCGTCGACCCCGCCTTCGCGCGCGAACTTTATTCCAAATCGAAGCTCCATCTCGCCCGCGGATTCCTCGGGTTCGCGTGGTCGCGCGAATGGCCGCCCTCGCTCCGCACCCGCGAGGACATAGATTCGGGAGTGGTCGTGCCGGGAGTGGACGCGAGTCCCTCGGCCTCGGGATTGGTGATGATCGCGGCGGCGTCCTTCGGGGATCGCGCGTTTCTTTCGGAGCTTCGGACGAGCCTCGAATTCGCCGGCTTCCCGATCCGCGACGGCAACGGATTGCGGTACGCGGCGAGCAATGGGGTCGGCGACGCCGTGCTGTTGTACGCCCTGGTGGTGGGGCCAATGTGGCGCGAGATCGCCGCGCCGGAGGGAAAGCCATGATCGACTTTCGTCGACACGCCGGCCCGCGGGGCCGGTGGTTCTTACCGTGGACCCGATGGGCGACGCCGCGCGGATTGGTCATCCGGGCCGCACTCCTGTTGGCGGGCAGCCTGGCGGTCCGGCTCCTCGGTTGGCGGGAAGCGATGAGCTTTCTCAGCATGACGCCGGCGCCGGGTTTGGCTCTTGGCGGAACGATGTTTCGTGGCGTTGCCTATCTCGTGCTCCACATGGGCGCCGTGATTTTGGCGCCGAGCTTGTTGGGCGGGGCGGCGCTGCTGTGGATTTGGAACCGCGTCCGGCCACGCGCGGGTGATTCGAGCGCTTGATACGGAACGGTGAGGATTCTTTGGACAGGAAGAAACGCAGAGAACGGGGGTGGTGGAGCAAGACCCAGTGGAGTCATGCATCCGATCAAAGCCCTCTCCCAACCGTGGGCGGCGGATGCCTGGTCCGATTCGCGGACTCCGTGCCCTGCCTCTGCTGCCTCCGTTTGCTCCTGTAAAAACTCCCCTCCCAACAACCGGGTACCTGTTCCACGCGCGCACTCGAGGCGTGCCGCGCCCAATCCACGCTTTGCGCGACGACGGGAATCGACGAGGTTCGCGGCGTGATGTTTCGGTGCCTTTGGTTCGTGCTGTCCCTGGCACTCGTCGCACGCACGGCCTCCGCGGAGTCGCGGATCGATCGGGGTCCCTGGTCCGGCGCCGTCACGACCGGCGGCGCGATCGTCAAGGCCAAGCTCCGCCACGAGGGATACGAGGCCTTTCTCCTCGTCGATCCCGACCCGGGCTTCCCCGCGCCGCGTCGCATCGGACCCGTGGTGTCGGACACGAACCACGCAAACGTGGTCGCCTTCGTCGTCGACCAACTCCGGCCGGAAACCACCTATCACTACGCGATCGAGATCAAGGGCGAGCGCGAGACCGGGAAAGAGGGCAAGTTCCAGACCTTTCATCGCGGGCCGTTCTCGTTCCAGTTCGCCTTCGCGTCGTGCGGCCGGACCGGATCGACGAACGCCAGCTACGAGATGATCCGGCGCCACGACCCCTTGTTTTTCCTGTGTACCGGCGACCTGCATTACGAGGACGTCCGGACGAACCGGGTCGAACGATTCTGGCACGCGTACGACAAGGTGCTCGCGTCGCCCGTGCAGGCGGCGTTGTTCCGCGACGTGCCGTTGGCCTACGTGTGGGACGACCACGATTTCTGCGGCAACGACAGCGATGACCGGGCCATCGGCCGATCGTCGGCGCGGTCCGCGTACGATACCTATGTCCCTCATTACCCGTTGGACTTCGAGGAGCCGGAAGCGCCGATCTCGCAGGCCTTCGACGTCGGTCGGGCACGCTTCATCGTGACGGACCTAAGATCGCAGCGGGACCCATCGCATCTGAAAGAAAGCCCCTCGAAGACGATGCTGGGCATGGCCCAGAAGGAATGGTTGAAGCGCGAACTGACGGCGGCGAACGGGAAATACCCGCTGATCTTCTGGGTGAGCAGCGTTCCTTGGTCGGGCTCCACGCACACCAACTTCTATTGGGGGGTGCCGACGAACCACTTCGGCCTCGTTCACGGCGCCGACCTGGATCTCAAGTCCCGCCCGGGCCACCGGCCCCGCGTGCCGCTGGGCGTGGACTCGTGGGCCGCGTACACGACGGAGCGGCGCGAGATCGCCGATTTCATCGCGACCAACCACATCCACGGCCTGATCCTGCTGCATGGCGACATGCACGCGGTGGCGGCGGACGATGGATCCAACACCGATTTCACGACCGCCAGGAAGGGCCACGGATTCCCGCTCTTTGCGGCCGCGCCCCTCGACCGCGAGTGGAGCTTGAAGGGCGGCCCGTACAGCGCGGGTGTCTACAAGCCGTCCAAAGGCGAGGGTTGTTTCGGACTCGTCGATGTCACCGATCTCGGGCGGGAACTGAAGGTCCATTTCGGCGGCCGCAACAACGAGGACCAGGAAGTCCTGTCGCTCGACGTCACGGTGCAGGATTCGGGAACGCGCTAGTGGCGGCGGGCCGCCGCCACCCACGTGGGCTTGGGCCAGGATCCTACCGCCCCCGGTTATTTTTTCTTGGTGCGGAATCCCTGCGGAAGGTTGCCGGGATCCTCCGGCTCGGGCGGCGTGGGGGACGGCGCCGACGAAGGCGACGGCAGTTCGGTCGCGGCCATCTCGCCCGCCGGAAATTCGGTGGGTTCGGGAATGCCGAGGCGTTGGCGCGCCTTCCGCGCCGCGGCGGTATCGGGGTAGTCCTTCGCGAGTCGCTGGAGCGTGGCGATCGCTTTCTCCGGCTGGTTGAGGCGGCCCGAGTAGATGTTGGCGAGATGGACCGCGGTCCAACCCCATTTTTCCCGCGGCAAACGCTTGCCCAACACGTCCTCGAGTTCGAGCGCGGCGGCGAGATAGTTGGACAAATCCTTCTCGTAGATTTCCGCGATGCGGATGGCGACGTGTTGCTGGCTCGGGTTCTTCTTGAGGTACTCGCGCATCATGTTGATGGCGTCGAGATGGTTCCCCTTCTCCCATTCGACCTCGGCCGCCTCGTAGAGGGGATCGCGCTCGGCCGGCAACAAATCGGCACCCATGACGCGCGTCGAACGCGAGGCGATCCACTGCGTGGCTTCCCACCCGGCGATCGCGGCGAACAGGACCAGGGCGATGACGAATCCCGCCAGGTAGAAGGCCGAGGCCGAGCCTCCGCCGCGCGCGCGGGCGGGCGCGGCCTTCGCCGTTTTTGGCGCCGGCACCACGGCATTGGTTGGATCCGGAGGCGTGTTGGTCGAACCCACTTCGGCGACGACATTCGTGGCCGGCGCGGCATTGGTGGAACCGGCGGCCACCACCGAGTTGGTCGGCGCGTTCGTCGACCCGTCCGTCGACGCCTCGACGGCGAACGACGGATCGGTGGCGCGTTCGCCTTCCGCGATCTTGGCCGAGCGGGTGTCGGGACGGTTGTATTCGACCTTGAACCGCGAGAAGCAGATTCCCGCGATCACCAGCAGCACGATGCAGAGCAGCCCTTTGCCAACGGACTTCATTTTGACCGGCCCTTGATACGCCGCCGAAACGCCCGCGGCAATCGGATTGCCCGGGGATCCGCGCGGTGTCCCCAAGGTTGCGCGTTCAATCGATCGTTCCCGTGATGGCGAGGCGATAGAAGCGCCCCGGCAGGTCCAGGGGTTCGGAGACGACGGCATCGAGCGGCACGAATTTCACCGCGAAAGTCCGGAGGGCCGTCCATTCGCCCGATCCGAGGTCGTCCCGGGATTGCAACTCGTAGAGGAACCCGGCGTCGGCGTGGAACCGGATCTCGAGCGCGTTGTCGACCACCTTCACCGAACCGAACACGGGCGGTGCCAGGGAAACGGGCATCGTGAAACCGACGGTGAGCTGGGGGCCGTCCGCACCGGATTCCCGCGATGAAATGCGCTTCGCCAGGCCCGCGGCGACGGGCGGATGTTCGCGCAGCATCCAGCCGAAATTGGCCGATGGATCCGCGAGCCACGCCGCGACGTCCGCCACCAGACCCGGCTGGGACTCGACGTCGTATTCGCCGGGGTCGTCCAACGCGAACGAACCGCTCGCCGTCCCGACGAAATCGGTCCCGGCCTTCCCGCCCGGTTGCGCCCATTTCGCGGAGCCTTTCGACCGATCGTTCCACGACGACTCACCGGCGACCGCGGCGTCGCCCGACTTGTCGCCGCCCCGCGCGCCCTCCGTCCACGGTACGGAGAGCCGGTGCAGGTCGATGGTTTGGCTGCCGCTTCCGGGTGCTTCCTTGGCGACCCACAGGTGAAGGGTGACCGAATTGATCGTCGCGTTGGTCGGAATCGCGCCCACCAAATCGAACCGCAGCAACGCGCGTCCCTCGTGTCCCGCGGTATTGATCCCTCCGATGGGCAGCGAGGTAACCGCGCCGAGATTGTTGTCCGGCACGATGGAAAACAGCGACGTGTCCGCGACGGCGGCGAGGACCACCGTGTCCGCGGACGCGGGCCTAGGCAGGGCCAGAAAGACGAGGAGCAACGCGGTCCGGAAGCGCATGGTGCATGGTCGCCGGAACGGATCCGACCCGTCAACGCGAGCGGGATCCCTAGCGCGGCCGTTGCCGGCGCAACACCCACGCGACCTCGCGACCCTGCCAGCGACCGTTGCCCGCGATCCAACCCGGGTCGTCGATGGCCACCGGTGTTCCCCATTCGAAACCCTGCGGGATTCCCGAAACGTATTGCGCGTCGTCCAACGGCTTCCAGGCGCCGCCTTGGACCGTCGCCACCAGGTACGGCGTCGTGAATCGACCGCCGCGTCCCGCGATCGCGATCGCCTCGCCCGCGGCGTTGACGCCGACCGCAATCGCGTCGGGCAATCCCTCCGCGCGCGACAACTCGATCGGCGTCCCGCCCGCACCCGTCGGCCATGCCACCGCGCGGCGACGGTCGCCCGATGCCGACCATCCCACCGCGAGTCCGGTCGACGCGATGTCCGACACGTGGGCGTCGGACGCGGCGTCCAGCGCGGCGAGCATCTCGATGTTCCCGGCGGCCGACTTCCCGGTGCGGAACGCCACGCCACGACCGTTCCGACGCGCGTTGCAGGCGAGACGTCCGTCGGGATCGATGCCGACCGCGTCGATGTCGACGACACCCGGCGGGACCGTGGCCACGATGGGCGACGACTCGCCGTGCCAGGCAATCGCCTTTCGCGACGGACCCTCGCCGGCGATTCCCGCGAACCACGAGCCATCCTCGCTCATCGAGACCATGCGCGTGGCGCCGAACCCGGACCCGGTGCCGAGGCCGCGCCCGAGTGTCGACCAGGGCGACTGTTCCTTGTCGACGGTCCGGTTCCCGACGACGACGGGCAACTCGCCGGCGGGCGCGCGGCCGAGTGCCACGGGAGTAACGCCCGCGAAGTCCGCGACGCGGGTGGAGACGTCCTCCCATTCGCGCCGGTCCGACCGCCAATTCCACAGCGCCGCCGATTCGCGTCCGCCGGCATCCCGCCGGGTGCCGGCCGCGTGGACCACCGTGTTGGTTCCGGAGGGACCGATTCCGCCGAGCGCGAGGATCCGCGTGGAGACGGAGCCCGGCGGTTTCACCAATTCAAGCGCCCACTCGGGACCGTGGTGCAACACCACCGTCGCGGTGCCATCGTCGATGCCGTAGGGCAACGAAGTCCCCGCGACGAGCTGCACCTTGACCAGGCTGCTTCGTTCCGCGGCCCGGCCGCGCGGAACCACGTTCATCGCCACGGTCCGGTCACCGGCCCCGAAGAACACGCGGCCGATCGCGCCTCGAGCGAGCGGTTCGAGATTGGCGCGGGTTCCGTCCGGGACTTCCAACTCGAACTCGTCGCCCCAGCGCGCGGACAAGGTGTCGTTCGCCAGGCGAAAGAGAACCCCCTGCTCCGGCAATTCCGCCAGCGTTCGCCCGGTCCGGCGCAAAACGAAACGCCCGCGTTGGCCGCCGGGCTGGGCGAAATCCGGCGAGGCTTCCACGGAGACGATCATTCCGATCGGATGCGTCGCCGTCGCGAACGCCGATTGGTATTCGTGGATGGGATCCGATTCGCCGCGCCCCGCGGTGTCGAGGACCGCGCGCATCCGCAGCAGGCCCGATTTTGCCGCGGGCGCCGGGACGCGGAACTCGACGACTCCCCGCCCGTCCGTGATGCCGGAGAGGCGCGCGTTGGCCGGGCCGGAAAGTTCCATCCAGACATTCGACCCGCGAAGCGGGACCGTGCCGGGCCGACCCGAAGCCGGCGTCGGTTGCAAGGCGACACGCGCCGACAGCCGAAGATCGCCGCGGGTGTCGACGCGCGGTTGGCCGATGGACACCTCGACGGCGCCCATGAGCACCGGTTCCTCCGCCTCGAAGTCCCGTGGCGAACCCGTTCCGCCGGGTCCGGCACGTCGGGCCTGCCAGCGTATCGTCCGCTTCGAGTAGAGCGGCAGCACGCGTTCCACCAAGCCGATCGGGCGGAACTCGTCCGTCGGTTCGTCCGCCACCGTCCGCAGACGGGTCAATTCCGGGACGGTGTCGGGGCCGAACCTTTGGTGCCTGCCGCCGGGCATCGCGGCGACGCGGCCGAAGTCCCATGGCACCGCGGAGAGGGCGTTGCCCGCGGCTTCCATGCCGTCGATGTCCTGAAACCCGCCGCCCGCCGACGTGTCCGCCGCGGAATACTTCCGGAACAAACGGAACGTCGGCTCCGCGCCTTCCGGCGCGAACTGCGACTTCGGGCGCGTCGTGAACCAATTGTTCTCCCACCGAAAATCCCCCGCGGCCCCCACGCCGATGCCGGTCACGTCGTTGGTCTCGCGGCGTCCGAGGAGCAGCCCGGGATCGGTGACCTGGCGGCCGTCGCGCCACGTGAAGTTGAGATACGTGGGATGTCCCGCGCGGCCGGACAACCGCACGGAATTCCCGGAAACGCGGTAGCGATCCATCATGCCCGGATACAACGCGCCGATGTTCCCGAGCGACCACACGTCGAGGAACACCGAGTTGGTGGCCCAGAAGTTCACGAGGTGCCCGCAGTCGGTGTTGAAGCCGAGGCTCGCGTTGAGAAGAACGTTGTCCGAGAAGGTGACGCGTCCGCCGTCCTGCTCGCCCGCGCCGCATCCGGCCGATCCGAACGCGATGATACCCGCCCCGCCCGGCACGCCGCGGACCATGCAGCGCCGCACGACGACGAGTTGCCGGACGGGATCGGACACGGCCCAGGCCGGCGTTTGTCCCGCGACCCGCGTCGCGCCGGCCATCATGATCGTGGAGTACCCGCCGTATTCGGGATGGAATGCATGGACCTCGCAGTCCTCGACCACCCACGGCGCCGGCGCGCCCGGTGCCGGGTCCTGCCCGATGTCGACCGTCCCGACGGACAACGGGAACGCCTCGGTGCCCGCGACGTTGTCGAAACGCGACTGCGGCAAATAGCCGATCGAACCGCAGTTCCGCACGATGACGCGCCGGACCAAGCCCGTCCGCGCCGTGAGGTTGATCGGCTGGTTCTTGTAGTTCGGGTTGAGCGCGGGATGTCCCGAGAGGCGCATCTTCTCGTCCCAATTGCCGTCGAACGTCAGGTTCTCGATCTCGATCCTCCCGAGCCCGTTGAACCGCAGCATGCGGTCCTCGGCGGACCGGACGAGCGGCTTGTCGTTGCGGATCACGGTGTCCTCGGGAC
Organism: Verrucomicrobiota bacterium; assembly: GCA_025363585.1. Lineage (GTDB taxonomy): Bacteria > Verrucomicrobiota > Verrucomicrobiia > Limisphaerales > UBA9464 > UBA6176. The sequence goes on along the minus strand of JANYDN010000002.1, from coordinate 13,672 downwards.
GCGCGCCGTCGCCCTTCATGCGGATCACGATCTTCTCGCGGTCGACCGACGCGGGGGAAAACAGGAACGACCGGAGGGAATAGGTTCCCGGCGCGAAATGGATCTCGACGACGGGATCGGGATCGTTCGCCAGCGCGCGGTAGTTGACGAAGTTGTCGTCGTAGGCGCGCGCGTTCGCGGCATCCGTTCCCGAACCGTTGCCGGTGGACGCGGGAGCGAGGAAGAACCGGCGGTCGGCCCGCGCGGTCCCGGCGAGGAATGCGAGACCCACCGCGAGGATTTTCCCGAGGGCCCGGAGTCGATGCCAACCGCCGCGGACGGATTCGGTCTTCATTTTTGAGGCGCCAGACTGCGCCCCGGCGTGCCGGCGTCAAATCCCCCGTTTCGAACCGCCCAACCACAGGCCGCGGGCAACCAGCAAAAGCAGGACGCAGATGAAGGCGAAAGGAAGGAGCGACAAGGCATCCGAGTAATCCCCCTTGAAGAAGGGATTGCTCTTCTCGGCCCAATCGGTCAACCGCGTGGCGACCCCCGGCATCCGCGCCTCGAGGAACGCCACGCCAATGCCGGCGATGGTGCCGCCCGCGATGTATCCGGATGCCATCAGCACGCCCGGGCTCTTGTCGCCTTCCGCGGCGATTTCCTCCTCGGTCAACCCGCGCTGGCGCAGCGCGCGCTCGCCGCGTTTGTCGGCAATCCACCGCAGCGCGCCGCCCACGAAGATCGGCAGCGAGGTCGAGATCGGAAGATAGACGCCGACCGCGAAGGCGAGCGACGCGATCCCGCTGAGCTCGAGCACCAGCGCGATCATCGCCCCGAAAATCACCAGTCCCCACGGGAGTTTTCCGCCGAGGATCCCCTTGATGATGTAGCTCACGAGGATCGCCTTGGGCGCCTCCATCTTCTTGACCTTCGAACCGTCGGCGCGGACCTCCACCTTGCCGTTGATTCCCGGATCGACGTACCACACGGGCGCGCCCTGGTCGTCGAGGAGGAACTTGCGGGCCGGTCCGCCGTCGGGATCCGGCTGGTGGTAGACCCAGTATTCGCGCGCGTCCCGTTTCGCCTCCGGCCCCGCGAGTTTCTCGCGACGCGTGACCTCCGGATTCGGCAGCGTCACCGAGGGCGCGGACGCCACCGTCTTGGCCTCCACGTAGACGGTCTCGGTGTCGTTCAACCCGAGAAGGATCGGCCCCAACACCAGCGCCGAGGCCGTCGCGCCGATCAGGATCGCGATCTGCTGCGCGCGCGGCGTCGCGCCCACGAGGTATCCCGTCTTGAGATCCTGCGAGGTCGTGCCGCCGTTCGAGGAGGCGATGCACACGATCGCGCCCACCGACAACGCGGTCACGTAGTACGCGCCGCCGGTCCATCCCATGTAGAGGAACACCAGGCAGGTCACGAGCAACGTCGCGATCGTCATCCCGGAAATCGGGTTCGAACTCGAACCGATCTCGCCGGTCAACCGCGACGAGACCGTCACGAACAGGAATCCCAGCACCACGATGAGGATCGCGCCCACGACGTTCATGTGGAGTGGTGGCGCGAGCGTGATCGCGGCGATCAACCCGACGAGTCCGATGCCGACGGCCTTGAGCGACAGGTCGCGTTCCGTCCGGATAGTTCCCGCGCCGCCGGCGGGCCCACCGCGAAGGTCGGCGAGTCCGTGGCGGATGCCGCGCGCGATGGTGGGCAACGAGCGGATCAAGCTCACCAGTCCGCCCGCCGCGACCGCGCCCGCGCCGATGTACAGGATGTACTCGCTGCGGATGGCGCCGGGGGTCATGTCGTGGATCAGGCGGGTCCGCTCCGGTGCCAACGGCGTGGTCAACCCACCGCCGAAAAACCGGATCAACGGGATCAGGACCAGATAGCTCAGCACGCCGCCAGCCGCCATGATGCCGCCGATGCGCGGCCCGATGATGTAGCCCACGCCCAGCAATTCCGGCGAGATCTCGACGGCCGCGGAACCGCCCTTGAGCGGCGGTCCGAATTCGACGCCGGGATTCTCCTTCCATCCACGGAACGCGGAATAGGCGAGCTTGTACAACAGGCCGATGCCGAAGCCCGCGAAGATCGTCGAGGCGTTGATCCCGAGCGCGGGCCCGGTGTCGGCGCGCCCGGCGGCCGCCAGCGATTCCTGGTTCGCGCCCGCTTTCAACACCTCCGCGCACGCGGTGCCTTCCGGGTACTTCAGCGAGCCGTGCTGCTGGACGATCAATGCCCGCCGCAACGGGATCATCATGAGGATGCCCAGCGCGCCGCCGAGCACCGCGACCAGCATCACGCGCGCGATCTCGAGGTCAAAGCCGAGGATCATGATCGCCGGCATGGTGACGCCGACGCCGAACGCGAGCGACTCGCCGGCGGAGCCCGCGGTCTGCGCGATGTTGTGCTCGAGGATCGTGGCATCGCGGCCGCCCATCCTCGCCCACAGGCGGAACAGCGTGACCGAGATGACGGCGACCGGGATCGAGGCGCTCACGGTCATGCCGACCTTGAGCACGAGGTAGAGCGAGGACGCCCCGAAGACCATTCCGAGAAGGCTTCCGACGATCAGGGCGCGCGGGGTGAATTCCGCGAGACGCGCCCGCGCGGGGACGAAGGGTTCGAAGGGACGGTTTGCCTCGGCCATGGGCGCGACCGTATTCGCGCGCCGTCCGGAATCAACCACGCCCTTCGCGCCACGACGACCTTCGTGGGTGACGGCGGCCCCGCCGTCACCGCGGCGCGTTGAAACCTCCAACCAACCTCGCCCAACATGGGCAGTGGCGGCAGGCCGCCGCCACCCACGGTTTCAACCTTTTGACGAACGGCCCGTTCCCCTCCACTTTGCCGCACCCATGAAACTCCGTTATCTCGCGCTCACGCTGTACACGCTTTGCCTCGCCGCCTACGGCGCGGAAACACCCAAGGTCGGCGACAAGGCCCCGTCGATCGAGGCCAAGGACCAGGACGGAAAAGCCTTCAAACTCGCCGACCACGTCGGCAAGCACATCGTCCTGCTCTACTTCTATCCGAAGGACGAGACCCCCGGTTGCACCAAGCAGGCGTGCGGCCTGCGCGACCGCATGGGCGATCTCGAGAAGGACGGCGTGGAGGTCATCGGCGTCAGCCGCGACGACGCCGCGAGCCACGTGAAATTCCGCTCCAAGTTCAACCTGAACTTCCCGCTGCTGGTCGACACCGACGGCAAGCTCACCGACGCGTTCGGCACGCCGATGGAGGGCAAGCCATTGTCCCGCCGCGTCAGCTTCCTGATCGGGCTCGACGGCAGGATCGCCGCCGTCACCGACAACCGCGACGCTCAGGTCCATCTCGACGAGATGAAGGCCGCCATCGCCAAGCTGAAGGCGGCGAAGTAAGTCGGGGTCGACGGCCCGACTGCAAACGGGCACTGATCCGCAACCAAAGCGCGGAGACCTGAGCCAAATAGTTTCACGCCAAGGGAAACCAAGAGAGGCCAAGAAGCAGTTTTCCCAAGCCTTGGGATGTCTCGGTCCATCCCAACGAAACCGACCGCAACGACGGCGCGAGCGAACAAGACGGGAGGTGGCAAGTGGTGCCCGCGCGAAGCGTCCCGCCGTCGCGGGATGCGGTGGGAAGGAGCGCCAACGACGCCACACCGCTTTCCGTTGGAAAGCCCGATCGGTCTCCAAGGCGGCCCCCCGACGGCAGGCCAGCGCATTCTCGGGCCACGACGGGCTCGTGTTCCTACCAATCAAACATTCCGACTACCTCGCACCCCCCGCGGCAAGCAGTCGGATCACCGCCGCGTGGTCGGCACCTTCCGAAAGGCGTCGGCCGTCGCCGTCGCGACTGTTCTGTTCGCCGTGCGTCGCCCATCCCATCGGCGTCGCGCTGTAGGTCATTTCCCTGCCGTTCAGCGGTGCCCCGGCGGCAAGCAAATCCGCCACGATGTCGGACCGACCCATCCAAGCCGCGCAGTGCAGCGCGGTCTCGCCATTCCGCTTCGTCGAACCCACCGGAAAACCAAACGCCAGCAACGCCCGCACCGCGGCCGCTTGGCCGTTCCACGCTGCTTCCGGCAGCAGTTCGCCCTCGCCGGCGATGACGCGCGCCGCCAACCCCGGTTCGGCGATAGCGGCGCTTCGCGCTCCCTCGAGATCGCCGCGCATCAACGCCGCGACGACGGTTTCGGACGGCGACAACTTTTCCGCGAAACCACGCGATGCCAGAAGCGCGGCCGCCGACGCGTGGCCGAGCCGGGCGGCCAACCGGTGGGGCGTGAGTCCGAAATGGTCCGTCGCCCGCGCATCCGCGCCGCGATCGAGCAGCAGCTCGACGATCGGCAATGAACGTCCGCGAAGAATCGCCCAGTGGAGCAAAGATCCCGCGGGATTCCGCAGGTTCGGATCCGCTCCGGCGTCGAGGAACAGCCGCAGTCCGGCGAGATCGTCCCGGTCGAGCATGTGGTGCACCGCGTTGGTGCCCTCGATGCGGGCACCGCGCCCGAGCAGGAGTTTCACGCACGCGTGGTCGGACGACTCCGTGGAATGATACAACGACTCGCCATCGTCGGGAGTCGCGCCGGCATCGAGAAGGACCTCCGCGAGCGACGCGTTCCGCGCGCGGCAACACGCCGCGTACAACACGCTCAATCGCCACGCGTGCGCGCCCTCGCCCTCGACGACCGACGCATTCGGGTCGGCGCCGTTCGACAGCAACTGGCGCGCGACTTCGACCAAATCCGCGGCACGCGACGGCTCCGCGCGCGCCACGCGGGAAAAGCAGGTCCAAAGGATCGGTGCTCGCGCCGGCGATCCACACGGGCGAATCGCCGATCCCGGATCCGACGCCAAAGCCGCGGCGACGGCAGCGACATCCCCGGCCGCGCAGGCGACGGCAAAGCTGCGTCGCGTCAGGCCGGGATCGGTCGCGAGGACGACCAAAGCCTCATACGAACGCCCATCGACGGCGTGTCGCAAGAATTCCGCCTCCGCATCGTTCGCCGATTTCGTCTCGTGGCTCGTGTTCATCGTCGCGTTGAAGTGGATGGACTCTGGCGAAGCCCGCGCCGCATTCAATGCGCGGGCGGCCGTGGTTTTCGCCGGACCTTCCGGTATTTCCCATGCATCCTGCGCCCATGCTCCCGCCCCAGCGTCATCCCGACGATGGATTCTACGCCGCATTGCCGGCGTTCGATCGATTCGAGGACATCGCCGAGGCCGGCGTCTACGCGCGGGTTCCCGATTCGTGGCACATCCTGGTGACCGACGTCCGGGGAAGCACCCAGGCCATCGAGGCGGGGCGATACAAGGACGTGAACGCGCTCGGCGTCTCTACGATCACCGCCGTCGTGAATTGCATCCCCGATTTGGCGTTCCCGTACGTTTTCGGCGGTGACGGCGCGACGATCCTCGTGCCGCCCGGCCGACTCGACAACGCGGTGCTCGCCGCCCGCAACGCGCTGGCGCTCGCACGCGATGCGTTCGGGCTCGAACTGCGGGCCGGGATCGTTCCCGTATCGACGGCGCGGGCGCGGGGCAACGATGTCCGCGTGGCTCGGTACCGGGTGTCGCGGCACGTGACCCTCGCGATGTTCGAAGGGGGCGGACTCGCGGTCGCGGAATCGCTCGTGAAGGATCCGGAACACGGCGTCGCGTTCGCTCTCGCGCCCGTCGACGCGGCGGATCCGGCGGTGTTCGAGGGATTCGAATGTCGTTGGCGGCCCATTCAATCCCGCAAACACCGCGTGCTCTCGCTGCTCGTTGCCGCGACGTCCGAAACGCCCGACCTCCAGCGCCAGGTCTACCGCCGGGTACTCGCGGGCATCGCGGCCGCCGCGCATCTCGGAATCGACGGCATGCATCCGGTGGACGTCGGCGGCCTTTCGTTGAGCTCGGCCGCGGCGGATCTCCGGGTCGAGGCAGCGGTCCGAAGCGGACGCGCCGCCGGATTGCGACATTGGTGGCGGCGCGTTCGGACCGCGTGGATGACCCGCGTCGGGCGCCTGTTGTTCCGCCGGCGGATCCGCGTGAAGGATTTCGACGGCGCCACCTATCGCGACGACCTCGTCGCGAACACGGATTTCCGCAAATTCGACGGGATGCTGCGGATGGTGCTCGATGTCTCGGAGGCGGAACTCCGGGAGATCGAGCGCTTCCTCGAGACCGAGCGCGCCGCGGACGCGATCGTGTATGGGTTGCACGCGTCGGGAGCCGCGTTGATCACCTGTTTCATCCGGGACTACGCGGGCGACCACGTGCATTTCGTGGACGGCAGCGACGGCGGCTACGCGTTGGCCGCACGGGAACTCAAGCGCCGCTGGAAAGAACGCGCGGCGGATTGAGACGGGATTCACGACCGGACCGCGTACCCGGCAGTCAAGAAAGCAGGGAAGTTTTGACAGGATTCACAGGATTTACGGGATTAACCGCACCGCATCGGCATGCCCTAAATCCTTTGAATCCCGTCAATCCTGTCAAAAGAGCGAACGCCACCTCGAGACCGAGCGCGCGGCGGACGCGATCGTGTACGGCATGCATGCGTCGGGGGGCCGCGTTGATCACGTGTTTCATCCGCGACTACGCGGGCGACCCCGTGCATTTCGTGGACGGCAGCGACGGCGGCTACGCATTGGCCGCACGGGAACTCAAGCGCCGCTGGAAAGAACGCGCGGCGGATTGAGACGGGATTCGCCGCCGATCCCCGCGCCGAGAAGCCCAGGGCGCCCAGACTCTTTTTGACAGGATTCACAGGATTTACGGGATTACCGGAGGTCCATTGGCATGCTGCAAATCCTTTAAATCCCGTCAATCCTGTCAAAAACTCAGGTACCCATCGCCCCAAGGAATCCCGTCCCCATCCCGTCGAAAATCCCCGATTGCCCGTGTACGTACGATCTCCTAGCCTCCCGTCGTCGATCGACGAACGTCCGCCAGCCCCGGTCCGCATGAGCACCATCACCATCGCCCCGCCGCCGAAGAATCCAGGGCCCCCGCTCCAGAAGGAGACCACCGCGGGCAACTACTTCGTCTCGAATTACCCGCCGTTCGGTTTCTGGAAGACCGAGTCCATCCCGGAATTCGACGCGGCCCTCGACCGCGCCCCGCGCCCCGGCGTTCCCCTCGGGCTCTACGCGCACATTCCCTTTTGCCGGAAGCGCTGCCACTTCTGTTATTACCGCGTCTATACCGACAAGGACGCCGGCGAGATCCGCGGCTATCTCGACACGATGCTGAAGGAGCTCACGGCGTACGCATCGCGTCCGTTCGTCGGTGACCGCAAGCCCAAGTTCATCTACTTCGGCGGCGGCACTCCTAGTTATCTTTCACCCGACCAACTCCGGCACCTCACGGACGGCATGAAGCGGTTGCTGCCCTGGGACGAGGCCGAGGAAGTCACCTTCGAGGGCGAGCCGGGAACGCTCACCGACCACAAGCTCCGCGCCATCCGCGAGGTCGGCGTCACGCGGCTCAGCCTCGGGATCGAGCATTTCGACGACCACATCCTCGAGATCAACGGCCGGGCGCATCGTTCGAAGGAAATCCTCCGCGCCTACGACTACGCCCGCGAGGTCGGCTTCCCGCAGATCAACATCGACCTCATCGCCGGCATGGTCGAGGAGACCGAGGAGAAGTGGCGGGAGACCGTGGCCAAGGCCGTCGCGCTTCGGCCCGATTCGGTGACCATCTACCAGATGGAGGTGCCGTATAACACGACCCTTTTCCAGCGGATGAAGGCCGAGGGGAAACTCGTCGCGCCCGTCGCGGATTGGGAAACCAAGCGCGGTTGGGTCAACTTCGCCTACGGGGAGTTCGAGAAGATGGGTTATACGGTCACCAGCACGACCACCGTCGTCCGCGATCCCGCGAAGGTGAGTTTCAAATATCGCGAGGGATTGTTCTCGGGGGCCGACATCCTGTCGGTCGGCGTCGCCAGCTTCGGCCACCTCAACGGTGTCCACTACCAGAACCACCACGACTTCCAGCCGTATGTGGACGCCGTGAACGCCGGGAATTTCCCGGTTTACCGCGCTCTCACGCCGACGGCCGACGATTGCCTCATCCGGGAATTCATCCTCGGCCTCAAAATGGGCAGCGTCCTTGCCTCGACTTATATAAGGAAGTTCGGCGTCGACCCGCGCGAACGCTTTGCGGAACCGCTGGGCAAACTCCGCGACTGGGGGTTCCTTTCGGTCGACAGCGACCGGATCTCGATCAACCGCGAGGGACTCCTTCAAATCGACCGTTTGCTCCGCGAGTTTTTCAAACCCGAGCATCTCGCGGGACGCTATGCGTGACCGCCCATGAGCACGCGCCCCATGGAACGCCCGTCCGTCGAACCGCTCGACTCGTTCTATCGCGAGGCCGGGCGCGTGTTGCCGCCGGTCCGCCTCATTCCCGAGGCCGAGCTGCCGCAGCCGCAGCGACGGTTGCTGGCGCACGACACGGACATGACGCGCACGCTCGAGGCCTTCCACGGCGACTCGATCCATCTGGCCGTGAAGAGCCGGGAACGACGCGGCGAGGAACTGTGGCGCGAGGTCGTTCTCACGCTGGACCGCGACGAACGCCCCGTGGAATACGGCGCGATCCGAATCTGGGTCGATCGGTTTCCGCTCGGTTCGCGCGGGGAAATCCTCGGGTGCCGACGTCCGCTGGGCGCCATAATAAATGCCAGCGGAATCAAATACACGAGCCACCCGACCGCCTTCCTGGCGTTGGAGCCCGACCCGTTCATGGTCGGGGCATTGGCCCTGCCCTCGACCGCGACCGTCTATGGCAGGCGGAACGCCCTTCGTGACGAGAGCGGCGCCGTCCTCGCCGAGATCATCGAGATTCTTCCCCCGTAGGCGATCCGGCCGCGGTCCCGTCGGTCCATCAGACGAACTCTACGGCCCTGCCTGAATCCGAAAGAATCGGAGCAGCGAATCCGCCTCCGGAATCGCGAAGGCACCCGGCTTGCCGGTGCCCGGCACCCCGGGAAGACCGGTGTCGGTCCAAGGGCCCGCCAGCGAGTCCGCGACCCGGAGGAAATAGTAATGGTTGGTCACCGTCGGAAACGAGACGGACACGCCATTTCCCAAACGGGCGATCGCCGCGTCGAACACGAGATCGTTGGGGTTGTTCTTCACGCCGGGATTGGTATTCGCAAGCCACTCGTCGTGGTTGGAAATCCCATCGCCATCGGGATCGGCCGAAGAGCCATGGTCGCCCGTCGCGGGGAGAAGCGTTTCCCAAATCCAGGCGTCGAAGTTGTCCCGCGTCCCGGCCTCATAGGCGCCGATATCGGGCAAGCCGACGATGGGAAATCCGCGTTGGTCGGCGGTCACGGGACCTACCGTCGCGGCGTTGCGGGCCGGGCTACCGGGCAGGAGTGCCATGGTCTTCGTGCGCCCACCGTAGTTGCCCAGCGGCGCGAGGAGCGGGTCGACCCCGACCAAATCGTGGAAGCCGAAGTACGTTCCATGGATGTCGTCCGGCGCGTTGCCGGCCACGATGCAATCGTTCAGAGTCAGGATGCCTCGGTTATAGATGCCCCCGCCCTGATAGGCGGCAAGATTCCCGGATATCGTGCAGTGACGGAGTGTTGCGTTGCCCTTGTTGAAAATGGCACCCCCGGGATCCACCGAGAACCCGGGACTGGTCGCTTGGTTGCCCCAAAGGGTGCAAGCGGACATCAAGAGGGTCCCCTGGTTGAAAATGGCCCCGCCGGCGCCATCGACCGTGTTCATCGAGAACGTCGTCCGCAAAATCGTCAGGCTGCCGTCGTTGTAGATCGCCCCGCCAAGTCCGGCCGCCCCCTCGTTTCCGACCCGATGCCCCGAAAGCGTGCAGCGGTCGAGCGTCAGCGTGCCCGAGCTATAGATCGCGGCGCCTTGGCCGGAATCCGCGAAAGCGTCCACCAAGGTGAGGCCGTACAGCCCCACGACGGGGTTGTTATGGATCGAGAGAATGCCGGACTTCTTGTTTCCCGATATAACAAGGCCGTCGGCCAACGCCGAGGCGTCGATCGCCACGCTGTTGGTCACCGGCAGCGGGCCTCCCGTCAACGTGATGGTCCGTCCGGAAAGCGATGGGTCGAAGGTGATGTTCGAGCCGGGCGCGACATGGGCGATCGCGTGCCGCAGGGAGCCGACCCCGTCGTCCGCGGTGTTAAGGACCACCAATTCCTCGAATTCCACCGCGCCGAGATCCGGCGTCGCGCCGATGACGCGCGGATGGCCACGTTGGTCCGTGCTTAGCGTCGTCGGGCCGCCGGCATCGATCGCCGGGGACAATCCCGTCAACGGCATCGTCGGCGTCGGGAAGCCATAGTCACCAAACGGCGCAAGCAGCGGATCGCCGACCAACGGCGGCGGGCCGGCGACATTGGCGCGGTCCTCGAAGTAAATCCCCACCAGATTGGCATTGGCGTAAACCAGCTTTGCCAATTGGTTATAGATATCGGCCCCGGCGACCACCGGCGTGTTGCCGGCGACGATGCAGTTGTTGAGCGTCAGACTGGATCCCTTGTTGAAAATGCCGCCGCCGCCGTTCTGGGCCGCGTTTCCCGATATCGTGCAGTGGACGAGCGTGCTCGGTCCCCGGCATTGGAGGGCTCCCCCGTAGCCACCGGAGTTTCCCGAGAAGGTGGAATTCTCCATCCGCAGCAATCCGTCGTTCAGAATCGCACCGCCTTCGAGGGCCGAGTTCAGGGAGAACGCGCACCGCTCAATGCCCAGTGAACTGCCCGGCGCCGAATAGATGGCGCCTCCCGACCCACCGGATGCGTTCCCATGGGCCAGGGTCAATCCCGAGAGAACGAGTCCGCCGGACTTGACGTTGAAAATGCGGCCTGCATCGCCGCCGCTCAGCGTCAGACCCTTCGGCAATGTCATCGCATCGATGCTAATTAGCTTTTGGTCCAGCACGAGTTCGCCGGACGTCATCACGATCGTCGTTCCGGAAAGGTTGGTGCCAAACCTGACCAGACCCAGCGTGGATAAAGACATGATCGCGTCGCGCAACGAACCCGGTCCGAAATCATCGGCCGTCACGACGAACCTTTGTTCGAGTTCCGACGAACCAATATCCACGTGCGAACCCGCCCGGCGCGACTGCCCGAGCTGGTCGGTCACGAACCAATACGGGGCACCGACGGCAGAATCGTCACCCGCGTCGATGGCAGGGGAATCCGCACGGGGCGGGAGGACGGGAGTCGGCCCACCATAGAGACCGAGCGGTTCCAATCGGGGATCGCCCGCGATGATATTGGATCCGAAAAGCGTCGGCGCGGTGTTGTGGACGTCCGGTCCGGAAGTGGTGGTGTTGCCGGCGACGATGCTGTTGAAAAAGGAAACCGTTATCGCGCCAAGGCCGAAACTATCGACACCACCGCCGGTGCTGGCCGAATTTCCCGAGACCGTGCATTGGTTCAACACAACCGGGGCGCCCCCGGAAAGATTGAAAATGCCGCCTCCCGCCACGGCCGAGTTCGCGGCGATCGTGCATTGGTTGAGGGTCAGGCCGCCGAGGTTGTTATAGATGCCACCACCGCCGCCGCCCGCCGCCGAATTGCCGACCACCGCGCACCGGGTCGCGGTCAGCGTGCCGCCATTCAGAATGGCTCCGCCCGCGTTCGCGCGCCCGTTCGTAAGCGTCAGGGAATCGAAAACCACGGTCGCCGACGCCAGGATCTCGAAGATGCGCGACGCGCCGTTGCCGTCGATCGCGATGCCACCGGGCAATCCCGAGGCGTCAATGGAGAGGCTCTGGTCCAATACGAGCGCGCCATGCGTCAGGACAATGGTCTTGCCGGAGAGATCCCGGCTGAAGCTCACGATGACGCCGTTGCCCGAGGTGACCGTGGCATCGCGCAGGGATCCCGGACCTTCGTCGTTGGTATTGGTGACCACATAAGTCACCTGGGTCCTCCCGGGGGATTTGACCAAGGTGCCGTCGGCAACTCCGCCCAAGGGAGCACCATCCCCGGTCGTGGTGCCTTGCGACTCGGCGAACCGATAGTAGGCGTATAGACCGTCCTCCCCCCCGTCAAGGTCGTGTTTCCAGCCGGCCCAAATCTCCGCGGCGGACAACGCGCGCTTCCAGATCTGCACCTCGTCCAGCACGCCGTCGAACCGGCGAACGCTGCTGTTGTCGCCTAGATTCACGGCCGTCCCGAGCCCGAGGTCCTTGCCATCGCCCGACCACGTCCCGGCCGGTCGGCCATTGATGAAATAGCTGACCGTCTTGTCGGCGGCGACGGTCACGGCGACGTGGGTCCACGTGTCGAGCGGAACCGGGGTGGTGCTCGGCTCGCCGTTGAATCCATTGCACCGGCCCAATTCGAGATATTGCGGGTCGGCAGGATTCCCCGTCTTGGAGTGGACCAACAATTCGACCGAAGCGCCGCACGTCGTGGAGGACAACACGGCCACGCGCGTGCCGCCGTAGGATCCTCCCGTGTGGAGGAAGATCCAGGCGCCGATGGTATAATCGGTGGCGGGGGGTGAATCGAAAGCCACGGCAACATAGTTGTCCACGCCGTTGAACCCAAGGCCGTGGCCGAAGGGAGCGGGTCCGGATTGGGCCAATCCGGCGACCCATGCGCATAGGACGGCGAGGATTGGGAGGAACCTGAGTTTCATGGCGTTTCCTTGGAGCCGTTGGTCGAAGCCACGACGACCGACCGTCGTGGATTCCGGCCGGCGCATTTCGCATGAATCCGGCGCCGATGACCAGTTTGCTTTTTTTCGAGGCCCGGGCGCCCAGGGAGCCACCCTCCATCCAAGGGAGCCGGACTCTACCTATACCTTTGACACGCCGACCGCGGGCCGGCACAGGGTTGGGCGCTTTCCACCTTCCGACATCGCATGAATCCCATCCTTTGCGCCCTTCGGAGACCGGCGTGCCGCACGATCCGCAAGCAACGCTGTTTCCTTGATCGCTTGCGCATCGCTCCTGCCGTCTGCGTCACGCTGGCGATGATGATTCCGGCATTTGTTTGTGCCGCCCTCGGCGCCGATACACCGCCACCCCCGCGCGTGGATTCGTTCGCAGGCACCAAGGCGGGCGATGGAACCAATATCGACCATGTCCAGTTCTGTTGGTGCCCTCCCGGCAAATTCATCATGGGCAGCCCGCGTGGCGAACCCGAACGACGGTCGGACGAGGACCAAGTCGAAGTGACGCTCACCAAGGAGTTTTGGATGGCCAAATATGAAACCACCCAAGGCGACTGGAAACGCGTGGCCGGCCCATTGCTTGTCGCCTCAACCGTCGATTTGCCCGAGGGCGATGACTATCCCGTCGGGAACGTCAATATTTCGGAGGTGGAGGAGTTCTGCAGTAAGTTAACGGAACGTGCGCGGCGATCCGGCGAGCTCCCGAGGGACTGGGAAGTCCGGTTGCCGACGGAGGCGCAATGGGAGTACGCCTGCCGCGCGGGAACGACCACGGCGACTTCGTTCGGGGACCGACTCGGGCGCACACAGGCGAACTTCAAGGGCAAGCCCTATAATGGCGCCGAGCCGGGCCCGTCGCTGGGCGTGGCGGCCAAGGTCGGAAGCTATCCCGCCAATCCTTGGGGTCTCCACGACATGCATGGCAACACCTTCGAATGGTGCCGCGATTGGTATCATCCGAAACTTCCCGGCGGGATCGACCCGGATCTCCACGACGCCAAGGCATCGTCCCGGGTACGCCGCGGGGGCTGCTGGTCGGAC
>JANYDN010000398.1 GCA_025363585.1 Verrucomicrobiota bacterium | reverse complement strand
GTCCGACCATCGAGTGGACATAGGATGGGTCGCCCGGCTTGACGTCGGCCTTGGGGAATGTGAGGACCTTGAGGCGGGTCGCTTGGTCGCCGTCGTCGAGGGCGAAGACGCGGGCGGAGAACGGCTGGTTGTTCACGAGGCCGATCTTGTTGCCCATGGCGGCCGGGACGGAGAAGCCGGGAAGTTCGCGGAACCCGATGGCGTTCGTGAGAAAACGCGCCGTGCGGTCGGCATCCTTCGTGACGATGCCGATGTCGATCGTGGCCTTTTTGAACTCGCCGGCCGGCTCGGCCGCCGCGACGCGGGATGGTAGGGCGGCAGCGGCGACGAACAGGGGGAAGGCGGCGACCAGGCCGCGGACGAAAGGACTGTGGCGCAGAGGGTCAGGCTAGCGTGCTCGGGCCGACGGGTAACGGGAAAAGCAGGGTGGGAAGGAATCGTGCCTGGGGTCAGGCATCGCTTTTGACACCAGCGGGACGTGGCGCGGAGGTCGGGTCGTGCCTCACCCGGAACGATTCGTTAGCAATACGGGGATTCCTCACGCCAAGGGGGACCAAGGCCGGCCAAGAAGGAGGGAACGTGTATTGGGAACCAGACATCGGATCCCACCATTCGGTGAAATGACACGCCGGCAGTCTTTGCCCCCTTGGATGGCCTTGGCCCGGCTTGGCGTGAAATAATTCCCCTGCCGCGACCGCATGGTTCCGTATAGGGGATCCGGAGTTGTTCACGGGCTTCCGGGGGAGCTTGTTCTCCCGGCAAGCCGGGACACTTGCGCCGGGAGTTCCCGTGGCAATCGCTGGAAAGTGCGACTCGCAACGCGACCGCCGGCGGATACGACGCGGACGCTTGCATGGATCGCGCGGCTGTTGGGGATGGGCAGTTGGAGACACGGGGCCAGCCTCCTGCGAATGCCGCCCGGGTGGCACTCCCGCCGTCCTCGCGCGAGTGTCAAAGGTGAGGTCTGACCCCGGCGGCCCCACGTATTCCTTGCCGCCGCGCGAACTCCGGCATCCCAGCAACCGGCAATACCACCGGCTGCTGGCCTCGACGTCGGCAACGCATATCAGGGGCTGGGGATTCATGATTCGCTTCCTTTCAACGCGGTGACCTCGATCTCGATCCGCATTCGCGGGTCCGCGAGTCCCGCCGAGATCATCGTCGCGGCCGGCCGGATGTCGCCGAACCATTTCCTCAACACCGGCCAGCACTCCTGGAACTCGGCAGCGTCGGGCAGGATATAGGTCACGCGAACCACGTCCTCCATTCGCGCGCCCGCCTGTCGCAGCGCGGCGTCGATGTTCGCGAGGCATTGCTCGGTTTGCGCGACCACGCCCTCGGGGATCGACATCGTGGCATAATCGAATCCCGTGGTGCCCGAGACGAAGACCCAATCGCCGTGCACGACCGCGCGCGAATAACCGATGTCGCGTTCGAAGGAAGAGCCGGAGGATATGAGTCGGCGGGGCATGGGGAGGAGGATGTGAAGTCCGCCATCTCACGATGGCTGCCACGAAGCGGCGTTGTTTATGTCCGAGCCGCCATTTCACAATGGCGGCCACGGCTAGGCCGGGAACTCGACGATGGCGAGGACGCCGCCGTGCGGCCCCTTTTGAAGTTCGAAGCGCGCCGTGTTGCCATACAGCTGAAGCAATCGCGCACGGCAGTTCTCGGTCCCGACGCCCACCCGCTTGGGCGGCCCGTCGGGCATTCCACGCCCATTGTCCTCGATCTCCAACCGGAGGCGTCCCGACGCCGGCCGACTCGCGCGCAGCGTGATCAGGCCCGGCCGCGACTCGGGTTCCAGCCCGTGCTTGATCGCGTTCTCGACCAATGGCTGGAGAATCAGGTTGGGCACCAACGCGCCAAGCACCGCCGGATCGATCTCGCGCGCGACCGACATCCGGTCGCTGAACCGCATCTGTTCGAGGGCGAGGTAACGGTCGAGGAACGCGAGTTCCTCGCGGAGCGTGACGGTCTGTTGCTGGGATCGGTCGAGCGCGTGACGGAGTAGCTCGGCAAGTTTCACGAGCATCGAGTCGGCGGTATCGACATCGCGGTACATCAGCGTGGAAATGCCGTGCAGCGCGTTGAAGAGGAAGTGCGGGTTCAACTGCATCTGGAGCGCCTGCAACCGCGCGGAGGTGAGGCGTCCCTCGAGCTCGAGCACGCGTCGCTCGCGCTCGCGGAAGTGCGCGTAGTAGGCAAGCGCGTGCGTGCCCGTCACCACGACCCAGTAGACGAGGATGTTGAAAAAGAACGTCGCGACCAACACGTAGCGGAGCACTTCGCCGAAGGGTTTCTCCGCGCCACGCAGCGGCACGAACATCTGGGACAGCGAGGATCGGACGAGGATCCAGAGCAGCGAGAAGACGGTGCCGGCGACGACGTTGACGGCGACGCGGAGTTTCCAGTGCGGGCCGGAGAGGTTGAATCGAGAGGCCAGCCACGCGGCCGGCAGGGCCAGCACGCCGAACACGTACCAATCCGCGAGCGCGCCAACGACAGCCACACCCCAACCGACGGGCACGCCCACCTTGGCGGACGTCAGGTAGTGTTGTCCCGCGAACGCCAGGCCCACGAGCGTCCACAGCAGCGCATACGCGGGCACCTGCCACCAGCGGAACCATGCGGGGCGATCCATGGACATCGGGCGAAGCGTGGCATCGATCGCGGGGAGGAGGGAGGCGGAAGTTTGTGGGGCGGGAATCGCTGGGTCCACGGTCTCACGACCGCGGCCACAAACAAGGGTGGCGACCGTCGTGAGACGGTGGATCGAAGCTGCGGATCCGCGGTCTCACGACCGCTGCCACAGGTTGTGACCACGGCCACGTTGACCGGACGGCGGCCGGCCACCACAGTCGCGCGTCCGGTGAACCGCCCATGCACGACCTGATTCGCGACATTGCCCTGTGCATCGCCGCCGCTTGGCTGCTGGGGGTGGCGTCGCAGTTGATTCGCCAACCCCTGATCCTCGCCTATCTGGCGGGTGGATTCATCCTCGGTCCGTCCGTCCTCGGCTGGGTGACCAACCAGGAATCCATCGCGACCATCTCCGAGCTCGGGCTGATTTTCCTGCTGTTCATGATCGGGCTCGAGATCGACCTGAAGAAGATCGCGAGCGCGGGCAAATCCATCACGTTGACCTCCGCGGTGCAGATCCTCGGCGGCTTCGCGATCGGGACGGTTTTCTTCCGGCTCGTCGGATTCCGTCTCGGAGGCGGTAACTGGGACGCGCTCTACCTCGGCGCGGCGGCGGCGCTCAGCAGCACGGTCATCATCGTCAAGGTGCTGTACGACAAACGCGAGTTGGACACCCTTCCCGGCCGCGTCACGCTGGGCATTTTGGTGCTTCAGGACCTTTTCGCGATCCTGTTCCTGGCGATCCAACCGAACCTCGACCAACTCGAGGCCAGCGTCCTCGTGGACTCGTTGCTGCGGGTGTTCGTCCTCGTGGGGACGGCGATGTTGGTCAGCAAATACGTCCTTCCCCCGCTCTTCCACCGCATCGCGCGTTTGCCCGAACTCGTGCTGGTGGGGGCGATCGGGTGGTGTTTCCTCGTCGGTGAATTCGGCGAGCGGCTCCACCTCTCGCGCGAGATGGGAGCGCTCATCGCGGGCGTCGCGCTGTCCACGTTCCCCTACGCGCTCGACGTCACGGCCAAGGTCACGAGCCTCCGGGATTTCTTCGTCACGCTGTTCTTCGTCGGGCTCGGCATGAAGATCCAGCAGCCCAACCTGAACGTGGTGGCCTGGGCGTTGGTCTTCGGCGTGTTCACCATCGTCAGCCGGTTCGCGACGACCTTCCCGCCGCTGTACAAGCTGCGACAAGGACTGCGTGCGAGCCTGTTGCCCGCGATCAACCTCGCGCAGATCTCGGAGTTCTCGCTCGTCCTGCTCGAACTCGGCGCGTCCGACCGCTTCCATCACGTGAGCCCGCAGGCCAAGGACATCGCGTCGCTTTCGTTCGTCATCCTCGCGACGGTCTCGACCTTCGGGATGGCGCGATCGGATGGCTTGGTGCGGGCGTTGATACCGCGGTTGAAGCGGCTGGGACTGCGCGATCTGGACGACGCGGTTGCGAACGGACCCGCGGGCGCGACGGGTCACGCGCACGCGACGGAGGGCGAGGGAGGACACGGGCACGGCGCGCGGATCCTGATCCTGGGTTTCTTCCGGGCCGCCAGTTCCCTGCTGGAGGAACTGGAGGAACACGCGCCGGACCTGCTCCGCCACGTGGCGGTCGTCGATTTCAACCCGGTGGTTCACAAGGAACTGAAGGCGCGCGGGATCCCCGTCATCTACGGCGACATCAGCCAACGCGACACGCTGCTCCACGCCGGCATCGCGAATGCCGCGGTCCTGGTGTGTTCGGTGCCCGACAGCCTGCTGAAGGGAATCACGAACGAGCGATTGGTGCGGAGTCTCCGGGAGCTGAATCCACGCGCGAAAATCATCGCGCCCGCCGAGGTGCTCGAGAACGTCGGGGAACTGGTCGCCGCCGGTGCCAGCTACGTTTGCCTCGGTCGGTTGCACGAGGGCCGGGATCTGATGGAAGCGGTGCGCGCGGCGGAGGAAGGACTGATCGACGACAAGCGCGGGGAACTCCTCGAGCGGCTACGCGACCGACGCGAGGTGTTGCCCTGACTCCCGCGGAGTAGTGGGACGTTTCAAGATTCAAGTTTTCAGCCGGTTCGCTAGCGTCGCCGCTTGGCAACCACGATGAAGTCATCCCGCTTTCCGTCGCTCCAGAAGTCCGCGGTCGCCGCGGCCCGCGGCGCGGGCGGGTTGATGCGCCTTCACCTTCGCCGGACCAAAAAGGTGAACGAGTCATGCCACCATGACATCAAGCTCGACCTCGACGTCCGTTGCCAACGCGCGATCACGCGGTTGCTGGCCCGGGATTTCCCGGGGATCCCCGTGCTCGGCGAGGAAGGCATCGACGAACGCGTGCGTGCCGCGGAAGCGCGGTGGGTGGTCGACCCGATCGACGGCACCGTGAATTTCGCGCACGGCATCCCGCACGCCGCCGTGAGCATCGCGCTGCAGGTGCGCGAGGGCGACGCGTACGCGACGAAAGTCGGCGTGGTGTACGACCCGTTCATGGACGAACTCTGGACGGCGATCGTCGGCCGCCCCGCGTTGTTGAACGGCCGCCGGATCCATGTCAGCAAGCGGCGGAATCTCGGAGAGTCGATCGTCTCGCTGGGCTTCGCGAAGAGCACGGAATCGCTGGACCACATGCTGCCGGTGTTCAACGAGCTCGTGCACCGCGTGCGAAAGATCCGCCTGATGGGTTCCGCGGCGCTCGCGTTGACCTACGTGGCGGACGGCCGTTTCGATGGCTACGTCGAGTCGGGCATCCGGCTGTGGGACATCGCCGCGGGCGGATTGATCGTCCAATGCGCGGGCGGCGTGTTCGAGCCGGGCGACACGGCGGAAGAGTTCCGGCACTCCCTCAATTGCAACAACCGGATCATCGACCGCGAGTTGAAAGCGGCCGTTGTGGCCGGGCTTGCCCGCGGGGCGCGCTAGGCAATACTCCGGCAACCGACGATGCGAAAACTCCTCTTCCTCCTCGCCGCGCTGCTCGCCCTTGCCGTGGCACGGGCCGGCACGACCGTCCAGTTCCGCACCGTGTTGGGCGACCTGAAGGTCGAGCTCTACGACACCGAGAAGCCGGTGACCGTGACGAACTTCCTGCAGTACGTCGCGGACGGTGCGTACAATGACGACTTCTTCCACCGTGTGGTGCCCGATTTCGTGATCCAAGGCGGCGGGTTCGGCGTGACGAACAAGGGCACGACCAACGCCAACATCGTCCAGGTCAAGACCCGCGCGCCCATCATCAACGAGTACGCGTCCGGCCCGCATCTTCCGAATCTTCCGGGGACCCTCGCGATGGCCAAGACCGCGGATCCCAATTCCGCCACGAGCCAGTTCTTCTTCAATTTCAAGACCAACACGGCCCTCGACAGCGTGGACAATTCCGGCGGCTTCACGGTCTTCGGCCGGGTGGTGTCCGGATGGGAAACGCTGACCAACTGGAATTCGTTCACCTACAAGAAGCCGCCCGCCACCAACATCGTGGTCAACGTGGGAAGCGCGCCGTTCGGGGAGTTGCCCGTGCTCGTGGTGAGGACCAATTCGGTCGGCGGCCCCTATATCGATTTGGGTGACCTGCTGCTGGTGGACATCACCCTGCTCGACGTCCACGTCCGGCGGTTGGACACCGGGGCGGCCGAGATCCAGTGGTCGTTGCTGGCCGACCGCATCAACACGGTCGAGTACACGACCGAGTTCCCGCCGCAATGGCAGGTGCTCACGAATTTCCCGGCCTCGGAATCCGGCCCGGGACTCGTCGTGGATCCGACGCCGGACCCCAAACGGTTCTATCGGGTGCGGGCGACGTACTAAATCAAGCCGCGATCTCGACCACGATCTTGCCGAATTGCCCGCCGGATTCCATGAGCGCGAAGGCATCGGCGGCCGCATCGAGGGAAAAGGTGGCGCCGACGACCGGATGGATCGCGTGCTTTGCCACGAAAGCCACCATCGCCTGGAAGTCGGCCTCACTGCCCATGGTCGACCCGAGCAGCGACAACTGCTTCCAAAATACTTTCCGCTGCGGGAAATCGGGGACGTTGCCGCGGGTCGCACCGAAGAAAACGATGCGTCCACCGGGCGCGGCGAGATCGACGAGATCGGCAAATCCGGCGCCGCCCGCGCTGTCAACGATGACGTCGAAGGGCCCGTGGTGTTCGCCGAATTCCCTCGCCCAACCCGCCTTGGTGTAGAGCGCGCCGGCTCTCGCGCCGAGATCCTGCGCGCGGCGCAGTTTCTCCGGCGAACTCGACGTGACGCACGGGATGGCGCCGGCGGCCGCGGCAAATTGGAGGGCGAACACCGCGGTTCCGGCCCCGATTCCGGAGATCAGGACCTTTTCGTGCGACTTCGTCTGCGCGCGGGAGAAGAGGGCCCGGTACGCGGTGAGGCCCGCCAGTGGCAACGCCGCCGCCTCGGCCCAGTCGAGATGCGTCGGCTTTGGCGCGAGTTGCGTCACGGGCACCCGCACGAACTCCGCGAGCGTCCCGTCGTGCGGCAATCCAAGGATCGTGAACCTCGGTTCCTGCACCTTCTGGTCGGTCCCCCAATCGAACGACGGGTTGATGATCACGGGCCGGTCGACCCACGAGGCGTCGACGCCGGGCCCGACCTCGCAGACCACGCCGGCGCCGTCCGAGCCGGGAACAATGGGGAATTTGAGGCCCGCGTACTGGCCGTTGCGGATCCAGACGTCGCGATGATTGATGGCCGCGGCATGGATGCGGACCAACACCTCGCCGGGCGCGGGATTCGGGAGCGGGAGGGTGTCGATGATCTGGTCCTGAACCCCGCGGAGAACGACGGCTTTCATGCGGCCTACTTCTTGAGATCGTCGAAGTAGTCGCGCACCGAGTTGCGATAGGCCTTGGGAACCTGCTCCTGCGTGAGGGCGGCCTGCGCGTCCGACTGGGCGGCGGCAACGGCCTCGGTGTACTGGACCTTGCTGTCGCCTTTGATGCTGACGCCCTTGAGCGTGATGCTGGGCATCGGTCCGCCGGGTTGCATCTGGCCCTTGATCTTCGTCGGGGTCAGCCCTTCCGGCGTATTGAGGTCGCGCTCCGTGTGGCCTTTGCCGGCCATGTCGGAACGGTTCAGGCCGCTGTTGTCCCAAAGATCCTGGATGCTGTCGGGCATCGCCCACGCGTCGTTCTCGGACCACGTGCCGACGCCGCGTCCGCCCTTGCTGGGTCTGTTCCCGATCTTGGGAGCGCCCTGCCCCTTGCATTGGCTCCAGCATTGGCCGTTGCCGATGCACATCTGCGCCTTCTGCAATTTGTCCATCGCGGCCATGAGCGATTGGGCGTCGCCCATCTGGTTCATCAGGTCCTGCAATTCCTTCTCGGCCTTCGCGAGGCTTTGCGCGCCGCCGGGTTTGTCGCCGCCCTTGCATTCCTCGGCGGCCTTCTTGAGGAGTTCGCCGACCTTGCCGTATTGATCGCCCGCCTTCGCGGCCTTGCCGGCCTCGGTGGCGATCTTGGCGAGTTGTTCCGGCGTGAGGTTCGCCTTCTTCAACTCGTCGATCATCTTGCGCAGCGTCGCGGCGGCCGCCTCGGCCTGGCCGTTCTTCAACTGTTCCTCCAGATCCTTGCCCATCTTCTCGGCCTGCTGCTGCATCTCCGCGAGCGTCTTCGCCATCTCCGCCATCTTGTCGAGATCCTTGGAGGCGACCTCGAGGTCCTTGGCAAAACGGTCGATGTTGGCGCTCTTCAGCGCCTGCGCGGCGTCCTTGATATCCTCCATGTTCATGCCGGCGGCCTCGGCCTTGCGGGCGAGTTCGGCCAGCGATTGCGCGAGCTTCTGCCGCGCTTCCTCCCCGACCTTGCCGTCCTTGTCCGCCGCACCTTTGGCCGCTTCCTGCAACTTCTGCATGTCCTTCTGGAGATCGCGCATCGCCTCCTGCTGGCCGGTCTTCTCCCCGAGCGATTTCTGCATGCTGTCGATCTGCTTTTGCAGCGACTCGGGCGTCTGGTTCGGGCTGCTGCCGGAGTTGCGCGCCGCCTGCTCGAGGCGACGGACCGCGGGATTCTTCGCGGTTTCCAGTGCCTGTTGCTTGAGCGATTCGGTGGTCTTCGCGAGTTCGCGCAAGGCGTCGTCGCGGGAAAGCTTCGCGCTCTGGAGACGCTCGCCCAGTTGGCCGACGTCCTCGATCGCCTTCCGGGTCTCGTCGATCGCGGGTTTGTGCTGGGCGACCTCGCGCTTCGCGATCTGGACCAGATTGCGGCCGACGTCCTTGATGACGGCATCGTCCTGCTGCTTCTTGATCTGCGGTTTGGAACGGAGTTCCGGGGCGAATCCCGCGCCCGCCGCGACGACGAGCATCAGGACGACCCAACGCGAAAAGGCGGGCAGTCCGAACGGGAGAAGCCGGCGGGGATCGACCGTCCCGGCCGCGGCGGTGGCGTCCGCGACGACCAATTGGGCCCAATGATCGGACCCCGTCTTGCCCGAGACTTCCAATGCGGTGGAAACGCGTTCCTTGAGACCGCCGCGGAGATCGAGGAACCGCGCGGCATCGGCCCGGGTCATGCGACGCGTCCAGCCCCAGAGGAATCCAACGACCATGCTGGCCACGGCCGCGATCCCGGAATAGGCGACGATGGCCCACGGCACCGGCGCGAGTTTGTAGACGGCGAGGGCGACGAGATAGATGGCGGCGCCGACCATCAGGCCGCGCCACAACCCCGTCCATGCGCGGATCCATCGGGCACGGGATACGGTGCGGTCGACGGCCTGTTCAAGGAATTGGATATCGCTCATGGTGTGGATGGATGGGCCGGGGTCTGGGTCATTGACGCTCGTACTCGCCCTTGGAAACGCGTTTCAGGACGGTGAAACCGGCGCTTTTGGCGTCGGAAACGGAAAGTGGCTTGAGAAGGCTCGGCGTGCTGAAGGTGGAGAAAACCTTGCGGACCGGACGGCGGCAGGCCGGGCATTGGGTAAGTTCGGGAGCCGACAACGGACGACGCAGCGTGAAACGCCCGGTGCAGGGAGCACAGGAGCCTTCGCAAAGTTCGTATTCGTAAAGGGGCATGCGTCGGGATTGGTGCTTCAAGTAGAGTGGCGAGCCATCCACCGTCCGGCAAGTCCCGATCGGATTCCGATCCGGCCCGACCTTCAGGTGGCGGCCCGCCCATCCAACCCATGCGTGGGGCACTCCGACACCCCGCATGGAAGACACCGCCGGCCCACGGGAGTTTCGACGCGAGTTTTTGAAAACCGAAACGGGCGCTTGCCATCCCCGGGTCCTTCTGCCAATTAACCCGCCGCTCTGGCGTCGGGGTCGTAGCTCAGTTGGTAGAGCGTCTCGTTCGCAATGAGAAGGTCAGGGGTTCGAATCCCCTCGGCTCCACCACCTTCGCCAGAAAGCGCCGTTTTGAAATCCCGGGACCGCAAGGCCCCGGGATTTTTTGCGCCCGGACCGCTCCGCGGACCCACACCCCCGGCAACCGTCCGAAGACTCGCCCTCGGGCCGGCGTTCGTCGCAGGCTGGGGCACCGATGCAGCGCCTTCGATTCGTCGACCTCGCGACGCTCGCCTATCTCGGCGCGGTCGCCGCCCTGCTCGTCGTGGCGCGCCAGCGGGCCTCGTCCGCATGGCTGCCACTGCTCCCGCTCCACGCGGCCGCGGCGACGGGGATCCTCTGGATCGCGCGGAAGCCGAGGTCGGGGATTCCGGGCACGATCCGGGAGCTCTACCCGCTGCCGTTGTTCCTGGGGTTGTACCGCGAGAGCGCCGCGCTCAACCACGCCGTGTTTGCCCGGCCCCTCGATGCCTTGTTCCTGCGCGCGGAACAACGTTGGTTCGGGTTCCAACCCAGCCTGGCATTTGCCGAACACTTGCCCGCCACCGCTTTCGCCGAGGTTCTCTACGCCGGATACTTCTCCTTCTACATCATGATCCTCGGCGTCGGGATCCGGCTCGCCGCGACCGATCGCCCCGCGGCCCGGCGGTTCATGGGCACCCTCGCCGCCGTGTTCTTCGCGTGCTACGCGGTCTTCATCGTGTTCCCCGTCGTGGGACCGCGCGTGCTCGAGACGCACGGCATCGACGAAGCCACCCTGAGGACGCTCGGGATCGACCCCATCCGACCCATGCCACCGGGCACGCAGGTCGGGCCGTTCGCGCGGTTGATGGCGCTCCTCTACGCGTGGTTCGAGGGAGACGGCGGAGCGTTCCCGAGCAGCCACGTCATCGTCGCGTGCCTCACGCTCCGGGAATCGTTCCGCCACCGGTTCCGCATCCGATGGATCCACGCCGTCGCCGTGGTGGCGCTGTGTTTCGGCACGGTTTACGGGCGATACCACTACGTCTCCGACGTGGTCGCCGGTCTGGTCCTCGCTCCCGGATTGATTGCCGGCGCCGAGTGGATGCAACGGCGATGGCCGGGATCGGACTCAGATTGAGCGGTCGTAGATCCGCAACACCTGCGCGATCCGGCCGTGGAATATCCCGGCCAACTGGTGGACCGCGCGGTTGTCCTCGAGGACCCACGATGCCTCGCATCGCTCGAAGCCCAGCCGTTTCGCGGCGGCCAATGTCTCGGCAAACATCATGCCCTCGATGCCGCGGCCGCGGTGCTTCGCGGTGACGCCGAGGGCGATGAGCCGGAAGCGCGTGGGAATCCGCCATCCGAGCAGCATCGGCAGGGCGCCGATCAATGCGGGTCGCAACAGGCGTCCCCGCAGCGGCGCGAGCGCCTCGTTGACGTCGGGTACCGCCAGCAGCAAACCGGCCGGCTCTCCGCCCGCCTCCGCCAACCACACGAGTCCGTCGAGCAACAGCGGCTTGAGGCGTTCCGCGAGGAAATCGATCTCGCCGGGCGACATGGGGACGGCGGACCAATTGCGTTCCCACGCGGAGTTGTAGATTTCCTTCAGTGCCGGCAGCAGCGACGCCAGATTCGATTTCGTCACGCGCCGGAGTTCCACGTCCTTCGCGCGCCGCGCCGCCGCCTTGCGGAAGCGATCCAGGCGATCCGACGGGCTATCGGCCAGCGCGATGTCGAACGCGACCAAATCCTTCGCCTTCGAGAATCCCGCCTTCTCCACGAGGCGCGCGAAATGGGGCGGCGCGTGGGGCATCATCACCGCGTTGGGACGGTCGAATCCCGAGACCAGCAACCCGCATTCCTCGTTGATCCCCGGATTCATCGGCCCGCGCAGCCGGTCGCATCCCTCGGTCCGCGCCCAATCCGACACCGCGGCGAACAACGCGTCCGAAACATCGGGATCGTCGATGCTCTCGAAGAACCCAAAGAACGCGGTGAGGTCGGCATGCGCGCGCTGGTGCGCCTCGTCGACGATGCCCGCGATCCGCCCGACGGGCTTTCCATCGCGAAGCGCGATCCAAAGCCGGCAACGGGCGTGTGCCCAGAAGGGATTCCCGGGCCCGAGGACCTTGGTGACCTCGATGCGGAGCGGCAGGATGCACGCGGGTTCGCGGCCGGAGATACCGACCATGACCCGCCAGAATCGGTCGAGCTCCCGGCGGGAGCGGCCCAATTCGAGGACTTCGATCAGAAATCCTCGTTCGGCTCGAGCGGCGGACGCACGCCGTACTTTTTCTGGAGGGCCTGGACCGCCGCCAACGGCTTCATGCCGCCGGTGCAGGTCGGGTCGGAAAGCGATGCCGCGGCGGCGCACACGCCGGTGAGCAGGCATTTCTGGAGATCCCACGCCTCATGCAGGCCGTAAAGGACGCCCGCGCAGAACGCATCGCCCGCGCCCGCCGTTCCGGCGATCGCCTTGGCCGGGACCTTCAGCGAAGTCTGCCAATGGTCCTTGCCGTCGCGCGTGCGTGCGAAGCATCCCTCGGGGAAATGGATGACCACGAGCTCCTTGACGCCGTGCTGCAGGATCGCGCCGGCCGCGTGGCGCAGCGAGACCGTGTCGAGGACGCCTTCCTTGCGGATCTTGAAGCCGGTGACCATCCCGGCCTCGTATTCGTTGATGATGGCGTAGTCGCAGAACTTGAGCGCGGGCGTCACGACCGCCTTGAAGCGATCGCTGGCCTCGCTGACGACGTCGATGCTGGTCTTGAGACCGGCGGCCTGCGCGGCGGCGAGCACCTTGGACGCCTGGGTGACGCCGTCCTTGCCGATGGCGTCCATCTTGTCCAGGAGCAGCAAGTAGCCGAGATGGAAGATCCGCGCCTTGATGCGGTTGAAATCGAGATCCTTGCCGTCCCACTGGGCATTGGCACCGCGCAGATGGAAGAACGTGCGCTTGCCGTTCGAGCCGATCGTCATCACGTCGGTGTAACTCGTGGGGGCGTCGGCGGTGCCCTTGACGTGTTTGGTGTCGATCCGGTGCCTGGCGCAATCCGCGACGATCTGTTCGCCGAGGGGATCCTTGCCGACCAGTCCGGCGCCCAGAAGCGGGAATTCGGCGCCCAACTTCGACAGGTTGACCAGCACGTTGTACGGCGACCCCCCGGAGCCTTGGGACTGGCTCCGGATGTTCGCCAACTGTTCAAGACCCGGGTAGGTATCGATGATCTTGACCTGATCTATGATCCAATTGCCCCCGGCCAAAATGCCGGAACGCTTGGATGCGGGAGAGGCTTTCATTCGCGCCAGACTGAGGAACTCGGGTGACGACAACTTCGCTGCCTTCACCACTGTGGTTCCCCGGACAATACCCAAAATCGGGGTTTCCTGTCTCTAGCGAAGTATCCGGAATCCCCGATCCGCCTACTTTTCGGTCCGAAACCGGGTTCCACCCCCCGAAAATCAGCCCTGGAGGACCGAGGCCACGACGGCGTGCAGGCCCGGGGCCGCCGCGATGCACGACCGGGATTCCATCCGGTCGGCGGGGCCTCCCTGCCAGTTGCTGACCACACCGCCGGCGCCCCGGATGATCGGCACGATGGGCAGCAGGTCCCAAGGATTCATGATCGGATCCAGCATCACGTCCGCCCACCCCGCCGCGACCAGAAGATACCCGTAGCAATCGCCCCAACTCCGCGCCAACCGGACCTTGCCGCACAGTTCCGCGAACTTCGCACCGTCCTGGTATCTTGCCGCGTGGGTTGGATCGCTGAAGAGGACCGTGGCTTCGGAAAGGGGAACGCCCTCGCGCACCCGCACCGGCGTGCCATTCAACGTCGTAGTCACCCCGTCGCCGACCATCAGTTGGCGAAGGACCGGCTGGTGGATGCAGCCGAGGATCGGATTCCCGCGGTGCAACAGGCCGATCAAGGTGCCGAACAGGGGGACCGCCGTGATGAACGATTTCGTGCCGTCGATCGGATCGAGCACCCAGACGAACTCCGCGTCGCCGCGGACCGTGCCGAATTCCTCCCCGACGATGCCGTGGTCGGGATAGCGCCGTTCGATGAGCCCCCGCATCACTTCTTCCGCCCGCCGATCCGCGACCGTGACGGGCGACTCATCCGATTTGAGCTCCAGACCGACGTCGCGACACCCGTAGTACGGAAGGATCGCTTCCGCGCTGGCGGTGGCCAATTCGGCCAGGAAGTCGCGGTACGGTTGTGGATTCACGGCGCGAGAAGACCAGACCGGCGGCGCCGTAGGCACGCGGAAATCCGGGGTAGAACGGGGCACCACGTCCGGGGGATGTTCATTCCGTCGGGCCGGGAGAAGTAGAGACGTCGCGGGAACGAAGGCGGGACAGCGCCATCTGCTGGTCCGCGATGAGATTCTTTCCCTGCATTACCTCGGCCTCGAGTACGCGCACCCGCGCG
Organism: Verrucomicrobiota bacterium; assembly: GCA_025363585.1. Lineage (GTDB taxonomy): Bacteria > Verrucomicrobiota > Verrucomicrobiia > Limisphaerales > UBA9464 > UBA6176. Next base: position 6,170 of record JANYDN010000398.1, on the reverse strand, counting down.
GCCAATTCGATTTGCGAAAGCAGCCATCGGGAAGGTTCGTGCGAAACCGACCGGTTCCTCAAGGCGTCCGTGAATTCACCCACGCGCGCGAAACCCGCTTCCTCCGCCGCCTTCTCGACCGGGACTCCCGCGACCACCGCATCCATCGCCAAACGCAGCTTGCGGATCACGTGCGGCGTCAGGAGGTCGCCGGGCGTCCGGCTGCCGTCGACGCCCCGCCGCGAGATCGTCGTTTGCGGAACCACCGCGACATCCTCGGCGAGCGCCACTTCGGGCGGAGGCTCGATGTAGGGCGACAGCCGCTGCCACATCGCGTCCAACCTCGGACCCGAGATCCGGATTCCCAATAGCCCGCGCCGGATGCTGCGCTCAACGCGGTTGATCCCCATCAACTCCTCCTGCGCGGCGTCGAACTCGGTCGACGTGCGGGCCTCGCCGACCGAGTCGATGATCCCGAAATCCATCGCGTAGAACGGCTTGTTGAACCAGTAGATCGGGAGTCCGAGCATCCGGTGGAACGGGCCCATCGCGCGGAAGAACGCGCGCTTCTGGAAGTCCTGCGCCCGGCACCGGTAATAGGCACAGTATGCCTCCCGGAAGTTGCCGTACTTGGGTTGGTTCGTTTTCGCCATGGCGTCATGCACCGATCATCCGGACTGCCCCGACCATTCGCTGCGGGACGGAACCCTGTCAACCGGGCCCACCCTCGCGGAGCCGGAACAGGGTCTCGCCTGCCTTCGGCACCAGCAGGATTCCCTCCGACTCGCGCCCGGCATGGTCCTCGGTCCGGATCGAACGCCAGTCGCGGTAGCCCAGATTCACGGCCCGGCATTCGGCCTCGGGAATTCCCGTCGCCAGCGTCACCCGCGCCCGCGCGCGTTCCACGCCGCCCTCGTAGGTCCCCAATCCGTAGACGTGCGTGCTGTGGGCGAGCACGCCCCACGGCAGGTCCTTGAAGCGGTCCCACTGCTTCAGGAAGTAATCGCGGCAATGGTATCCGACCTGCGCGATCACACGCCCGTGCACCACGCTCACGTCCTTCAGGTGCGGCGCGTAGATGATCAATTCCCCGCCTTCCGCCAAAACCGGCTCCAGCTTGTACATGCACTTCGCACCCACCCAGAGCTCGTCGTACATCGACGGCGCGCACGACAGGATGGTGTGGAACGGACGGTCCTTCCACACGATGTGATGCCGCGCCGAGACATCCACCGCCGCGTCCCACGCGGATTCCGGCGTGCCCGCGAACGCGGCGGCAAGACCGCCTCCGGAAACCACCAGCGCGAAACACAGCTTCGGGGTCCGCACCATCGCGCCCGCCCGGTCCACGACGCGGCGCACCGGCGTCCATTTCTTGCCGATCACCCCGACGGTCGTGATCACGGCGCCCAGCCAATGGAAAAAGTTCAACACCTCGGGACCGCTCACCCCGGGAAACAGGTATTTGTTCCCGCCGCTGAACCCCACCACCTCGTGCGGGAACACCGGCCCCACGATCACGATTTGGTCATACTCGTCCACGCGGCGGTTCACCGTCACCGGCACGTCCATCGAGAACATCCCGTCCGAAAGCGTCCGGATCTCTTCGGCCGGGATCACGCCGAGACCCTGCAACGCCGCCGGATTGTCCCACTCGTGGTTGAAGAACCGGACGCGACCGTAACGCCCGCTCCGTTCGTCCGCCGTGATCTCGAGCCTCGCGCAAATTGCCTCCTCGGACATCGGCGCGTGCGTGCCGAGCGCGGTGAGGATGTCGAACGCCGCCGTCACGCCGCCGATGCGTTCGAACAGCGTCTTGAACAACAGTCCCACCGGCGCCGTGCGCGTGTGGTCGGGAATGATCAACAGCACCTTCTTGCCGCGGTAATCCGACTCGGGACACGCGTCGGCGACGAGCGATTCGACCTCGGAGTCCGCGAGCAACTTCCCGGGAGCGGCAAGGCGGGCGAACGGGGCAACGGCGTGCGTCGGCATGGATCAAATGGTTTGGGAAAGGAACCCGCCGTCAACGCGAAGATCGGTGCCGGTGACGAAGGAGCTGGCGCGGGCACTGGCGAGGAACACCGCGGCGCCGACCAATTCCGAGGCCTCGCCGAAGCGTCCCATGGGCGTGTGGCCCAGGATGGCACCCGCGCGCGGCGTCGGCGTGCCGTCTTCATGGAACAGCAGGCGGCGATTTTGTTCGGCGGGAAAAAAACCGGGCGTGATCGAGTTCACGCGCACCCCGCGCGGCGCCCATTCGCGCGCGAGGAATTGCGTCAGGCTCAGCACCGCCGCCTTCGCCGCCGAATACGCCATCACGCGCGACAGCGGCACGTGCGCGGAAACGCTGGCGATGTTGATCACGGATCCGCGGCCGCGCGCGCACATCGCGGGACCGAACACCTGGCAGGGCAACAACACGCCGCCGACGAGGTTGAGGTCGACGTTGGCGCGCCACGCGTCGAGCCCGATGGCCTCGACGGGTTGCTCGGGCGTCACCGTCACCTTCGGATCGTTGCCGCCGGCGGCGTTGAGAAGGATCGAGACCGGACCCAACGCGGATCCCACGGAATTCGCCGCGGACTCCAGCGAGGCGCGGTCCGCCGCGTCCGCGGCGACGAAAACGGCCTTGCCGCCGGCCCTCCGGATCGCGTCGACACGGGCGTCGCCGCGCTCCCGGTTGCGCCCCAGCACCGCGACCGCGGCGCCCGCCGTGGCCAAGCCTTCCGCGAGACCGCCGCCCAGCACGCCGGTGCCGCCGATCACGACGGCGACTTCGCCCGACAAATCGAAAAGGTTCATCGTCCGCCGCCCAATCTAGCGAGGCCGCGGACGGGATCGAAGTGCGAATTTGCGACGAGCGATTCCTCCAAGGATTCCAGCGGACTTCTCCAAGACGCGGCGCGATCGGCCCGGCGAATCTCTCCACCGTTGTCCCACCGTCATTTCGCATACGTTGGCTGGCCTGCGTCCGCGGGGTCGGCTTGACTCCGGAAAACACATGAAGTCCCGCCTCCAATTCCCCGTCGCGGCGCTGGCCTGCCTGATCGCGGGCGCCGCCGTCGCCGCGCCGTTGCCTTCGCTCAAGGTCAGCGAGAACCACCGGTTCCTCGTCACGGATTCCAACCGGCCGTTCTTCTGGCTGGGCGACACCGCCTGGGAATTGTTCCACCGACTCACCCGCGAGGATGCCGAGTTGTACCTGAAGCAACGCGCGGCGAACGGATTCACCGTGGTGCAGGCCGTCGCCCTCGCGGAATTCGACGGGCTCACCGAACCCAACGCCTACGGGAAAAAACCGCTCCACGGCAACGACCCGACGAAACCGAACGAGGAATACTTCGCGCACGTCGATTGGGTCGTCGCGAAAGCCAACTCCCTCGGCCTGTACGTCGGGTTTCTCCCGACCTGGGGCGACAAGTGGAACAAGGCGTGGGGCGCGGGCCCGGAAATCTTCACTCCGGAAAACGCCGAGACCTACGGCGAGTGGATCGGCAAGCGGTACCGCGACGCGGGCATCGTGTGGATCCTCGGCGGCGACCGCGCCGTCGAGAACGACAAGCAGAAGGACATCCTTCGGGCCATGGCGCGCGGCCTCCGGAAGGGCGACGGCGGCAAGCACCTCATCACGTTCCATCCGACCGGCGGCCAGGGATCGTCGAAGGTCTTCCACGACGAGGCGTGGCTCGACTTCAACATGCGGCAGAACGGGCACGCCGCGGAGTTCACCGGTCGGTACGACCAGACGAAGGTCGACTACGACAAAACCCCGACGAAGCCCGTGCTCGATGCGGAACCGATCTACGAGGACCACCCGGTTTCGTTCAACGCGAAGAATTTCGGGCACTCGATCGCGGCCGACGTGCGGCGCCCGTTGTACTGGGATCTTTTCACGGGGGCTTTGGGACATACCTATGGCCACCACTCGGTGTGGCAGTTCTGGACTCCCGAGCGCAAACCCGTGAACAACCCGCTGCTCGACTGGCACCAAGCCATCAAGCAACCCGGCGCGCTCCAGATGAAACACGGGCGCGCGTTGATCGAGTCGCGTCCATTCCTGACCCGCGTTCCGGACCAGGAAATCATCGTTCCCGACCGCGTGGAAACCGCGGTCCCCGGCGCGGGTCGCTACGAATTCGTCGCCACGCGCGACGGCGATCGCACGTATGCGTTCGTGTACGTGCCGGCAGGACGCCCGTTCACCGTCCACATGGACGCGGTCCACGGCACCAAGTTGAAGGCCTGGTGGTTCAACCCGCGCGATGGCAAGGCGACGTCGATCGGCACGTTCGCGGCCCTCGGCGAAAAGACGTTCGTCTCGCCCGAGCCCGGCGAGGCGACCGATTGGATCCTCGTGCTCGACGACGCCGGCGCGAACTACGCCCCGCCCGGAAGCAAGTCGCTGCTGCGTTAGTCCGTGCGCGACGCCGCTTCGACGTTATTGGGCCTCACGCTGGCCGCGATGCTTTCTTCGATGCGGCGCTTGATCGACAAACGCGTCCGCCATTTCCGACCTCGTGGTGATGGTGCGAGCATGCCCGCGTGCCGGAATCAACTGCACTTCGTGCACCACGCGTCCAGTTTCCCCGAAGCCACGGCAGTAGCTCGAAGCAACTCTTACTTCCCGGATCTGTTCGCTCGGGAACGATTCCCTCCAGATCGGGATTCCGAACAGCGATCTTGCAAACCTCGTGCGCGCATCAAATTCCCACGCCGACGCACACAGGATGCCGAAGAACCAGACCGGCATTCCGAGCGGCAGAGCGAAAACGGCGACCTTCAATATGATCGCAGCCAACACCCTATCGCCCGCCTCTTGTGCAAATGATGCATGCGCCAGAAAACAAACCAACCAGACCGGCGGACAGCACATCATCAATACGATGACCGTTCCCTTCCGGGTGCAATGATTGTGCGCGCCGGCCAAGGCGTGTTCCTCGGTTCCGGAAAGGCTACGGGGTTTTGACAGCACAACTTTCGCGGCCGGGACTTTGACGGTGCCGACGGGTTTGAAACCGCCGGTCGCCGCGTCCTTCGCCGCAATTGACGGGGGCAACGACACCGGCGACGCTGCAATCAGGATATTGCCCATGGAGATCACACTCAACGTTCCGGAACCTGTCGCCCGGTCCCTGGGTTACGCGAGGGAGACGCTTCCACGGCGCGCGTTGGAGGCACTTCTCATCGACGAGTGTTCCCGTGGCCGACTGTCCCGCGGCAAGGTGGCCGAGCTCCTCGGATTGAGCTTTCACGAAGCCGAGATCCTTTTTCGCGAAAGCCGACTGCTCTATCCAATCAAGACCGCCGCTGACGACCTTCTCGACAACGCCTCCCTGCGCGAGGCTCCATGATCGTCGTCGCGGATACCGGACCGATCAATTATCTCGTTCTCATCGGTCATATCGATCTCGTCCAAAAGCTTTACGGCGCTCTCATCATCCCTCCGGCTGTCCACCGGGAACTTCTCCATCCTTCGGCGCCTCCGATGGTCCGGGCGTGGGCGTTGAATCTCCCGAGGTGGGCCGATGTGCGCCTGCCAAGCGTTGGATCCCGCTTCGCCGAACTTGGCCCGGGTGAACGGGAGGCCATTGCGCTCGCGCTGGAATTGACCACCAAGTTCATCCTGCTCGATGAGATTCTGGGCCGACGAATTGCGCTCCAGCAGGGCATTGTCGTAAAGGGCACCTTGGGTGTCCTTGAAGAGGCTGCCTCGCTGCAATTGATCGATCTTCCGGAAGCCATTCGGCGACTTCGAGAGACCAATATATTTCTTGCCGAGGCCGTTGTTCAGCAGGTGCTCGGTCGGCACAAACAACGTTGAAGGCAATCGAGGCGTACTTGCCGGAAACTCGGCCTACGACAACCGTCGGCGCCCTGTTCCCGCCCCTCGCCCTTCGGTCGCGCCGTCGGCTTGGCCTTAGCCGGATCCATGCAGTAAGAACTCGATTGGGTATCACGCCAAGGCGCCAAGACGCCAAGACGCCAAGACGCCAAGACGCCAAGACGCCAAGAATCCAAGCATTCCCGAGCGAGCCGGGACGGAACCTTGCGGTCGCGGCATGGGAATTCTCTCACGCCAAGGGGGACCAAGGCCGGCCAAGAAGGCGGGAACGTGCATCGGGAGCCAGAGATTGGATCCCACCGTTCGGTGAAACGACACGCCGGCGGTCTTTGCCCCCTTGGATGGC
>JANYDN010000396.1 GCA_025363585.1 Verrucomicrobiota bacterium | reverse complement strand
GAAACACCGAGGGATAGATTCGCACCACGGCATTGGTTTCGAACCATTCCCGGGCGAGGAAAACGTTGGCAAACGAGCTCCCAGGCGTCGACTCGTCAACCAGCTTCCACCCTTCGCTGTCACGCGCGGCGACGATCACGCGGGCGCTACCCGGCGGATCTTTTGGATCCGTGACGCACACGCCTGCCAATTCGTCGCGATACGTCGTTACAAGAATAACACGGCGGGCCAGTCGGTTCGCCATCTCGTCCGTCGTCATGGGCGGCCTCGCGGATCCCGTGGCACCGTGCGGACCGCGATGCCTCCGATCGAAAACCGTCGCCTTGTCCTCGCCGCGCCGCAGCGCGTCCAGCTCCCAGGGCTCGACGTTCTCCGGTTTGGAAAGGTCGCCGCTCCTCCGCAACCGTTCGTATGTCTCGGCGACTCCACGCGTCGCGAACCCGTCCAGACGCCGCGGCAACACGACCTTGTCCCACCGTTGCTCCCGGATTGCGCGCGTCCCGATCCGAAACTTCTCGATGCGCTCGAGAGGGACGCCGAACACAAATCGCTCGCTCCGGACCCGTGCATCCGCTTCCTCGCCGTGCGTGCCCAATATCCCGAGGATCTCGTCGCCATTGCGCATCACCGCGCGCACGCAGAACCGACGACCGACCGTTCCCAAAGTATCCACGGCAAGCGTGACGAACGCCTTCCCCTCCGCGTCCTGCCCGATGCCTGCCAGCTTGCTGCGCCCGGGAAGCGCGATCGCGACGTCGCCTTTCGGCGCCACTTCCTGGACCTGCTCCATGGGACCAAAAGCAATCTTGAGCACGATCCCCATCTCCGCGGGAATCGCGTCGCCTTCGCCGGGACTCATGGTCACGACGTATGCACCCATTTTGCCCTCGGAGGTCTGGGTTCCTCGCACCTGACTCGCGACGTTTCCGCCATCACCCGTTCGCAGCGGACCGCCCGCGGCATCGAGGAACCGGATCGACGCATGGGAATCCACATCGATCAACGGATGCATGAACCACAAGTGCAGGTATCGCGGCGGAACCGCGGCCCCATGCGTCGCGGCTCCGATCCGGTGTGGATCAAAAACCGTGGTCCAAGGGAAATCCGAACGGTCGGTCACCCGATTGCCCATGGGCCCGTACACGGTCGGTGGCTCCGGCCGTCTCGTATCCGTATCCGTGGGTGATTGCCACGCGAGAAAACGCAACTTGATCGGCTCCGCGAGTTCCGCCGGCGTGGAATTGGTGTTCGCGGAGGTCACGGGATTCGACGTGTCGGTGACGTCCGCCGCCACGCGGGGAATCGCCGGCGTGGCGACGAGATTGGTGAACGCCGGAGCGAACGACGCCGAGGGCAACGTTTCCGTGGGCCTGGTAGTGGTGTTCCACATCGTCGCCGCGAAATAGCCGAGCGCGCCCAACACGACGAAGATCCAGTGCCTCCGCAGGTCGAACCGACCGAGGGCGCCAAGCCAAGCCGCCGGCGTCGCGGGCGTCATGGGTTTCACCGGCGGCACGGCCGGCGCGGCCACGCCCGACCCGTCGGCCATCGTCTCCACGCCCATCTTGATCTCGCTCGCCTGCTGGTAGCGGCGCTCGGGATCGTTCTCCAGCGCGCGCAGCACGATCTCGTCGAAGCGCACGTCCACGCTGACCTTGCGCGACGGCGGAGCGAATTTCCCGAGCGGGAGATCGCCCGTCAGCATCTCGTAGAACACGACGCCCAGCGAGTACAGGTCCGCGCGGTGGTCCACCCACAACGGCCGCGCCAACTGCTCCGGCGCCATGTAGTGCGGCGTTCCCATCACCTGCCCTTCCGCCGTGAGCCGCGACGACTCCGGATCGCGCCCGACGATTTTCGCGAGGCCGAAGTCCGCGATCTTCACGCGGCCCTTGCGATCCACGAGCACGTTCTCCGGCTTGATGTCGCGGTGCACCACGCCCTCGTCGTGCGCGTACTGCAACGCGTCGCAGATCTGCGGCACGATGCGCAGCGCGTCCCGCGGCGAGAGCGTCCCGGACTTCTCGAGTTGCCGCAGGTTCGCGCCGTCCACGTACTCCATCAGGATGAAATGCCACGGACCCGCGGGCACGGACGCGTCATCGGGCGACACGACCGCGGGCATTTCGACGCTCCCGAATTCGTGGACGGCGACGATGTTCGGATGCGCGAGTCGCGCGAGCGTGCGGGCCTCGCGGTGGAAGCGCTCCGAGAAACCCGCGGGACCGTTCTCGTCCGGCGGCAACAGCTTCAGCGCGACCCAGCGATCCAGCGCGGGTTGGCGGGCCTTGAACACCGCGCCCATCCCGCCGACGCCGAGGAGCGAAACGATTTCCAGTTGGGGGAACAATCCCGCGATGACGGGAATGGGCGGCACGGCACGTCGTGAACTCCCGCCATAACCGGATTCGGTTTCCGTTCCGCGGGCCAAGAGACAAGCCGGACAAATGCCGGAAAGAACGCCGTCCGGCACGGGCTTGCCGCACTTCGGACATGGGGTCCCGGGTTTCAACGTGGTGCTCATGGTATCGGTGTCGCCGCCATACCACACAGAACCATTATCCCGCCGCCGTTACGGAAAACCTTCTGCCTCCTTGCCACGACCCACGCGCCGGACTCGAATCGCCGCATGACGCTTTTCGAGAAGATCGTGGCCCGGCAAATCCCGGCGGACATCGTGTACGAGGACGATCTCGTGCTCGCCTTCCGGGACATCAACCCCCAGGCGCCGGTGCACATCCTCCTCGTGCCGAAACGCGCGATTCCCCGGATCGGCGACGCGGCATCGTCCGATCAATCGACGCTGGGACACTTGCTGGCAAAGGCACCGGAGATCGCGCGGCGCGCGGGTGTCGGCGACACGGGATACCGGTTGGTGATCAACAACGGCCGGGACGGCGGCGAGACGGTTCCGCACCTTCACTGCCATATTCTCGGCGGACGCCCGTTGTCGTGGCCGCCGGGTTGACGCGGGCGTGGCCAACGTCGTGAGACGGTGGATCAAAACGAGGCCCCGCGCGGAGCGCACTTGGAGTGCGGCGGGCTTGTCTCGGTCCACCGTCTCACGACGGCGGCCACATGACGGCGTAGCGCGGGCGTCCCGGCTGCGTTGGCGGGGGCTTGTTTCATAGCGGCGTGGCGTCCTCCGAGGACTTCCCGCCGCACTCCAAGGCGCTTCGCGCAAGCGGGACGCCTTTGGAGGACGACCGAAAATCGCCAACGCCACGGGGTCCCGTCGTCGACTGCAATCCCCGGCGCCCGAAACACTGAATACTGATCACTGAACACTGACTACTTCCCCGCTACTTCGCCGCCGCGTCCGCCTGCCGCGCGTGCCAGAGGAGCCAGATGATCTCCTCGTTGAACGCGGAGGCCCGCGGGTAACCAACGAAATCCTCGACGTGCTCGATGTCGCCGCCACCCGCGAGATTCGCCGCGCCGCGGTTCAGCACGACGTTCGGCACGCGCTTCACCACGAGGCGCAGCCATTGCACCAGATTCTCGCCCGGCGTCCGTCCGCTCACTTCCGGCGTGTGGTGGAAATGCAGGTGCGCCAACGTCGTGTGGTAACGAAGCACCGCGTCCCCGAACACGACTTCCACCCGCACGTCCTTCTTGTCGTACCCGATGGCGATCATCCGCAAAAGATGGTACGGGACTTCGTTCCCGTGTTCCCGGGCGTCGAAAAACTTCAGGCCGTTGGCCCCGAATTGGATGCTCGAGAAAACCTCCGCGTCCGGCAACCGCGGCAGATCCCGCTCCGCGACCAGATCCACCTGGATCTCTTCTGCCGCCAACGAGGCCGCGATGTTCTGCGCCTCTTCAGCGGGGAGATCCCGCGCCAGGATACCGTAGGCGTCGTCCGCCACGAACACCGCGTCCGCCGCGGACAAGGCGTCGCTTCTTTGGAACGCCCGCTGCAACGCCTCGATGGGCGGGGGGGTCATCGATCTCTGGAGCAACGCGTAGGTCATTGAAGATTCCGGCGTGGTCCCCCGGTCCGGTTGGGAACGGGAAGCGCCGCGATTTAATCCCCTACCCGACCCTCGGCTGTCAATCGTCCCGAACGATCACGTCCAACGCGGCCGGTTGGATCCCGAATTCCGCCGGCAAATGCCCGATGTTGTCGCCTTCCACCTGAAACGACGCCGTGCCGTCGGCCTCGAACCGGAATGCCGCCGCGCTCTGGTGCCGGACGCCCGAGAGCCGCCCCAACCGACCCGAAGCCAACGCGACCGCCGCCCGCGCCAGCGACAACAGGTTCGCACGCTCGAGCAACGCGAGGTGCAGCCGCCCGTCGGAGAGACGCGCACCCGGGAACACCGGGTATCGCCCGCCATAAAACCTCCCGTTCCCGATCAACGCCAGTTCCGCCGAAACGGGCGCCTCGCCGCCGGTCACCCGGATCCGTGGCAACGGCCCCGCCAAGGCGCCGAATCCCGCCCAGACGTACGCCAACGGCCCAAACTTTTTCTTGAGGCTCCAGTCGACCCGCGCGATCGCCTCCGAATCCAATCCCGCCCCGGCCATCTGCACGAACCACCGACGACCACCCGCATGGTTCGCCGACGCGAGATCGATGCGCGCGACGCGGCCGGCGAGGATGCACTTCCATGCGGCGTCGAGATCGGACGGCAGTCCCAATTCCTTCGCGAAGACGTTGACCGTCCCCAGCGGGATCACGCCGAGACGGGGTGCAATCGGGAAACGCCCGGCCGCGGCCAAACCATTGGCCACCTCGTTGACGGTGCCGTCGCCGCCCGCGGCCACGATGGTCCCGATGCCTTCCGCAGCGGCCGCGGCCGCGAGCGCGATGCCGTCGCCGGGCCCACGGGTCGGGAGCAAACGGACGGGGCCGGCCAACGAGGAGAGCCGCGACTTGAACGCGGTGGCTTTCTCGCCGCGCGCCGTCGGGTTGAAAATGACGGCGATCACGGCCGGCCGGACGCGTCGGTCAGTGCTGCGCGACGATCAGCCGGTATTCCTGCGACCACTCGCTGGTGAGCGTGCGGGTGACGATCTCGGGAACGTAGTACTCGAACTTGAACTTGTACGGGACGTACGTCTTGCCCTCGGGAACCGGGATGCGGGCTTCCCAACGATTCACCGTGTTGGGCACGCGGGTCATCGGGTACAACGTCTGGTCCACCATGACCCAGGCGTTCACCTCGTCGTTCTTCACGCCGCGACGCGCGGAATCCCACGTCACCTCGACGGGATAGGTGCGGGACTGGCTGATCGGGACGGCGCGGGGCGTGAGGTTCGAGACCTCGGAGGCACAACCGGCAACGAGCACGACCCCAAGCAGCGCGGCGACGATCGGACGCAGATTCATTCTCCGACCATGCTCGCGCCAGAACACCGGGATTCAAGATTTCAGTTTCACGTTTTCAGTTTCAAGTTTGAAGCCCAGCGGTCGTGGCGGCGGTCGTGAGACCGCGGACCTCGCAAAGTTCGCCGGCACCCCGCGCCCATTGATTGGGCTCCTCCTCCAAACTTGAGACCCACCCCCGATCGGACTGCCTTAAACTCGAATCCTGAAAACTTGAAACTCCCCAGACCGCACCACTCCAGGTTTTGGGCCCTCCCTCCCGTGCGCGGGCAGACCTAGCAATGTCCGCGGTCTCACGACCGCCGCCACGACGTCCTCGGTCTTCAAACTTGAATCTTGAAACTTGAAACTGTCTCCCCCGTGCAACTGCTTCCCGCGCCCGCCGTGCACGCGAAACAGTGCGGTCCCGTCGCGATCCCCGTTCCCTCGAGTTGCCCGGGAACAACGTCCCACAAAAACCGATCGGTCGCCGCGCCGTCCCCGAGCCCCAACCCCAGCATCTGGTTGAAGTCGCAGTCATATACCTCGCCGCGATATCCCACGCTCAGCGTCGTCCGGCACATCAGGCCTTCCACCGTCGTCGGATTGAACGCGTTCGCCAGCAGTTCCATGTAGTCGTCGAGTTGCCCGCGCGCGCGCAGATCCTCCGCGAACCGCGCGATCGGTTGGTTCGTGATCGTGTAGAGCGAACCAAACTCGATGCCGAAATCCCGCCGCAACGCCTCGCGGTAATCCGCCTCGAGTTCCTCCTGCGGCCCCGGCAACCGCGGTCCCTGCGGGTTGTACACCAAGTGCAACGGCAACCGCGATCCGTACCCCGCCGCGTTCAATACCCGCAACCCCGCGATGCTCCGCTCGAACACCCCGTTCCCGCGCTGCCGATCGACGTTTGCCGCCGAATAACACGGCAACGAGGCGATCACCTCGACGTCGTGGGCGGCGAGGAATCCCGCGAGATCGCCGAACCCCGGCTCGGACAGGATGGTCAGGTTGTTCCGGTCGCTCACCCGGCATCCCGCCGCGCGCGCCGCCCGGACCAATGGCCGGAAGAACTCGTTCAACTCCGGCGCGCCCCCGGTGAGATCCACCACCGCCGGCCGGTGCGTCGCGATCCATCGCTCCACCCGCGCGAACGTCACCGCGTCCATCGCCTCGGTGCGCCACGGGGCCGCGTCCACATGGCAATGCCGGCACGCTTGGTTGCAGCGCCGCCCGACGTTGATCTGGAGCGTGTGGATCGCGATGCGACGCAACGACAGGCCGCGGGACGCGAGCGTCGCGCCGAAGTCGGGGTTCTTCCCGACGACCCCGGTCGCCGTGGCGGCACGAACATCTGCGGTGGACTCGGGATCGGGAAGGGACATTCGCGGCGGAAGTGCGGATCCATTCGTCGCCGTCCCGACGCGTCGCCGCAAGGGATTCGTGGGCGTGGCGTACGAGCCCCGCGTCTGGCAACCGTTGCGGGCCTCCGTAGTCGCGGGCGTCTCGCCTGCGCAATCACGGGCGTCCCCGCCCGTGTCCGGCAGAGCGCGACAAGGCGCACCGGGGACGGTGCTGTTTGCGCAGGCGAGGACGCCCGCTCCACATCTTGTCGCAACCCCGCGGCGGGCCTTCGCGGGCACCGACCACGGGACGTGGGAGCTACGGGGTTGCCGACCCCCGCGCGGGCCGTTAGCATCGGCGCCATGTCCGAGATAGCCACGTACGTGATCCATGGTTCTTCCCAAGTAACGCCCGCGACCCTGGAGAAAACCCTGCGCAACCTGCCGATGTGGAAGGTGGAATTCGCGGCGATCAACGCGCCGCATTTCCCGCACCTCGTGGACCAACTCGAGTTCCTCGCCGATGCCGTCGAGGACGTCGCCGAGGGCGTCTACAAGGACCTGCCGTACGCCGCACTCGCCACGGCCGTCTTCGCCCTGATCTACGCGCACCGCAAGGCCGACCTCATTCCCGACTCGCTCGCGCGCCTCGGGCATTCGGACGACTCGAGCGTCGCCCGCGCCGTGCTGATCCTGCACGAGAAGGCATTCGCGAAGTACGCGGAGGCCAACGGCGTCGACTTCGAGCGCATCTCGAGCCGGCCGTGAACGCGGCACCGGCCGTCGTCCCGCCGCTGCGTCCCCGGCGCCGGATCGAGGGAATCTCCGCGGTCCTCCTGCCCTTCGACTCCGCGGGCAAAACCGATTCCGCGGCGTACGCCGGATTGGTCGAGCGCACGTGGGCCGCGGGTCTCGTTCCCGCGGTCAACATGGACACCGGCTACGCGAACCTGCTTTCCCGCGACGAACGCGCCGAAATCCTCGGCCTCGTGAACAGCCTCGCGCGAGGCCGTCGCTTCGTCGCCGGCGCGTTCATCGAGGGCGAGTCGGGCGATCCGGTCCGCCTGTACCGCCGCGAATGCGCCGCGATCGAGTGCTCCGGCGGGCTTCCCATTCTCTTCCCGTGTTCCGCGCTCAAGGATCTGCCCGGGCCCGCGCTGGTCGACGTGTTCCGCGGCGTCGCGGCCGAGTGCACCGAATTCCTCGGATTCGAACTCGGCGAGATGTTCGTGTCGTTCGGTCGCATCTGGGACGCAGACACCTTCCGCGCGATCCTCGACATCCCGCAGATGACGGGCGCGAAGCACAGCTCGCTCTCGCGCGGACTCGAATGGGAACGCCTCGCGGTCCGCGACGCCGCGCGCCCCGGTTTCCGCGTTTATACCGGGAACGACCTCGCCATCGACCAGGTCATGTGGGGCAGCGATTACCTGCTGGGATTGTCCGCGTTCCATCCGGAAGCCTTCGCCGCGCGCGACCGGGCCTGGGAATCGGGCGACGCGCGTTTCCACGAATTGAACGACTGGCTGCAATACCTCGGCATGCTGGCGTTCCGCGCGCCGGTGCCCGCGTACAAGCACACCTGCGCGCAGTTCCTCCGGACGCGCGGTTTGATCGCGTCGTCCGAACCGCATCCCCGCGGCCTGCGTCGACCGGATTCCGACCTCGAGCTCCTCGCGCCGATCGCACGGCGCCTCGACGAACTCCTGCAATGACTCCCAACAAAGTCCTCGTCACCGGGGCCGCCGGTTTCATCGGGTCGCACGTGGCCGAAGCCTGCCTTGCGCTGGGCTTCGATGTCGTCGGCGTCGACGATCTCTCGGGTGGATTCCAACGCAACGTCCCTTCCGGCGTCGCTTTCGAGATTGGCGATATCCGCGATCCCAAGCTTATAGAACGTCTCTGGAAGGATCACGGGCCCTTCGACTATGTCTATCATCTCGCGGCGTACGCGGCCGAGGGACTCTCGCACCACATCCGGCGGTTCAACTACGAGACCAACCTCGTGGCCTCCGTGGGTCTCATCAACGCGGCCGTCCGGCACGGCGCGAAACATTTCGTCTTCGCCAGTTCGATCGCGGTCTACGGCACGGGCCAGTTGCCGCTCCGCGAGGATTCCGTGCCCCGGCCCGAGGATCCCTATGGCATTTCCAAATATGCGGTCGAACTCGACCTCGCCGCGGCCGCGCAACTCTTCGGCCTGCCTTATACGATTCTCCGTCCGCACAACGTCTACGGCGAACGCCAGCATTACGGCGACCGCTACCGCAACGTCGTCGGCATCTTCCTCAACCAATGCCTGAAGGGCGAACCCATGACCGTGTTCGGCGACGGTTGCCAGACCCGGGCCTTCTCTTATATCGCCGACATCGCCCCGCTCTTCGCGCGCGCTCCGCTCGTGCCCGGCGCACGCAACGCCGTGTTCAACGTCGGCGCCGATGCCCCCGTCCGCGTCATCGACCTCGCCGCCGAGATCGCCTCGCAACTCGGCGTCCCCTGCCGTCTCCGCCACCTCGAGCAACGCCACGAGGTCGTCCACGCCTTCGCCGACCATTCACGCGTCCACGCCGTTTTCGGCCACGTTGCATCCACCCCGCTCGCCGCCGGGATTCGTCGGATGATCGACTGGGCACGTCCGCTCGGGCCCATGGAACCCACGCGCTTCTCCGGCATCGAGGTGCCCGAGAAACTCCCGGCCGGATGGGCCTGACGCCGTGATCTCCGTCATCGTCTCCAATTTCAACGGACTCCGCTGGCTGCCCCGATTGCTCGAATCGCTCCGCGCCCAGAAGGACGTCGAGATCGAGATCATCGTCGTCGATCGCCGGAGCACCGACGGTTCCGGACCGTTCCTCGCCGCGCAGCCCGACGTCCGCGTCGTTTCGGAACCGCCCGAGACCGGACTCGTGGCGGGGTACGAACACGGCACCAAATCCGCGCGCGGCGAACTGTATTTCTTCTGCAACGAGGACATGTGGTTCCACCCCGAGTGCCTCAGGCGGCTCGCGGCGGTCATCGACCTCGATTCCAAAGTGGGGGCGGCCGACGGCTGGCATTGGACCTATGACGGAAGCGAGTGGGTGCACGGCGCGACGCGTTTCATGCCCGCGCGCTGGTCCCGCGTTTGCCCGTATCCGAAACGCGCGGCGGATTTCGCGGTGGACCTCCCCTCCGGATCCGAGACGCCCTTCCCGTGCGCCGGCGCGTTCCTTATACACCGCGACGTCCACGCGGCCCTCGGCGGTTGGGATCCCTCGTTCTTCCTCGACCACGAGGACATCGATCTCTTCATGCGGGCGTGGCAACGCGGCTGGCGCTGCCTCTCGGTTCCCGAGGCGAAAATCCACCACGCCATCAGCGCCGCCAACGCCCACGTCCTCGTGTCGACCGGGCAAACCGTCCAGCGCCGCCGCTACATCGGGCAACGCGCGAACATCGTCATCATCGCGGCGAAGTATTTCCGCTGGACCGGGGTGCTCTTGGCGCTGGCACAACTGCCGGCGGGCATCTTTTGGAACCTAATAGGCGGGCGATTCCGCCGCGTCCTGGACGATCTCGCCGTCCCGGCCGACCTCTGGCGGCGCGCCCCGTCGGCGCTGGCCTTTAGAAGGGCAAACGCCCCGTATAACATTAGATTCCCGGGCGAGAACTTCTTCACCGAGCCGCGGTACCAACGCAAGTAGCGTGCGCGGACCGCGCCCGTGGCGGCCATCGTGAGACGTAGCGCGGGCGTCCCCGCCTGCGGTATCCGCGGGCGTCCCGCCTGCGCTCGGGACGTAGGGCGGCCGTCCCGGCTGCACAAACCGCGGGCGTCCCCGCCCGCGCCTAGCTTAGCCAACGCACTGGTCGACGTTAATGGCAGGGCCCGCCGCCACTTCCCGACTGGTTGTTGCCGGCATTCGCTTTTCCCACGCCCACGCCCACGCCCCAGCCTCCACCCATCGCCTTGGCCTTGATCATGCTAACTTCGTCCCCAATCAGCCGCAGGCCCGCCCGACCCGCCGCAACCGCATTTTCATATAGACTCATGTGCCCGCAGACGGGTCATCCAAGGAACCCCGAAGCCATCGCCACCACCGGCGACAACCCCATGAACCCCATCCAACCCACGCCGAGGTACGCCGCCCGTCTCGCCGCCTGCCTTGCGATGCTCGCGCTGGCCGCCGGATTCCGCGCCTTTCCCGACTCGCCCAACCAGCCACCGACCGCCGTGTGGGCTCCCGGCAATCCCACGTTCGGCGAGGCGCCCGGCTACTTCCGTTTCGCCGCCACCCTCGCGGATCCCGACGGAACCGTCGTCGCCGCGGAAGTAACCGACCACGGCCAGGTGGTTGCCACGATTGCCCCCGGGGATCCCTCTTGGCTGCTTTATGTAGCCAAGGACTCCACGAACGATTTCCGCATCGTCGTTCATGACGACCACGGCGCGACCGGAACTTCCGATATCTTCCGTTTCGTCGGACGCGAGGCGCCGGTCATCGTCTGGACCGTGCCCACGAACCTTGTCGTGCCGGCCGGGGAACCCTTCGATGTCACGGTCGACGCCACCAGCAAGGGCGGAACCATCCAACGCGTCGAATTCAACCTGACGTCCGGGTCGGACACCGTCGTCCGCATCGCTGACCAACCGCCGTGGCAGGTCACGTTCCCTGGGATTTCGGTCGACGGTCGGCTCACGGCCACGGCCCATGACGACTCGGGATTTTCGCGGGCTACCGAGACTCGCGTCGTCCACCCGGCAATCGAAGGCGACGATTTCTTCAGACCATTTCCGTTGATTGGATCCCCGGTCGCCGACGCGCGTTCCAACGCCAACGCGACGACGCAGTTCGGCGATCCCCCGGGGGCCAGCGCCACGATCTGGTGGCGCTGGACCGCGCCCTCCAACGGGATTGTCACCGTGACCTCGCTGGGCAGTTCGGGCGCCACCTATCTCGCGATCGGCACCGGGGGAAATACCCAGCCCAAATTGCTCGCATCGACCAATTCCACGCCGGGGTTCGAGCCCAATAGCCGGATCGATTTCCGGGCGGTCGCGGGAACCACCTATCGCTTCGTCGTGGGGGCGTCGTCGATCCACGCGCACGGTGTTCCGAGCACGGCCGCGATTCGTCTCTCCTATATTGATCCATTCGTCGCACCGCCGAACGACCTGTATGCGCGACGGGCCTTGATACCCACGCCATCGGCCGCGGTGAGTGCGGACACCACGATGGCAACGCGCGAACCATCGGAAGCGTGGATCATCTCCACCAACAGCGGCTCGGGAGGCCATTCGGTCTGGTGGGAATGGGTCGCCCCGGCGGCCGGTACCGCGACGTTTTCGACCGCGGGTTCGTCGTTCGACACATTGTTGGGCGTGTACGGCTCGTTCGTCGGCGCGACGAATCTTCCCAGGGGATTGTTGGGTGCCAGCGACGACGTCTCGCATTCCGATACCTCCAGCCTCGTGGTTTTGAAGGTGGGGACCGGCGACCGATATGCGATTGCCGTCGATGGCTATTACGGGGACAGCGGGACAGTCCGCCTCTCGGTGGACTTCGTTTCCACCGACCTCCCGGCGAAACCCGCCAACGACGATTTCGCGTCGGCCACACCAATCGGGGGCCTGTTGGCCAGCATCCGCGGGACGGCATCTGGCGCCAGCCGCGAGCCCGACGAACCCACGGATACCGGCGGTCTCACCACCTGGTGGAGTTGGCCGTCGCCGACGAATTCCCGTGCCTATGTCACCATCGAAACGGCATCGGCCTACGCCACGGTCTGGACCGGGGATTCCCCGGGCGCATTGACCCTGGTCGGCGGCTCCACATTCATCGGGGGAAAGAAAGCCGCGGTCTTCGACGCGGTCGCCGGGCGTACCTATAGGATATGCATCGCGTCCACGTTGCCCAACAAATACGCGGCGACGCTTAACTCCGAGTCACCGCCGGTGCACGACCGTTCCCTCAAGATCGTTCGCATGCCCGGAAGCAGTCCCATGATTGGGTGTGTCGGGGGCGTCACGAGCTTCCACGGCGTGCTGCAAACGAGCACGAATCTGGTGGATTGGACCGATGCCGGCGCGCGGATCTGGTACTCGGGGGTTCTCGAGCTGCTTTCACCCGAAGGCCCCGAAGCGATCTATTACCGGCTGTCTCTGGATAGATAGCGATTGTCTGACGGAGCCACCGCGAGTCCTGGCGATGGTTGCGGATTCCTTTGGAGGAAACGATGCACCACCGACGCAATGCACCCCATGCGTTGGGGCCGGGCCTTGGCCCGAAACAATTCCCCGGCCGGAGGGGGCGAATCCGGACACTCCCATTGAATCTCCTTTCCCGAGCTTTTCGTGTGTTTCGTGTGTTTCGTGGTTCAACTCCTCAACTTGATCCAAACCGTGCAGGCCCATGGAATTGGCATCCACGAAATACACCAACCACACGAAAAGCCGAGGCACCCACCAAGGGGGCGGAACTGATCGCAACAACGTCAGGGAGTTTCGCTCGGTCTCACTTCCTCGATTTCGGTGGGTCGATGGCATCTCAGACTTTTCGGGGGCAGTGTCCGGATGCGCCCGGCCGGAGGGAACTGGCCAATGTTCGATTGCACCGTCGCCGCGCGTTCCCATACTGCCGGTACTCCCACGCCATGACCTTCCGACGATTTCACGCGGCCACGCTCCCCTTGCTTGTCACCGCGTTGTTGTTGTCGCTGCTCGCGAACCAGCCCGCCGTCGCGGAAACCAACACGCCGCCGGTCGCGGCCTTCGCGTGGACGCCGGGGTTGATCGAGACGGGCGTGCCCGTGACGTTCGACGCGTCGGCCTCGACCGACGACCAATTGCCCGGCGTGCCGCTGTCGGTGCGGTGGGATTGGGACGGCGACGGGACCTTCGACACGATCGAGACCAACCGGCCGACGGCCTCGCATGTATTCCACGTGGCGGGCCCCGCGGCGGTGACGTTGCTCGTCCGCGACGTGCGCGGCGCGACGAGCTCCATCACGAAAGTCCTCAACGTGGTGCAGCGCGCCGATCCCGGGCTGGCACTGTCGGGCCAACCCGCGTTCGACCTCCCGTTCCGCGCGGCCGCGATGTGGATCGACGCGCGCCGCGGCAACGCCTATTTCACGGATCCCGACGGCAAACGGCTCGTTCGCATGCCGCTATCCACGGGCCGACCCGACCACGAGTGGCGGTTCGAGTTCCCGGCCGACGCGCTCGCGGCGACCGACGACGGCAACCTCCTTTATATATCGGAATTGGTCATTCCACGAAGCTCCTTCAATTTCGGGAAACAGGCCGGACTTATAGCCATGCTCGACTTGACGAGCGGGAACATCCTCAAGGAGTTCGGCACCGACCTTGATCCCGCGGAATTGCTGCCGCTGGACAATGGCCGGTTGTTGGTGGGCGGTGGCTCCTCCCAACTGACACAGATGAAAAGCTATGACACGGCGACGGGCGCCGTGTTGGGCACGACGGACATCCGCGAGAACAATCCTTTGCTCGCGCGCGGACCCGGTCGCGTGCTCGCGCTCGACACCTCCGGATCGGCGGCCGAGATCGACCAGATCTCCATTGGCGGCGACGGCGCGTTGATGGCCGATCACCCCGGCAGCGCGCTGGTATTCTATTCCGTGGGGGGCCTTGGGCGTTGTCGCCCGACGGGACGTCCATCCTCTCGGCCAATGGATATCGCCTGGATGTTCCCGCCGATCCGACGCTGCCCGTGGTGTTCCGCGGACGGGTCGAGACCAGCCCGGGCGACGACTACCGGGGCGCGGTCGTGTTCGACGGCGACGTCCGGCGCAAGACGGTCTTCCGCGGCGCGCAGCAACGCGTCGATTGGATCGAGACCGCGTCGTGGACGCGCTTCAAGTCATACCCGGTGACGCCCGTGGTGCGGTTCCTCGGGTTGTGGTCCGACCGGTTGATCGTCGCGGGCGACGGCGGCAAGGGAACTCTGGTGGAATCGCGCGCGAACCCGGCGGCCGGCGCCGAAACCAACCTGCCGCCGGTCGCCTATGTCATGGCGGGCGCGAATCCTGACACCGCCACCGAAACCGCGTTCGACGCGTCGTCCAGCACCGACGACACCAACCCGGCGGGAACGATGGAATTCCGCTGGGATTGGAACAACGACGGCACGTACGACACCGATTTCTCGACCAACGCCGTCGCGTTGCACCGGTATTATATCCCCGGGACTTATACCGTCGGCGTGCAGATCCACGACCGTTTCGGCGCGACGGCCACCGCGTCCGTCGGCGTCTCGGTCGCGTCCAAGGCGGATCCGGGCATGCCGGGAACGACCAACGCGCCGTTCCATCTGGCGTTCGCGGCGACGGACGTCGCTTTCGACGGCCCGCGTCACAGGGCGTACGCGACGGATTCGGCCAGGCATGCGTTGGTGGGGATCGATCTCGACACGGGGCTGGAATTCCGTCGGTGGAATTTCCCGTGGACGCCCGAGCGGATGGCGACGACGCCGGATTCCCGATGGCTCTATGTCACGTTGCCCACGAACGCGCACTACCCCGGGAATCCGACCGGAGGGTTCGTCGGGGAGTTCGATCTCGAAAACGCGCGGCTCAACCGGGTGCTACCGGTCGCCGTCGATCCGTGGGATGTCGCGGCGACCGACGACGGGATCCTGATCGTGAGTTCCAACGCGGACCAATTTGTCCCGCTCGACTCCTATAGGTTGTCCGACGGTCACTTCACGGGCCGCATCATGACGCGGCCGCAATGCACGCTTCGGCTCGACCCGGACCAAGCCTCCGTGTGGGTGATGACATCCGATGGCTCGGGGCAGTATTTCCAAGCGATCTTGAACCGAGGGTCGGGCAGCTTTTCGCTGGGAACCGTCGGTGCCCGACAACCGGAGATCCTGCTGCCATTGCCGGGCCACCGCCTTCTCGACCGCGTCGGCCGCGTTCTCTCCGCCGCCAACCCGGAAATAGTATTTTCCCATCCTGCGACCCCGCTGATCGTGTTCGACGGCGCCGTGTTGCCCGGCGGGCAATGGTTTGCGGGCGCCACCTCGGACGGCGTTCGCTATATGGAAATGGCGACCGGCAGTTGGTTGCCGTGGGCAGGGGTGCCCGGGGGTAAGGCAATGATCGGCCCGACGGGAACCAACCACGCGGTGGCCACCGTGGCCACGGGGGAAACCGCTTTCCGGATCCGCTCGAATCCCGCCACGGCTCCGGAGACAAACTCCGGGCCGACGATCGATTGGAGCCGGTATCCCCCGAATGCCGTCGCGGTCCCGGCCTATTTTTTTGTCGCGCCCTCGACGTTCGATGCCGATGGCCAGGTCGTGGCGGTCGAATTGTGGAGCGGCGATGCCAAACTCGCGGATGTTCCGGCCGCGAATCCGGGGTATTATATCAACATGCCGACTGCCTCGACCAATGACTTCCGATGGATCGCGCGCGACAATCTGGGCGGCGCGAGTACGTCGACGGTCTTCAGCGTGGTCGGGCGTCGTCCACCAGCCGTCCAATGGGTCATGCCCTCGGGCCCCGGCGTGGAGCCAAACCTGCCGTTCGACGCGTTGGTGAATACCACGGCCACGGACGGAATTGTCCAGCGGGTCGAGTTCCGCTCGTGGGCCGACGGCACGCCCCTGATGGTCGGGGTGGCGACGAACGCGCCGTGGAAGGCGACGATCCCCGGATTGGCCGGGGACACGAGCATCGATGCGACCGCCTATGACGAACTGGGGATCTCGTCCGGTCCGGTGCAAATCGTGGTGCATGCGTTCGGTCCGGAGGGCGACGAATTTTACAAGGCATTCGCCGTATCGGGAGATCGTTTCACCGCGAAGGCATCGAACGCGAACGCGACGCTCCAATCGGGCGAGAGCCAGAGCCCGGGCGTCGGACACACGCTTTGGTGGCGCTGGACCGCGCCGTCGAACGGAATCGTGATCCTCGACACCGCGGGCAGCGGCATCGACACCGCGCTGAAAGTCACCTTGGGGAGCCAACTGGGCGGGCAAAGCATCGGGTACAACGACGACGCGCCCGGCGGGGGGCCAACGAGCAGGCTCAAACTGCCCGTGACCGCCGGGACGTCTTATAGCGTCATGGTCGGCTCCTTTGCTTCCGCCGGAGGGGCCGTTGTCCTCAATCTACGCTACGCGGTGGTTTTCCCGACGACTCCCGCCAACGACATGCTGGCCAACCGCATCCTCATCCCCGTCGCATCGGGAACGGTCGCGGGCGACAACACCGGGGCCGGCCGCGAGAATCTCGAGCCTTCGTTGGGCGCGACCGCGGGCGGACGGACGGTCTGGTGGGAATGGGTCGCGCCGACCGCCGGCCTCGCGACGTTCAGCACGGCGGGCTCGGCCTTCGACACCCTCCTCGGAATCTATTCCGGTCCCAGCATTCCCATCGTCCTCACCCCCGTGGCATCCAACGACGACGCGACGCCCGTCGATGCAACGAGCCGCGCGATCGTGCCTGTCATGGCGGGCCGACACTATTATATCCAGGTGGACGGCTTCTTTGGAGCCAGCGGCCCGATCCGGTTGTCGGTGGATTTCGCTCCGGCCACGGCCATGCCGCCGGGGAACGACGACTTCGCCGCCGCGCTGCCGATCGCCGGCGATACCGCGCGCATCCAAGGCACCACGTCCAACGCCACGCTGGAGCCGAACGAAATCCTCGTGAGCGGCGGTCCGCAGTCCGTCTGGTGGAAATGGACGGCGCCCCGCGCGGCGTCCGTCTATCTCGCCCTCGACACCACCGTGGCGACGGCCAGCGTGTGGACGGGCCCGTCGGTCCCGAACCTATCGGTCGCGGTCCTATATTCCGCCGGCCCCGGAAAGTGGCACTTCAACGCCCTTCCCGGCCGGACCTATTATATCCGCGTCGCCTCCTTCGGCGGGAACTATTTCACGCTGACCTTTGACGCCACCCTCCCGGCGGTGACGGGCGGCCCGATCATCCTGAAGACGCTTCCCTCCGGGCAATTGGGACTTGTCTACCCGGGTCCCAACGGCGCGGACGGCGTGCTCCAGACGTCCACCAACCTGGTGGATTGGACCGGTTCGGAATCGCGCCGATGGACTCCCGACGAAACCGTCCCACTGCCGGCGGACGACGGATCGTCGACGCGCTATTACCGATTGCTATTGAACCTTTGATCCCGGCGTGGCGCGGCGCGGCCGCAGGGCGGCCGTCCCGGCTGCACAAACCACGGGCGTCCCCGCCCGCGGCAGCCTTCCCCGTGCGCGCGGACCCAAGCCATGGTCCAACACGCCACAACCGTGAAACCCGGTCCACGCCATCCCCCTCGGCGATTGCCAGGATCACTCGCCGAACGAATCCTCCCGACGCCGTGAGCGTCCTCTCCTATTCCCGGATTCGTGGCCTATTCGCCGCCTCGCTTCTCGCGGGCACCCTCGTGCTGCGTGCCGCGGACCCGGCCAAGGAGCCCGCGGGCGCGCCGACGGAGCTCATCAAACCCGCCGCCTCCACCGGCACGGGATTGCTCCTCGAGCCACCCCTGGATTTGTCCCGCTTCACGCGCGAGGACTTTCTCAAGGTCGCCAACACGGTCGGTCCCGAACGGATCCGCCGCCCGTGGACTTCGCCCGTCACCACGCTGCCGCCGCATCCCCGCACCGGCGTCAAGGGCCTCACCGAGGACGAGGTGAGGTCTTATATGAGCCAGGTCCGGGGGATGTTCAACCGCGGGGAAGCGGTGCCGCTGTCCGACGTCGGCCTGATCAGCACGCAGGAAGACGTGATCCGCCGGCCCATGTTCAACCACATCGCAGCCTTCTCCAACGCGGTGGCGCGCGTCTACCTGCTCGTCCAGAAGACCGAGCGCGACAAGAGCTGGGGATATTTCTCGATCGTCCAGGACCTGACCCTCGATCCGCCCCTGGATTATTTCGCCGAGGTCCGGGAAAAGGAGGTCAAGTTCGAGGGCGCGAATTGTTACAAGTGCCATTCCTCGGGACCGCTCTCCATCCATCCCACGCGCGCGGACCTCGTGGCGGACGCTCCCTTGGCGGCGGCGATCGCCAAGCACATCGCGGAGCAACCGCGGTCGCGGTTCCATTTCCCGGCGACCGATCCGGCCCCGGACTATGGCAAGGCGCTGGCGCCGAAATTCTGCTCGCGTTGCCATTCGGACGACGGCGACCGCGGCCCGCTGTTCAAAGTGCACGCGCACCCAATCCGCATCCTCGTGGACTTCGGTTATATGCCGCCGAACCGCGCGTTGAAACCCGAGGAGATCACTGAACTGAAGGCGTGGCTGGATCGAAAGCCGTGAGCGGGAACTCTTCGTTCGGAGCAGGGAGATATTTCACGCCAAGCCGGACCAAGACCGACCAAGGCGACGGAGCCTCTTACAAGGATGCAAATATTAATACGTGACTCTTGGCGCCTTGGCTGTTTCTTGGCGTGATATAATTCCAAGAGCCCAAGGCCCCGTTCCTACCTCGGCACGACCCGGAAGAATTCGCCCGTCTGGGTCGGCGGAATCTCGATGGGAGAGTCCTCGGCGTAATCCGCCCAGTCGGGCTGCGTGAGTTGGGTGGCGCGTTGCAGCTTGTAGAGCGACGACCACGCGAGTTTGAGCGGCGCCGCGGGGCCGGAGGGAGGCGTGAAATTCACCACGGGCGGATCGGTCACGGCGCTTTCGTGGACGGCGACGATGTTGCCCGCGAAGTTCAACTGGACGTCGTTGGAAGAAAACAGGCCGAAGGAGTAAGTGAAGTTGACCGGGATGACGACGGTCTCCACCCCGCCAAAGCGGGTGATCGACGACGTCGACGCCGCGTTGTTGGTGGAGAGCCCCTTCAGCGCCACGCTCCCGGAGTCGGAGAAGGCACCCGTCACTTGGTAATCCAGCACCGGATGGGCGGCATCGGAGAAACCCAAAACCAAACCGTCGGAATCGAAGTCATCGCCCGTTCGCGGAATCGTCGCGCTGGTCAGGTCGAACGCCACCTTCCGCGTCGCCGCCACCAAGTCTGCCGAGGAAAACCCGATGATAAAGGTTCCCTTGGCGCCATAACTCGCGGCGCCATTCGATCCGGGACTCCAGGCGTTCGCCTCCGTGGGCACCACCGCGCTGCCACCCGGAAACCGAACGGTCGTCGGCGTGACGTCCATCTGAATGGTCCCCGCGAACGAAGTGGCCAGGCCACCCGGGCCCTGCTCGAACAGGTTCGCGTTTTGCACGGTCCCGGACAACGTGACCCCGCTGCGGGCGGGATCGATGGTGAAGGTTTCGACGGCGGAATGCGCCGGGCCCGGCAGATACAGGGCCGCGAGAAGCGGCAATAGTCGCACGGTCCGGGATGACCGGCAGGCCGCAGGGAATTCGGAAACGGGTTTCATTTGAGATCGGCCAAGATGAGTTCGACACGTGATCTCGCGCCATCCACGGGACGCGAGACCCTGCACGGGACGAGGTTAGAACCCACCGAGCGGACGCGCCACGAAAGTATCGACGAGGACATCGTCGATCTCGGCGAACAATCCGGAAGCCGCGCGCTGAACCCCGGATCCATGCGGCAGGAGAATCACGCGAAGGCGCGAAGCCGCGAAGGATACAAAGGTCTTGGGCCCGAAAGATGATGAGACAATTGGACTTCGGTTCTTGGTCTCTTCGCGGCTTCGCGGCTTCGCGAGAGTTCCCTATAATTCCACCCCCACCCTTCCGGCGTTGTGCCCGTCCCTATTTCGGCACGACGCGGAAATACTCGCCCGCTTGAACCAGCGGGATCTCGACGGGCGAGTCCTGGGCGTAGTCCGCCCAATCCGGCGGGTTGAGTTGGCCGGCGCGTTGCAGCTTGTAGCTGTGCGACCACGCGAGCTTCAGCGGTCCCGCGGGACTGGAGGGAGGCGTGAAATCAACCACGGGCTGCTCCGTCACGACGCCCCCGCCGGTGGCGACGATGTTGCCCACGAAGTTCAGTTGGACATCGTTGGCCGCGAGCAGCGTGAAGTAGTAGGTGGCATTGACCGGAATAGTGAGGGTATCCACCCCACCGGCACTGGTGATCGACGAGGTCGACGCCACGTTGTTCGTGGAGAGCCCGCTCAGCACCAGACTCCCCGACTTGGAGACGGCGCCAGTCACCCGGTAATCCAGCAGGGCGTTGGCGGTATCGGAGAAGCCGAACACCAAACCATTGGAACCGAAGGCGTCGCCCGTGCGCGGAAGCGTCGCGCTGGTCACCTCGAACGCCACCTTCCGCGTCGCCGCCACGGCATTGGCCGTGAAGATCACGATGGTCAGCGATCCCTTCGCGCCGTAACTCGCCGAGGCACTGCCATCGACGCCGTTCAATCCGGGACTCCATGCGTGAGCCTCCGAAGGCACCACGGAGCTGCCACCCGGAAACCGAACGGTCGTCGGAGTGAGGTCCACTTGGATCGTGCCCGTGAACGGGGTGGCCAAGCTGCCCGGAGCCTGCTCGACCAGATTCGCGCCCTCCACCGTTCCCGACAACGTGATCACGCTGCGGGCGGGATCGATCGTGAAGGTTTCCACGGCGGAATGCGCCGGACCCGACAACTGGATGGCCGCGATGAGCGGGATCCAACGCGCGGCACGCAGCGAACGGAAGGCGGGGAAGATATCAAAAACGAATCTCATGTGGTTTCGGCAATTGTGAATTCAACTCGGCAGCTCGCCCCGCCGGGGGATACGGGAAAACCGCACGAACTATCTATATATAGGCTCAATGACGGCGAAACGCCACCAAAGCTTCATCATTTCACCACCAAAACCCGCGCGGGTTAAGGGGAGTCCGCCGGAAGTCGAATGCTGCCCCATCGAATTGATGCGAATTGCAACCGGTGCCGATGCAGATCGCGTCATCGCGT
The DNA here is from genome assembly GCA_025363585.1 of Verrucomicrobiota bacterium. Taxonomy (GTDB): domain Bacteria; phylum Verrucomicrobiota; class Verrucomicrobiia; order Limisphaerales; family UBA9464; genus UBA6176. Next base: position 4,670 of record JANYDN010000396.1, on the reverse strand, counting down.
CATCTCGGCGCACCTATTGAACCGGCCCAACCCGAGGGCGGGAATGGCGTCGCGGCCGGGAGGGTCGTCGATCTAAGCGGGGACGATGCGTTCGGAAAATGGGGACTTCTCACGCCAAGGGGGACCAAGGCCGGCGAAGTCGCCATGAAAGCGCCAACATCGATCCCACCATTCGGTTAAATGACATCCGGTGGTCTTTGCCTCCATTGGTTGGCCTTGGTCTGACTTGGCGTGAGGAATCCCCGTTTGCCGGATGCATCGTTCCGTTTAATACCTCCGAACGTCGCGCCATTCGGTCTTGCCGGTCGCCTCGATCGCTTGGACCAGCATCTCGATCCAATAACAGTCGCCCGTCCCGTTCGGTGCCCCGCGCGTCTGGCGTGACAGAGCGGCGGCATCCGCGCGTGCGACCCATCTCTCCACGGGCGCCATCATTCCCACCACCTCGGGCACGAGGCCGCTGCCCTCGTCCCCCGTCCAACTTCGGTTGAAGTAGCTCGCCTTCGGCATCCACCACAGCGGGAACGCCGCCTTCCCCGCCGCATGACGCTCCAGCACCCGCCCGCGCAGCACCGCGCTCGCGTCATGTAGGTAGCGACCCATCTCCGGACTTAGATTCAGAAATACCCAGCCTCGGTAGGTGGAATGGTCCATCCGCGGATCATACATGTCGGGATAGCCACCGTACGGCGAGCGGGACGACGCGCCGGGTTTTCCCCGCGCCAACCCTTCCACCGCGTCGAAGTCCAGTCCGTCGTCCATCCGCGCCTGCAGACGGGCCAATGCCTCGGCCCGCGTCGCCGCGTCCCCGAAACGATCGGCCAATCGCGCCACCGCGATGTGGACGCACATCGTGCCATAGAGCCGGTAGGCATCGTCGTCGCCGTGACTCTTATAGACAGCCCGGATCGCGGGCCAATGGTTGGAAGTCGCGGACCAGTCGCCGGTCCGGTGCCCGTGGAGCCAGGCCCCGTATAAGGTATGGAGGAATGGGCGCGTGGTGCCGAAGCCGGGTCGCTCGAACCACCAGCGTTCGCGCGGATGCGACTCCCTCGGCGTCCCGGACGCGCGCGGCAACGGATAGTTGGAGGTGCCACCCTTGCCGCGGGCGGTGACTCCCCAAGGGGCATTGGTGGGGTTCGCGAATTCCGCGTTCACATAGTCGCGCACCCGCGCCCGCATGGGTTCCGCGAGGTGCGGATACGCCCACGCCAGCGTCCCAACGATGCGGCCGGGTTCTTGGTACACCGTATAACCCACGCTCTCTTGATCCGAGAAACTGATATAGAGCGGTGCCAATCGCCCGGCATCCAGCACGCGTCCCACTTGGTCCCGCAGTTCGGAAACCAAATCGTCGGCACCCATGACGCCCGTCGCCTCGGGGAACTCCCACGCATAGGGCGCAATGTCGACCGGCGCGGCCGCCAACGCCCGCGGATGAAGGATGGCCACCAAAAGGACCAGCAATGCGGCGACTGAATCCATGCGGCGGATAACAGTGGGCTTCGCGTTCATGGGGCGTGCTCGATGCATGTGACGCCCCAGTTCTCGGCTTGGTAGACCCGGTCCCCGACGATGATCGGGGCGGTCCTCCCCATCAACGGTGGCTGCGACGTCTTGATCGGCGGGCCTTGGTCCCTATAGACCACGTCCCATGCGAAATTGCCGCCGTCGTGGTGACGGATCGGCGCGGAGACCCCCCGATAAGAGCTCGTGGCGAGATCGAGGACCATGGTCCCGCGGAAGTTCTGCCGCATCCACAGTTGGGTGCCGCCGACGGACAAGCCGTATAAGTTGTCCGTTTCCCACGGCCAGAGATTCGCCAAGCGGCCGTTGTCTATCGCCATCCGACCCCCGTCCTTGGGATTCACCGCCGCGATGTCGATGGTGAACCGCGTGCCGAACACCGCGCCGTTCGCCGCGGTGAGCCTGGGAAATTTGGTTTTGAAATAGGTGAGCACGCGGCCCGAGTTGTCCGCGACGACCGGATGCGGCGCCACGCCCACGCCCTCGACCGGTCCCGTGGGAACAAGGAACGGTTCCGAGAGATCGCCGGCGTCGAGCACGAACAAATGCCTCCAGTCGCCGCTCGCCTCGGGCCATCGGCCACCGTGGTTGTCGCCGTTCGACCATCGCCTAAGATTGGCTTCCTCCTCGGCGAGGGAGTTCCCGTCCTCGAAAAGGTGGCTGCCGGAGTTTGCCTCCCCGACGTATTCGCTGCCGATGATCGGGACCGGGATCGTGTTGGCCCAGACGCGTCCTCCGAAAACGACGGGCCATAGCATGCGAAAGCTTTGCCCGCGCAATTGCCGAGACGCCGAGATCGTCCCGTCCGCGGCGTCCAACGAATAGAGGACCAGATTCTCCGCACCGACGAAGACATGGGTTCCGTCGGACGCCAATCCGCCGTGAACCGGGGCGGGCAACGGGCGCGACACCCATCGCTCGGACCCATTCGCGGCGTCGAGCGCGAACACGCGTCCGCCCTGCGTGGCCACGAACACCGTGCCGCCGACCAAGCACGGCGCGCCCGTGATCGCCTTGCGGCAGTCGTGGCTCCACAGCCTCGAACCGTCGTCCGCGCGCAACCCGGCGACCTCGCCCTCGACCGTATTGAAGACGACGACCGACCCCGCGACCGCGGCCGCCGCAACGGCGCCGCTGCCGAGCGGGGCGCTCCAGATCGTGGATCCATCCGTCGCATCGATCGCATGCGCATGGCCGTCCATGGTCCCTATATAGACGCGTCCGTCGGATAAGACGGGTTGCACGGAATCGGCGATGGTGAACCCGACCGCGTCCGGCATGTTGGGATAGCTATATCCGTCGCGGGCACGCAGGTCGTCCGGCCACCCGGGGACACTGTCGCGGTTCCGCAGCGTGCGGCCGGGGCCGAGCCAGATCCAGCGGGCGCGGTAGGGAGGCGCGACCGAGTCCGGCGTCCGACCCGTGCGGGCGGCGTCGTGCTGCAACTGCGGCCAATCGGCGGCATTCGCGGTCAGCGGCGCCAGTGCCGACAGGAAAAGCGACCACCAAACCAAGCGCAACTCATTCACGGCAACACGGCCGCCGCCGGTCGAAGGCGATTCACTTTTTCACCCGGGTATAGACATCGAGACTCGGCTTCTGGGTATCGCGCTCCTTGTCCAGATTCGACACGAGCGTCCAGGTGTCGTCGGCCAGTTGGTATATTGAGACGCGGTCGTCGTCGACCGACTGGGTGTCCGCCTCGGTGCGGCCGGCCTTGATCTCGGTCATCTTGACCACGCTGAAAGGTGCCATCGTCTCGGTCTTCAACTTGCCCTCGGCGAAGAAGGCGAGTTCATCGGAAGCGCGGAGGACCTTGAAGGTGAACTTGTCCTTCTTGATCTCGATGACCTGCGTATAGGTCTGGCCGTCGGGCCGGGTTTTCTTGGTGGTCCATTTGCCCTCGAGTTTGGCGAGATCGTCGGCCAAGGCGGTGGACGCGAGGAAGACAACGGTGGCGAGGAGCGCGAGGATGCGTTTCATGGGAATGGTGTGTGGCCATGGTGTTCCGCGAACGCACCGATACAAGTGCAAAGCCGGGGCGCGACGCGCCTTCGGACCGCGGTGGCAAGGCCCCGCGTTTGCGCAAGCGCGCCAGCGTGTAGGCCGCGTGCCCCCACGCGGCGCTCCACCGCGGGATTCCGACCCGATGGATATCGGTTGCCGGTCGCCACAACGCCGGGTCAGGAGACCCGGCCTACAAGCGGATGGACGCGCACGCGCGTTTGCGGGGCCGCGACACCGCTTTCCCCGCCTTCGTCGCTCCTCGCCCGGAAAGGGGTGCGAGAACCCAATTTGTTTCCCACGGCATCGTTGTTCAAGGCACCGCGAAACTTCCCTGTCCGGTCCGGTGCCCGGCGGCCATACTATGGGAAACGGATGACGGACGACGCGTTGCTTCGGGAGTTCGTGGCGCACCGGTCCGAGGCGGCCTTCACCGAATTGGTGAACCGGCACGCCGCCGGGGGATATCACTGCGAGGCGCTGGTGCAGACGATCCCGCCGTTGGGCCGCGCGCGCGTGGAGGACGGAAAATACCGGGTCGATCTCAACCTGCCGGCCGGGCGCCGCTACCGACTGGATGCGTCGGTCGATCTTATACATTGGACGCCTACAGCGACCAACACGGTGGTTCCCGGCGCGATGACGCTCGAACCGGCGTCGGGATCCTCGGGATCCGGCACTGGATTTTTCCGAGCCACGCTGGTGCCGTAGAGCGGGCGTCCTGGCGTGTCGTAGCCGCGGGCGTCCTCGCCCGAGCCGGACGGCCCGGCGAGTGTAGAGCGGGCGTCCTCGCCTGCGCAAAACGAGGGCGTCCTCGCCCGAGCCAGGCTGTGGGTCAACCCTCCATCGAGCCGGGACGGCTCGGAGTGTGCAGCCGAGGACGGCCGCCCTACGCCACTCCCCATCCTTCCTCGCTCGCAGCGCAGGCGGGACGCCCGCGGCTACCGCAGCCGAGGACGGCCGCGCTGCATCTCGCCGCGGACGCCCCTTGGCCTTTCTTGGATTGCCTTGGCGTGAAATCCATTTCGCCTTCCTCGCGATGTCCGGTTTTCGGGTTGGCCGGCCATTCCTTTCATATAACCGCCTTCGCCCCGGCCCGTCCGGTCCTGGCATCCCACGCTTCCCATCCATGAAACGAT